>JAKBHH010000187.1 GCA_021836865.1 Acidobacteriota bacterium
GGGTCGTCGCGCAGCTTCGGGTCCTCGAAGAGGCGCGAAACCGCGTCAATGCGGAACCCGCCCACGCCGCGCTGCATCCAGAAATCGAGCACGCCATACATCGCCTTGCGGACCTCGGGGTTGTTCCAGTTCAAGTCAGGCTGCTGCACGTAGAAATAGTGGTAGTAGTACTGGCGTGTCTTTTCATCCCATTGCCAGGCCGAGCCTCCGAACCACGACTGCCAGTTGTTGGGCGGCTGGCCCTTGTCAGTTGCCGTTTCACCTTTGCCATCGTGCCAGACGTACCAGTCACGCTTGGGATTGGTACGCGAAGAACGGGATTCGATGAACCACGGATTCTGGTCCGATGTGTGGTTAATGACATAATCCATGATCACGCGGATGTTGCGCTTTCGGGCTTCGGCGACAAGGTTGTCGAAGTCCGCCATGGTGCCGTAGATGGGGTCGATGGCCGTGTAGTTGGAGATGTCGTAGCCATAGTCGATGCCCGGCGAGGGATAGATCGGCGTGAGCCAGATGGCATCGATGCCGAGATCGCGGAGGTAATCGAGCCTCGACGTGATGCCCTTGAGATCGCCGATCCCGTCGCCGTTTGAGTCCTGAAAGCTGCGCGGATAAATCTCGTAAATGACGGTGTGACGCCACCATTCCTGGCCGGTCGTCTGCCTTGAAGCCGTCTCCGCGGCGACGGATGTATTTGCTGCCTGCGCAGGGGCCGATGGGTCCCTGGCGACGAATGCCGCAACCCCAAAGGACAGGGCCAAGGCGCAGCGTTGGATGGTCCTGGTCCAATGCATTGCGTCTCCTCATGTTGTCCCCGCTGCTCGTGAAATTGGCAACGGTGTGACGCAGTCAAACTATCACATCGGGCGAAAGTCATGCGATGACCGATGGAGTCATGCCTGCCCGGGGGCACGCACCTGCCGGGCTTGGCCGCAATACGCTCTCGGCAGTGCGCGGCTCTTCAGGGGCGTTAGCTATTGGCTTTCTGGGCCACCAGCATCGACTCCAGAATCTGGTCGGAAATGTCCCTTACGGCGCCTGGCGAGTGCGCCAGAAACAGCGTGTTGGTTTTGTCGCTTTCGCCAATGGACTTGAGCGTATCAAAGTACTGCGTGACCATGACGAGCTGCATGACCTCCTTCGCCGATGCGCCTTCCACAACTTTTTGGAACTGCTCAATGGAGACCTGAAGTCCTTCAATGATCGCTTTCCTTTGGTTGGCGATGCCCTGTCCCTGCAGCGCCTTGCTCTCCGCTTCCGCCTCGGCCTTCTTTACCACGAGAATCTTGTCGGCTTCACCGCGTGCGGTGGCGGCAACCTGCTCACGCTGCGCGGCGTTGATGTCATTCATGGCGGACTTTACTTTGGAGTCGGGAATGATGTCGGTGACGAGAACGTTGACGATCTCATAGCCGAAGGTCGCCATGTCGGCGTCAAGTTCCTGTTTGACCGCGGCGGCGATGCTGGACTGTGACGCAAAAACCTCATCCAGCGTCATGCTGGGCACATGGCCCAGGATCACCTGCTCGACATACGACTTGATCTGCGCCACCGGGTCAGAGAGTTTGTAGAAGGCGTCAAAAACCTTTTCCGGGCGAACGCGGTTCTGCACTGAGATCGGGATAGTCACGAAGACGTTGTCTCTGGTCTTGGTCTCCATGGTGAGCGCAATCTGATTGACGCGAAGGCTGACAAGGCCGGCAACGGAATCAAAGTAAGGCGCCTTCCAGTTCAGGCCGGCCTCGGCCACGCGCAGAAACCTGCCGAAGCGAGTGATGATGGCAACCTGCGCGGTGTTCACAGTAAAGAAGCTGCCCAGCGCGAGCGACAGAACTATGAGAGCGGCAATCGCCAGCAGAATGAGAAGTAGCGTATCCATAGAAGTCCCCTGCTTTTCGAAATGGAGTTACCTGCGCATTGTAGCGGAGGGGAGTGTGTGCAGAGTTACAAAGTGAGTTAGGTCGGGCACATAAGTTACCTGGCAGGCGTTGGCTGCGGCCCTGGAGCGTCAGGGCGCTCCGGGGAGGTCGTCTTCAGGCGGTTCAGGTCGACGCCGAAGTCCGGGCTCTGGCGCGTGCCGCTGATGTGGATGGGAATGGACGCACCCGCGCCGTCTTTCCTGAAAAATCGGTCGGCCGGCTTGAGTAGCATGCCCTTCCATCCGCCTACCATCAGCGAAACGGTTGCCTGCGTCCTTGCTACACCCACGAAGTTCAACTCCCCGCCGTCGAGCGTGTATGTGCCCTTGAGCGCAATGACGGCTCCCGGCACGGTGTAGGCGAGATCGGGCAGGGTGAGGACACCGCCGGCAAGGTTGAAGCGACCCTCCATCTGTGATTGAACCTCGACCTGTGATGTGGATTTCAGCTCCCCGGGCCTGCCCTGCCCGCGCAGGCTCAGCTCTTGAATGCGATGCTGCACGGACTGGCTGGTGAATGCAACTTTGTCGAGCGCAAACTGGCCTTGCAGCTCTATGCGCTGATGAACGGGCATGGGACCGGGCGCGATGTGAAGCTGCGTCTCCAGTTGCAGATCGCCCGTGAGCAACGGTGTGCCGGAGTGGCTGGTGAGTCGCAGAAAGTCCTCAATGCGGCCACGATCCACGTTGACCGCGAGTGCGATCTCATGCCCCTTGCCGCGCGGCAAGCCCTGGTCATCGCCGACGAGGACACGGACGATTTGCCCCTTCGCCGTGAAGTGCGAGCTGCCCAGGGTGGCATCCACGGCGTCCAGCCAGGTGTCTCCGGTAGTGCCGTCCACACGCGCCTTGAACCGCGTGTGGAGCGGAAGCACGGTTCCGAAGGGCGTGAGGCGGAAATCGGCCGTGTCGGTCTCGCCCTCCACCGCAATCTGGCGCAACGTGCCCTGGTAGCGGCCCGCGGACGCGAGGATTCCTGCCACGCCTTTGAAGGTGGCCAGGTCTGCATGATCAAAACGATACTCGCCGGCAACCGGGGTTTCGCCGGGGTCGGCAACCTGCCACGGCCCCAGACTTCCAATGGCGTGGATCTGGCCGCGCGGACGCGGATTGGTGAGGGCAGCGGTAAAGTGTACAACGCCGCTCTGATCGAATCCGGTGACCTGGATGTAGGAGATGGCAAAGTCCAGTGGGAGCTTGCTGGTCGCCACTTGCAGATGGGCTGCCGTGCAAACCACCTGATCGATGTGGAAGGCCATGAGCGGCGCACC
>JAKBHH010000188.1 GCA_021836865.1 Acidobacteriota bacterium
TACAAGCACACCCAGATGCAGGAGAGCTTCTCCATGATCTTCCTGGCTGTGCTCAACGGACAGCCGAAGGAGCTCGGGCTCGACCAGGCCATCCACGCCTTCATCGATCATCGCGTCGATGTCGTCCAGCGCCGTACCGTCTTCCTGCTGCGCAAGGCACGCGAGCGCGAGCACATACTGGAAGGCTACAAGATCGCACTCGACAACCTCGACACCGTGATCAAGATCATTCGCGGGTCGGGCTCCCGTGTGGAGGCTCGCGAAAACCTCTATGCATGGGGCAAGGGCAAGGAGATTGTTCTCAATCTCGATCGCGAGCGCCTGCCGCACGAGGAGAAGGGCCTTACGCTGCGCCAGATTGACGCGATCCTGGAGTTGCAGCTCTATCGCCTGACCCAGCTCTCCATTGATGAACTGCTGAACGAACTTGCCGAGGTCCGCAAGAAGATTGCCGAGTACGAAGAAATTCTGGGCAGCGAGAAGAAGCTGCGCGCCGTCATCATCAAGGAGCTTGAAGACGTGCGCGACCGCTACGGCGATGCGCGGCGCACGCAGATCATTGATGAGAGCGCCGAGCTGCAACTGGAAGACCTCATCGCGGACGAGCAGGTCGCGGTCACGGTCAGCCATCAGGGCTATCTGAAGCGCACGCCGATCAGCATCTATCGCCAGCAAAGACGCGGCGGCACAGGCCGCATGGGCATGAAGACGCGCGAAGAGGATTTTGTCGCGCAGCTTATCGTGGACTCGACGCACGCGTATCTGCTCTGCTTCACCAACGCCGGCCGCGTCTACTGGCTCAAGGTCTATGAGATTCCCGACGTGGGCGCCGCGGGCAAGGGCAAATCCATGCAAAGCCTGCTCAACCTGCAGCCGGGCGAAAATGTCCGCGCCATCCTGCCGGTGCGCGACCTGGAAGAAGAAGGCAAGTTCATCTTCTTTGCCACGCGCCAGGGCACGGTGAAGAAGACCCCGCTCAAGGACTTCTCCAACGTGATGGCTCGCGGCATCATCGCCATCGGCATCGACAAGGAAGACGAGCTTGTGGCCGCGCGCATCACCGACGGCTCACAGATCGTCTTCCTCGCGACGCACCTTGGCATGGCCATTCGCTTTGACGAGGCCGATGTGCGCTCGATGGGCCGTCCGGCCTACGGCGTGCGCGGCATTGACCTGGGCAAAGGCGATTATGTGGTCGGCGTTGCCATCACACCCAAGGAGCACGAGCCCGGCGCGTACCGCATTCTTGCTGTCACGGAAAACGGATTTGGCAAGCGCACGGATGTGGACGAGTACCGCCTTCAAACCCGCGGCGGCAAGGGCGTGAAGAACATGGCCGTCACTCCGCGCATTGGCCGCGTCAACACCATTCAACTTGTCGATGACAGTTCGGAGCTGATGGTCATCAGCCAGTTCGGCAAGATCATCCGCATCGACACCAAGACCATCCGTGCCGCAGGGCGCGCTACGCAGGGCGTGCGCCTGTTGAATCTGGATGATGACGACAAGGTGGCCGCGGCGGTTATCATTCCACCGGAAGAACTTAAGGACGACGAGCCGACGCTGCTGCAATAAGGATCACGGCAGCAAAATTCTGCCGAAAGTAGCAAGGGATGCCCTCAGTCAGGGCATCCCTTGTTGCTTTCGGTGCTTTTTGTAATCAAGATGGCAGCGGAATGAGAGTTATCAGACAACCAGGAACCCCATTAGGCACTCGAAATCGATAGAGGAGCGTCATACACTGGTGTTGCTCACGATTCTCCGCGCGTTCTCCATGGCGCGGACTTTACGCATCGCATTTCTCTTTGCCGCGCTGGTCTTGACGGCCAGTGGCGAGCCGACACGTACGTCCGGGCCGCACCACAACGCCTCGGCAGCAAAGACCTCCCACCCACTCCACCGGCACGCCCGGCCAGCCAGGGCGCACCATGGGCGGCGATCAGCCCACCACCGGAGCCGGCCCGCCGGAAGCCGTACCCTGGCCAGCAGGCGAGCCCGACCGGCGCGTCTCCCTGCGGCCCCGCGCAGACGGGAAGAGCAAAGCAGACCGGCGCCGCCCACGCAGGCTGCCGCCCTGCGGCCATCCGCGCAGCCGCTTGCAGAGCAGGCGTCGACGGAGCTGACAAGCGACGAATCCGCAACTGCACCGGCGCAAGACCGAACAGCGGCTCCTGGGGAGGAGCGAGCATCGGCGCATGCCGTGCGTCCTCGTGAAGAGGAGTCGGGTGGGTCCGCAGCCGAGCCCGCAACGGACGAAACCGCAACGTCAGAAGCGTCAACCGCAGAAACCGCAACAGACGCACCCGCAACCGCTGCCGCTGAAACCGCAACTGCAGCAGCCGCAATCAAGGCCGCGCCCGTGATCGAGAGCGGCCCCGAGGTCAGTCCCGACCCGGTCTCGCTGCGTGCCGCCCGCATCGCCCCCATCTCGCCCTTGCGCGGCTCGCTGGCGTCGCTTGTTCGCCAGAATGAGAAGACGGATGCCGACAACCTGGAGCGCATTGAAAACGACGCAGATCTGCGCGACCGCATCGCGCGCGGCATGTTGGTGCCCGTGCCTGCTTCCTCGGCGCTGACGGTGAACGCCAGCCTGCCGCAGGACCGCCGTTACTGCCGCCCGTGGACAGCTCGCTTTCTGGCCGACCTGGCGCGTGCGCATGAGACGCAGTTTCATCATCCCCTTGAAGTCAGCTCCGCCGTGCGCACCGTGGATTATCAGAAGCGCCTGATGGGCGTGAACGGCAACGCCGCGCCCGCCGAGGGCGACATCGTCAGCCCGCATGTGACCGGAGCCACGATCGACATCGCCAAGGGCGGCCTCAGCCAGCGCGAGATCTACTGGATGCGCAACCGGCTACTGGCCCTGCAGAACGCCGGCAAGCTCGACGTCGAGGAAGAGTTCCAGCAGGCCTGCTTCCACATCACGGTCTACAAGAGCTACGCGCCCGCCCGGCCTGTGCACAAGACGCGCCGTCGCGTGGTTGCCACGCCGGTCTCCGGCTCGGACAGCCGCGCGATCTCCTCTGGACTCTCGACCCGCGGAGAGTAGGCCCCGCACTTCGGACCTTCCCCGATCCAAATTTTTCATCTCCCAGGATTCCCCGAGCGAGTACAATCGCGGGCGAACGCATTTCTCATTGCGCAGGCCCATGTTCCTGGGGACAGGTCATCCAGCTCTCTGGCTGGCAACT
>JAKBHH010000110.1 GCA_021836865.1 Acidobacteriota bacterium
CATTGGCGATCTGTTTGCCGTTGGCGTATTGCTGCTGCAACCGGACGATGTTGCGGAAGTAGTCGACGCCGAGGAGGGTGGGCTCGCCGCCCTGCCAGGCGAAGGAGATGACGGGAGCGTCCTGCGCTTCAATGTACTGGCGGATATAGGACTCGAGGACCGCGGGCTGCATGGCCCAGCGGGCGTGCAGGGAGGACGCTTCAGGCGCGGTGCTGGTGGACTGCGGGTAGAGCGCTTCTTTCTCGAGATAGAAGCAGTATTTGCAATCGAGATTGCAGATGGGCCCGATGGGCTTGGTCATGATGTGGAAGCCGGTGAGGCCCATCGTGTGGAGACTCCTGGGTGTTATTTGCTCTTAGGGCGGAGCTGCGATTCAGATTGCGCGCCGAGGTCGAAGTGCGCGGGGATGCCGGTGGGTTTGTAAACGAAAGTGTCGCCGGTTTCTTTGCGCAGATCTTCGAGGCGAGCCTGGAGCTGTGTGGTGATTTGCTCATAGCCGGGCTTGCCGTAGAGGTTGGTGGTCTCGCCGGGGTCCTTCTCAAGATCGTAGAGCTCGTACTCCTGCGGGTCGAGGAAGAAGTGGATGTACTTGTAGCGCGCGGTGCGAACGCCGCGGCAGGGGCGCACGTTCTCAAAGCCGGGATACTCGTAGTACTCGTAGAGCCAGTCTTTGCGCCAGGGGATGCGGTGGCCTTCGGCGAGCGGGAGGAAGCTTTTGCCTTGCATCTCAGAGGGCACGGGCAGACCTGCGACCTCGAGCATCGTTGGCGCGAGGTCGAGGTTGAGGACCATCTCCGAGGATTTGGCGCCGGCGGGAACGACGCCGGGGTAGCGGAGCATCATGGGCACGCGGATGGAGGGCTCGTACATGAGGCGCTTGTCGTAGAAGTGATGCTCGCCAAGGAAGAAGCCGTGGTCTGAGCTGAGCAGCACGGCGGTCTTGTCCATGAGGCCCTGCTTCTCCAGCTCGTGAAACACTGCGCCGACGTTGCGGTCGTTGTCTTCGACGCCGACGTAGTGGTCTTTGACCAGTTCTTCGAGCGAGCGGGGATCGTCGCTGAAGACTTCGGAGTAGCCGATTTTGTTGTCGGCATCGGCCACGGCGCGGGGCTTGCCGGGATAGTCCTTGAGATTTTCATCGAAGGTGGCGGGCTTGGGGACAGGCGCGCCGTTGAGGTCGTTGACGAGGTCCTTGGGGCGGTAGAACGGCGCGTGGGGCGCATAGAACCAGAGGAAGAGACAGAAGGGTTTGTCGCGCTTCTGCTGGAGGAAGCCTACGGCCTTCTCCGTGAGCAGCGTGTCGACGTATTGGCCCGCGTAGAGCTTGGCGGGGCCGTATTGGCCGTGCGCTCCTTCGGTG
Source organism: Acidobacteriota bacterium (assembly GCA_021836865.1). GTDB lineage: Bacteria > Acidobacteriota > Terriglobia > Terriglobales > Acidobacteriaceae > Telmatobacter. The sequence continues at coordinate 1,361 of JAKBHH010000110.1, forward strand.
ATGCGGGGTCGGTAGTAGTCGGCCTGTCCGACGAAGCCGAAGTAGTAGTCCCAGTTGTGCTCCATGAGCGCGCCCTCGATGTGGGACTTGCCGATGAAGGCGGTCTCATAGCCGGCCTGCTGGAGGAGATCGGAGACGAGCGGGAAGCTGGGCGGGATTTTGCCCTGGACATTGGAGACGGCGCCGGTGGTGTGGGAGTACATGCCGGTGAGCATGGTGGCGCGCGAGGGCAGGCAGAGCGCATTGACGACGAAGGCGTTGGTGAATGTGCAGCCCTCGTGGGCGATGCGGTCCATGTGGGGCGTGTGGATGAGCTTGTTGCCGGTGGAGGAGAGCTCGTCGGCACGGAGGCCCTCGCCGACGAAGCAGACGATATTGGGGCGGTGCGCGCCGGGGGTGAGTGACTGCGCGAAGGATTCAAGCGAGGCGAGGCTGGATGCGCCGGCGGCGGTAGCGATGTATTTGAGGACGGTACGACGGGATTCCATGCGGCTCTCCGGGATGCGAGTGCGGGATTCTGTGCGCGGACTTTGGGAGCGTCGAGCGGGGCTCGCGGAAGTCGATTCATTCTAGTGGAGCGATCGAAGGCGGGGAAAGAGAAAGAGTGGGTAAGAAGGGTTGCTGATATGCTGCGGTGCATGAGACGGCAAGGGATGGTTGCAACGGCGGCAGTTTTGCTGATGCTGGCGGGATGCAGGCCGCAGGGACAGGGCGCGAGCAGCGAAGGTGCGCAGGCGCGAGGCGGCGCGCGGATGGAGATGCGCAGCGAACAGGCGGGTGCGGGGTTCGACTTCTATCTGCTGAATCTTTCGTGGTCGCCGGAGTTCTGCCACTCGCATCCGGATGCGGCGGAGTGCGCCGAGCACGCGCGGTTTGTGCTGCACGGGCTGTGGCCGGAGCGGATGGATGGGTCGTATCCGGAGAACTGCTCGGATGCGCCGGGCCCCGCGAATCCAGCGCAGTATGCGGATGTGTATCCCGAGGCGGGACTGCTGGAGCATGAGTGGCGGGCGCATGGGACGTGCTCGGGGTTGAGCGCGGACGCGTTCTTCGCGACGGCGCGGAGGGCGTATGAGGCGGTGAAGATTCCGGGGGCGCTGGCGACGCTGACGGCGCAGACGATGATGACTCCGGATGCGATTGCGGGAGCGTTTGCCGCGGCGAATCCCGGGTTCGCGCAGGGGAGCGTGGTGGTGAGCTGCGGGCACAATTATCTGACGGCGGTGGAGGTGTGCGTGGACAAGACGCTGAAGCCGATGGCGTGTCCGGCGCTGGGCAGCTGCCGGGCGAATGTGGTGAAGATTCCGGCTCCATAAAGGGTGAGTGCGCAGGATCGTTGCTTTCCCATGTCCGCAAAAGCGGGACATGGGAAAGCAACGCCTGTGCGGGATTTGGAGTTTCGATGCGGGCTTCCAGCCCTGGCATCTAGCTTTTTCAGGCGCCGGATTTCCCGTTCCGCTTCAGACTCCCGCTTATTGGTTCATGGCTGCTGCGTGCATCTGTCCGGGGCCAATGGCAAACTGAATCTCGCTGCCATCCTCGAGTTTGAAGTCGTCTTTTTTGGTGGAGACAAAGACGCCGGAATTCCTGCTCGATATTTTGCTGTGAAGATCCACTCCGCCGAGGGCATTGATTTGATCTATCTGCAATGTCCCATCGCTCCAACTGTTTGGGACCTGGTCGGCTGATCCCGTGAAACTATCGCTGGAGACCGATCCCGGCCCATAAAAGCCGACAATGGTCGCCTTGATTGGAACTTTCTTTCCATCCTTCAATTCCGCCTGATAGAAGCGAAGCGCAAGTTTGGACTTACCTTGGCTCTGCATGTCATCCTCGGTAACTTTTCCAGCCAAAATCGTGCCGCTAGGCAATTCTGCTCCATTGCTCAAGGTCACCTTTTGCACAAGCTTTGCCTCCACTGCGGAGCCGGCCTGGTCTTTTAGAGCATCCAATGGGCGCCGCAGTTCGGCACGGACTGGCACCATGCGCATCGCTTCGTGATGGCCGGTCGGCGCTTGCGCGCTGGGAACGGCGGGCGCATCCTGCCCCGCAGAGGCCTGTGAGCAGGCAAAGATGGGAAAAGCTAACACAGCGGCAGCAACTGCCAGCATCTTGAAATCATGTTGCACTGTTTGACTCCGTATTCTGGATATCCACTTTGGATCTCCGTGTGATGGTTACTGCTCCGCCAACGGTTTGGGGATATGCACGATTGACCACGATGGAGAAATCGCATCGAAGGCGGATGGCAGAGGTCTGCATCTGCCACTCCCGGATTGGATGCGACGGGTCTTGCTTTAGAGGGCTGGCATTGCACGGGACTTTTTTGCGTTTGGGAAAGGTGCGCCGGCGAGGGTAACTGCCGGTGTCGCCTGGGAGCCAAAGCGCCTTGCAAGGGTCAAGGTCTGAGCGAGTTCCCGGGCCTTGCGGCATTCCTGAAGGCTTGGCCTCTGCAAAAAACGGGCTTGGGTTGCGCCGCAGTTTGGGATGGGTGTATGGTCCGGGTCATGCAATGGGCAAGTCCTGAAGAGCGGCGTCGGCTTGGGCAGTTGCGGCGCAAGCAGGTGGGGCGGCAGGCGCACGATGCGCTTGCGATCAAGGCGCGGCGTTCACCGGCACTGGAACTGGTGCAGAGGGCCGAGCGCGGGCGCGTTCCGGCGCTGTTGAAGCTGAAGCACGAGATGATGGCGCAGTCGCCGTTTCTCTACTTTCGCGGGGCGGCGGCGGTGATGGCGGCGGACCTGGCGGCGGTGCCGAATACGGGGCTGATGAGCCAGATCTGCGGCGATGCGCATGTGCGGAACCTGGGGGCCTACGCGGCGGCGGACGGGCGTCTGGTGTTTGACATCAACGATTTTGACGAAACGATTCGCGGGCCGTTCGAGTGGGACCTGAAGCGGATGGCGGCGTCGCTGGTGCTGGCGGGGCGCGGGGCGGGACACAAGGAGGGGGCGGCGCGGGCGGCGGTAGAGCTGTGCATGGAGCGGTACGCGGCGCAGATGCGGCAGTTTGCCGGGATGTCGAGCCTGGAGGTGACGCGCTTCCAGGTACACAGGCTGGGCGCGGTGGAGCCGGTGCACGATGCGCTGCAGAAGGCCGAGCGCGCGACGCCGTTGCACACGCTGGAGCAACTGACGGAGGCGGTGAGTGCGGAGAAACATGCGGCGCGGCGCTTTAAGGAGATGAAGCCGCTGCTGACGCGGGTGACGGGCGCGCAGGCGGAGAAGGTGCTGGGCGCGCTTGTGCCATACAGCGAGATGCTGGAGCCGCAGCGGCGGCACCTGCTCTCGCTCTACCGGCCGGTGGATGTGGCATTCAAGGTGGTGGGAACAGGATCGGTGGGGTTGCGCGACTACTGCATCTATCTGGAGGGCAATGGGCCGCGCGATCCTCTTTTTCTGCAGATGAAGGAAGAGGCGGCGTCGGCGTATGCGGCTTATCTGCCGGAGGCGCGGGCGGCGGCGCACCAGGGCCAGCGTGCGGTGGAAGGCCAGCGGGCGATGCAGGTGCAGTCGGATCCGTTTCTGGGTTGGACGCACATAGGGAGCCGGCCCTATCTGGTGCGGCAGTTGAACGATCACAAGGGAACGATTGAGCTGGGAGATCTGGCCGGGAGCGGGCTCAGCGCCTTTGCGGAGCTGTGCGGCGAGCTGCTGGCGCGGGGTCATGCGCGGTCGTCTGACCCGCTGGCGATTGCGGGATATCTGGGACAGGGAGATGGTTTTGCGGAGGCGCTGGGCCGGTTTGGGTCGCTGTATGCGGATCAGACGGAAAAGGACTGGCAGGCGCTGCGACGAGCGGGACGGGCTTCCCGGAGTTGAAGAGTTGAGAGACTTCCGGTCCGCGGGTTCGTGGTTTCCCACCCATCTCGCCTGCTGCGCAGACTCCATGGATGGGGCACCCAGGTTTGGTGGCAAGTTCAGAAGGTGCAGGCGTTAAAGGAGAGAGATGAATCGAAGGGTGTTTACGCAAAGTTTGGCCGTGGCAGCACTGGGCGCGGCGGCACAGGTTCCCGCGGCAGCGCAGGGCGCGGGGTCTGAGGGCGCGGAGAAGGCTGCGCCGTTTCCGCTTTCGGTGATGCTGTGGACGATCTCACCGAATTTGCCGTTTGAAGACCGGCTGGCGAAGGTGGCCGACGCGGGCTACAGGAACGTGGAGCTGGTGGGCGAGTACGCACATTGGAACGATGCGGACTATGCGCGGGCGAAGATTGCGTGCAAGCAACAGGGGCTGGCGTTTGACGCGACGGCGGGCCTGGCGCATGGAGTGGCGGACCCGGCGGCGCGGGATGCGTTTCTTGCGGACCTGGGCGCGGCGCTGACGCCGATGGAGACGCTGGAGTGCCCGGCCATGATTGTGCTTTCAGGCAATGTGATGTCAGGGATGACGCGCGATGCGCAGCACGCGGCGGCGATTGAGACGCTGAAGCGGGCAGCGGCGGTTGTGGAGGGCAAGCACATCCGCGGAGAGCCGGTGCGGCTGCTGCTGGAGTGCATCGATCCGGAGGAGAATCCGCATTATTTTCTGACGCGGGCAACGGAGGCGATCGAGATTGTGCGCGCGGTGAATCATCCGCAGGTGCAGTTTCTCTATGACATCTTCCACGAGCAGATTGCCGAGGGAAATTTGATGGAGAAGCTGAAGGAGCACATCGATGTGATCGGGCTGATCCATGTGGCGGATGTGCCGGGGCGGCATGAGCCGGGGACGGGCGAGATCAACTACGGGAACATCTTTCGCCGGCTGGTGGAGCTGAAGTACGAGCGGATGGTGGCGATGGAGTTTCACGCGACGGGCGATGAAGTGACGGCGCTGCGCGGGGCACGGCAATTGGCCGCGACCGCGGCGAGCTGAATGGAGGGTGCGATGAGCGAACCGGTGGACGACGCGATGGCGCAGGAGCTCTATGCGCTGGAACTGGCGCTGATGGACCCGGAGCTGCGACGGGATAGGGCGCGGGCCGGGGCACTGCTGGCGGAGGATTTTGTGGAGTTCGGCGCGTCGGGACTGCTGTATACGCGCGCGAGCGTGCTGGAGATGATGGCGGCCGAGGAAGGTTTTACGAGGCCGGCGGTTGAGGACTTTGTCTGCCGCGCGCTGACTCCGGGACTGATGCTGGTGACGTATCGGACCGTTCGGACAGACGAGGAGACAGGGCAGCGGGCGGCGACCTTGCGCAGCTCGATCTGGTCAGGGCACGCGAAATCCTGGCGGGTGCGGTTCCACCAGGGAACGCGAGCGCCCTCATCGTGAGCCGATGTTGAGAATGCCGAGCGGGCGGCTAAATCTCGTGCCGTTTGAAGAGGTCGTCCTTCTCACGGCAGGGACAATTTGTACACTCCAGGCAGCAGACGAGCAGCACCGCCACGCCAAGAGTGACGAGGATTGCCAGCACGTTCGCATTCGCAGCAAATAAGTGAGCCATGAAATGCATAAGCCAAAGGACCATGTCCCGCACCTGCCGAACGAGTTCCTCCGGTGTCGTACAGGAGGCTGTCAACTCTGGCACGGGATTCCGGCGCCTCAAGTGTAGCACCGTATTTATTAGACGGGCCAGAGCGAATTTCTGTTGTGTGTCGGCGAACAAACAGCGAAAATAGTTGGCAATGAATGACGACGCCAGTCCGGTCCCGGAAGAGGTTTCCGCAGAGGGCTTTGCCTGGGAATGGGCGGCTGCGCCGGCGACCGGCGAGGCTGCGGAGGCGGGTGCGCAAGAGCGTGGACCGAGCCTGAACTGGCTGTTTGTGGATCTGAATTCCTACTTTGCGTCCGTGGAGCAGGAGGTGCGGCCGGAGCTGCGCGGGCGGCCGGTGGCGGTGGTGCCGATGATGGCAGACACGACCTGCTGCATTGCGGCGAGTTATGAGGCGAAGGCCTTTGGCGTGAAGACCGGCACGCTGGTGGGCGAAGCCCGGCGGCTATGCCCGGGACTGGAGCTGGTGGAGGCGCGGCACGAGCTTTATGTGGAGTATCACCACCGGATTGTGGAAGCGGTGGAGAGCTGCGTGCCGGTGACGGCGGTGCTGTCCATTGACGAGATGGCGTGCCGGCTGATGGGGCGGGAGCGTCCGCTGCTGGCGGCGCTTGAGCTGGGGCGGCGGGTGAAGGCGCGGATCCGGGAGCAGGTGGGGGAGACGTTGCGCAGCTCAGTGGGGCTGGCGACGAACCGGTATCTGGCCAAGGTGGCGAGCGACATGGAGAAGCCGGACGGGCTGGTGGCTCTGCCGCTGGATCTGCTGCCGGAGGCGCTGCGGGGGTTGACGCTGCGGGATCTGCCGGGGATTGGCGCGCGGACGGAGAAGCGACTGAACGCGAAGGGGATCCACACGATGGAGGAGCTGCTGGCGCTGGATTGCGAGCAGGCTGGCGAGCTTTGGGGCTCCGTGTGGGGCGAGCGGCTTTGGCACTGGCTTCGGGGCGAGGACTTCGACATGGCAGAGACCGAGCACCTGAAGTCGCTGAGCCACCAGCACGTGCTGGCGCCGGAGCTGCGGACGGCGGAAAAGGCGTGGGCGGTGGCGCACAAGCTGCTGCACAAGGCGGCGATGCGGCTGCGGAAGGAGGAACTTTGGGCGAGCGGAATCGGGCTTGCGGTGGGGTTCTATACCCGGCGCAGCTCAGCCGGCGAAGGCGGCGGGGAGATGAAGGCGATCAGCAACTTTGCGTCTCCGACGCGGGGCTGGCGGAGCGAGCTGCGGCTGAGCGAGTGCCAGGATAACCAGACGCTGATTGGCGCGCTGCGGAAGCTGTGGGAGCAGCGGCCGCTCGGGGCGCAGTATGAAGAGCCGTACTTTCTGGCGGTGCAACTGACGGGGCTGGTGCCGGACCGGCTGCACTCGCTGAACCTGTTTGACGCGGTGGGCGATGCACCGCAGCGGAAGCGGCTGCTGGCGGCGATGGACGCGCTGAACAGCAAGTACGGGATGCAGACGCTGGCGCCGGCGACGATGCTGACAGCGTACAAAGCAGCGCCGACGCGGATAGCGTTTCACAGCATTCCGGATATGTTCTAAGCGACAAGAGAGGAAAGTGGCGGCAGGCCGGGGGCTTCAATGGATGTTGAAGACAACCCAGGTGGAGCCGTGCCATGCGGCGGCGCGCTCGCCGTGGGGCGCGAGGGCGACGCGGAGATCGGAGAAGTCATTGAGGCTGACGTGCGTGGGGCGCTTGAAGAGGGCGAGGATGGAGTGCCGGGAGTGGAGTCGGCCGTTGACGGTGTCGAAGGTGACGAGATCGATGCGCTTGTAGGTGGTGGTCAGGGAGAGGACGAGCGGATCGGCTTTGGGGATGGCGAGGGCGGTGGCGCAGGTGGTGGCGCTGACGGAGCAGTGAATGGGCGAGGCCAGGAGGCCGTGCTTTGCGGGTGAGCTGAAGAAGTCGAGGCCAGCGTCGAGGCTGTAGTTGATGAGGGCGACTCCGTTGGTGAGGAGAAAGGCCTGGCTGGAGAGGGGGATGGCCTGCGTGGTGGCGAAGAGGCTGGGGGGCTTGAGCTGAGTGAGTGCGCGGCCGTCGCGGAAGACATGGAGATCCGCGCCGGCTTTGGCGTGGAACTGGAGTGCGGTGGTGCGGTAGAAGGCGGTGGGCGCGTCGTCCTGGAAGCACCAGGAATTTTCGGTGGCGAGGGAGGCGGCGTTGAGCTGTTCCGCGAGCTTGGGGCAACCGTCTGAGGATTCGCCGGTGAGGTAGAGGTACGCGTCGTCGATATCGGTGTCGGAGGCGACGACGGCGGTGCCGAAGCGGGGATCGATGGGGACCTGGCGGATGGTTTCGAGAGAGGGCGAGAGTGCCGCAATCCAGGAATGGGTGACGAGCAGCAGACCGCCGTGGGCGGAGCGGAAGACACGGACGAACTTGCCTGGGACGGGAACGTCGGTGTGGGAGATGAGGCGTTTCTGGTCGATATCAAAGAGCGAAATGGTGAGCAAGTAACTATTCGTAACCTGACGTCCATCGCGCACCAGGAGATTATTTTCCGGGGCGTGGAGGACGTATTCGGCGATGGTGTTGGCGGAGAGGAACAGGATGCCGGAGGCGTCGAGGTAGGTGTGGAAGTGCTGTGCGCCGGCACCGGCGGGCAGGGGCGAGGTGGTGGCGTCGTGGAGGAGGAGAGGTGTGGCGCGGTAGGAGGCGGCGCGGGCGACAGCGGCTGAGGCAAGTAGCAGGGCGAGCGCGGCGAGCGTGCCGAGCGGCATGCGGCGATGAGAGCAAGAGGCGGGCATGAAAAGTCCAGTGGATTTCGGGGCGATCGGGCTGCGCCTGGAACTTGCGCCTCCATCGTACGACCTGGGGCCGGGGTGAGGCATACCATGGCGGGCGCAGGAGGTGGAGATGGTGACCCGCGTATGGAGGAAGCCGAGCGCGCTGCCGGCGAACATGGCGCCGGTCCTCTTCCTGATGTGGAACAGACCTATTTCAGCGCGAAGGTGCTGAGGATCCGTTTGAAAGCGGGACGGAGCGCGCTGAAGTTGCGCTCGGGTGCGATGAAGACGAGATAGCCGATTGAGCCATCGGGGCGCTGGACGGTGACGAGCCAGTCGCGCTCGGGCATGGGCTTGCCGGCGGTGGAGAGCGGCGAGGAGCCGAGGAACTCGATGCTGAGTGCCGGCTGATGGCTTACGGTCAGCGAGGTTGCGTCTGTGACAGCAGCAATGCCTGGGTTGCCCTGCTCGATGCTCTGGATGAGCGCATCGGTTTGCTGTTGTAGGTTGCCCTGACCCTGGTAACGATCAATCAGGATGCCATAGGCGGTGGCGGCCTGGCCGTTGGCGTCAGCGCCTGAGCCGCCCGGCGGAGCGATGGTGACCGAGGACTGCACGTTTCCCTGCACGGTCCAGTTGCGCGGATACCGCAGGGTATAAAGCGAGTGGGTGAAGGTGTTGAGCGAGGAGTCCGGCTGCCAGTGCAGGTTGGGATCGAGCGCAGCGGCAGCGGGCTGGGCTGAAGGCGTGGTCGATGTGGTGGATGTTCCTCCGGTGGATGCGGTGGATGCGGTGGAGGCTGAAGCGGCAGCAGCAGCAGCTTCAGCGGGTAGCGGAGGCTGCGATTTCTTCCATCCGCCGGCCTTGATTTCGTCGGCGGTCGCGGCGTGGAGTTTGGCGGCGTCGGCGTGGATGGAGGTGAACTGCGGCGTGTTGGTAATGTCGGCGGGCTTGGGCGGGAGGGTTGCGATCTCCTGGTTGACGTAGCCGATGCGGTTGCCGGGGTTGGGGTGATCGCTCAAGAGCTGTGCGCCGCCTGCGCCGTACTTGGCCTGGATGGTCTCAAAGAATTGCGGGAGGGCGCGGGGATCGTAACCGGAGTCGTAGAGGATGTCGGTGCCCATGAGGTCTGCCTGCTTCTCGTCGTCGCGAGACATGCGGAGGAAGGTGAGGCCGGCGACGGAGCTGATGCCCTGCTGCGCGATGGCTCCGGCCGTGCCGGGGAGCAGGATGCCTGCGAGCGCGCCACCGATGCCGGCCAGGATGCTGGGGACCTGCTGGCGGGCCATGTTGCAGGTGGAGTGGCGCTGGACGACATGGGAGATTTCGTGGGCCATCACGCCGGCGAGCTGAGCCTCGTCCGTGGCGGCCTGAATGGTGCCGAGGTTGATGAAGATAGCGCCGCCAGGCAGGGCGAAGGCGTTGATGTCTGCCGAGTTGACGACGTGGAACTGGAAGGGCCAGCGGTAGCCGGGTGCGAACTGCGCGAGGCGCGCGCCGAGTGACTGGACGTACTGGGTGACGGGGCTGGAATCAGGCAGGATGGGCTGCTGCTGATAGACCTGCGCCATCGCCTTATAGCCGAGTTGGATCTCCTGCGGCTGGGTATAGGGATTGGTGCAGGGCGTGGGCTGGAAGCGGGCGTGCGCAGCGGGGATGAAGGTGAAGAGTGTGCAGGCGAGTAAGAGGATGGAACGAGATGCATTGCGGCTCATGGGGCCCTCCGTACATGGCACCGGTGCCGTGAGCTAGTGTACGCCTGACTGGGAACCGGGGATTGGTCTAGATGCGGCGCCCCCCCCGCACAGGGCAGAGCCGACAAGCCCCGCATGCGCGGGCAAGGCTAAAAATGTACTTGACGGCATACACTGTTTGTCATACAGTATGCTTCGTACAGTATGAGGAGATGATGACACTGACGGAAAACCTCTTTGAAAACCTGCGGCTGGAGCTGCGTCGGGGCTGCCTCACGCTGGCTGTCCTGCTGCAACTCAGAGAGGAGCACTACGGGTACACGCTGCGAAAGGCGCTGGCCACGCGCGGCATGGAGATTGACGAGAACACGCTGTATCCGCTGCTGCGGAGGCTGGAAGCGCAGGGATTGCTGACGAGCGAATGGCGGGAAGAGGACAAGCGCAACAAGCGCTTTTACCGGATTTCGGCGGAGGGCACGCCAGTGCTGGAGCTGCTGCTGGCGGAGTGGCAGAGCCTGAATGCAGCGATTGAGACGATCCGCCAACAAGGCAAGGGGGAGTGATGGAAGCACTGGAGCGGTATCTGGAAGCGGTGGGACGGCATCTGCGCGGCGCGCGGCGTGAGGACATTGTGGCCGAGTTGCGGGCAAACCTGGAAGCGCAGCTCGACGACAAGCAAGCGGAACTGGGGCGTCTGCTCACGGCAAAGGAGATGGAAGACTGGCTGAAGCAATTGGGAGCACCGCTGCAGATGGCGGCGCGCTACCAGGCGCAGCGGTATCTCATCGGGCCCGAGATGTTTCCCATCTACTGGCTGGTGATGGAGCGCGCGCTGGGCTGGGCGGCGATGATCTACGCGATTGTGAGCCTGGTGCTGCTCGCGAC
>JAKBHH010000025.1 GCA_021836865.1 Acidobacteriota bacterium
GCGTACTGCGGATGACTCCCGATGAGGGCGTGCGCGGCGAGATAGCAGCTTTTCATCCGGCCAAGGCGCTGCAGGTCGTATGCATTCTCAAGCCATGCGCGGTCAGCGCCGGCGGCGTTGCCCAGCATTTGAAAATGCCGGTGGCCCGCGAGCGCCCATTTTCGACTCAGCAAGGAGTCGCCCGCGCTGTCTGCGTCAAGCGCCCGCGCCAGTTCCTGAGCGGCCTGTGCAAATTGTGCGGCGGGGGGTGTGGTTGCGGAGGGAAGAAGTTGATGGAGCCACGGATCCCGATGATGTCGATCGAGGGAAGCAGCCAGTGCGGTCAGCAAGGTGCGGGCGGATCGGCAGCGATCGTCGCAGGGCGAACCGCGGGAGCGATCGGCGGGAAGCGGGAAAGCTGCATCCAGCAGGCGCGGGAGCATGGTTGTAGAAAGCTCCTCGTCAAAGCTTGCGAGCGTGGCGGGGTCCGCAGCCAGAACGCGCATTGCGGCCGGCGAGGCCAGGTGCTGTTCCATTCGGCTCTGATGGGACTTGAGTTTGTCCAGCTTCGCTTCGAGGTTTTGCAGGCGTTGCCGGCCCTCGGCCAGCCATTGGGGATCCCGCTCGAATTTCAGATAGCGGTTCCATGTCTCGATGGCATTCATCAGCTGGGCGCGGTCTTCCATCACCAGCGCTTCGTTGAACAGAACGACAGGATCGTCCGGCGCGATTTCGTCGGCGCGACGCAGATAGTCGAGAGCCGTGGCGCGATCATTCTCGCTGCCTGTCGCTGTGCCACGCTCGAAGTAGGCGGACGCGTCATCGACGAGGAGGCTTGCGGAGACGGGGCCGGAGCCAAGCAGCCGGTCGAGCACATCGATGGCTGCGTCATAATCCTCTTCCATCAGCTGCGCACGCGCACGGAGTTGTAGCCAATGCGGATCGGTCGGGGCCGTCTCCAACTTGCGCTCAATCGAGGCGCGCGCACTGAGCAGCGATGCTGTCTCCCGGTGCGTCGCATTGCCGCGAAGATGATCGGCATTCGCGACTGGAGCGAAACCTGCTCCAGCCATGCGTAAGTCAAAGACCCGATCCCGCGTATAGGCCTGCGCGAGAAGTCTCTCGGGAGATGTCTGGTGCCTGTGCCAAAAGATCAGTGCTAAGACCGCCAGGGCAATCGTCACGGGAACAAGACCGAGGGAGACACGTTGCCATCCGGTCCAGCGCGATGGCGTTGTGCGTGGTGTACCTGCAAGTTGGCGAGCAAGACGATGCTGCCACTCTTCCGAAGCAGAAACGAGACCGAGCATCATTGCCGCTTCTTCCGGCTCTGCTTCGCCGCGCAGGACATGTCTGCACTGCGTCCATTTTTCCAGACACGGTCTGCAGGTGGCCGCGTGGGTGAGCAGCGCGTCGGCTTCGGCTGCTGTGAGTTCCCCGCTGACCATGCGCAGCCAGAAATCGATCTCCGGACATTCACCGGAGTCCGCACCCGTTCCGACCGGTACATCGGACGCCGCGCGGTCTCTCCCCTCACCTGATTCTGGGCCCATACCCTACCACTCCTGGGAAATCGGTTTCATCGTCGGACACAACGCGACCGGTTGTTGTTCTGTCGTCAGCACATTCTCACTGGCTTTCTCCTAATAAACCGTAGAATGGCGGGACTTTCCTTGGCTGCTTTTCAGATTATTTAACCTGAATCGCTGATCGGCTTCGCGTCGGCCTCCTTGGAATCCTGTCCGAGCTGGCTACTGAGCCATCGGCCAACGCGGCGCAGGACGCTTTCCACGCCCTTGGCGGACAACTTGACCGCTGGCAGGTCGGCAATCTCTTCCGCAGTCAGTCCCTGCCGATAATAGAGCCAGAAGATCGCCCGATCCCGTGCGGTAACAATGTTCGGGTTGACCCGCATCCTTTCGTCCATCTCGGAGTAAAGCATGGTGTTGTGCAGCTTCTCGCTGTTCTGCGGGCTTATGAGGTTGGTGAGCGGCAGTAACTCGTCCAGGGGCACAGTGATGGTGCGGCCGCCGCGCTTGGCGCAAGACTGCCGGCGGAAGTGGTCATTGGCCACAGAAGTTGAGACGATACGCAGCAGACCCAGAAAGGAGTCATCGGCCCTGGGTACAAAGTCTCTCAGGATTCTCCGCTGCCGTTCGCATAGCTTAAGAAATACTTCCTGAACGATGTCATCCACCACGGCAGCGGTGACACCGCCGGTCCACAAGCGGCCCACCCGCGCCGCGACAAGAGAAACCACTGGCACACAACGGCGCACAAACTCTTCCCAATCTTCCGTCTTATCGGAGTAGGCGCACGCTTTGGCGAGCCTGTTCACCGTGTTTCCAGAGGTTTCTATCACGAGGGAGTCCAGTTTACTCCCAAAACGGCAGGATTCTCCCTGATGTTTTCACCGTCCATGGCGGGCCCAGGTAGCGGCCGTCAAACTGCCGGTTCCAAGGTGTGCTAGTATCCCGGAAAGTGCCCGACACGCCTTCGGAGACTTAGTTATGCATAGCGATCTGCGGCCACTTACACTGGGCGAGATTCTGGACCGCACGGCACAGCTCTACCGGTCGCACTTCCTTCTTTTTGCAGGCATCTCTGCAATTTATTCCGGTCTCTTGCTGGCGATGAGCCTCTTGGAGATCGGATTGGAGACGGTACTGCGATCGATGCAGCTTGCGCAGGCCGTGCTGTGGACAGCATGGACGTCCACGGGGCTGTCTTTGCTGGTGGCGTTTATCGCAGCCGGTACGGCAATTGCAGCGAACAACCGCGCCGTTGGCTGGCTGAGCCTCGGCATGCCGGCAACCATTCGCAGTGCCTACGCCAGTATTCTGCCGCGCCTGGGCCGCTATCTGTGGCTCATGGCCATCACTGCCGTTCTCGTGTGGCTTCCGCTTGCGCTGCTCTACGTGGGATATCTGGCGTTCATTTTCGTGAACGTGCGCCCCGGAAGCATCATCGGGCAGCCCGGAGTTGCGCCGCAAGTCACGATGGGCCTGGTGATCGCCTCAGGAATCTTTGGATTATTGCTGATACCTGCCGGCGTCTACACCATCCTCATGGCACTGCGTTATGCCCTCGCAGTCCCTGCCTGCGTCATGGAGGATCTGAAGGCACGGCAGGCCATCCGGCGCAGTGTTTCCCTGAGCAAGGGCACGCGAGGCAGGCTATTTGTTCTTGGCCTGCTCGCGATTACCATTCAGCTGGGTTTGCTGTTGCTTACGCAATCATTTTTTGTGATTACCGAGATGCGGCACCACGGCGAGGCCTCGCCCGGCTTGCGTGTACTGCAGCAGATTGTAGCTTTTTTTACCAACACGTTTGTGGGTCCGATTTACGCGACCGGTCTCACCCTCTTTTACTTTGACCAGCGGGTCCGCAAGGAGGGTTACGACATTGAAAGGATGATGGAGGCCGCGGGCTTCATTCCCGGCCCGTCGGAGCCGCTGAAAACAACCAGAGAGACAGGGGCTTGATTCTGCAGGATCGACGAATGCGCGTCCCCGCGTGCATCGCAGGAGCGGTGTGGTTCGTCGCTTTGTGTCCTTTGCCCGGCGGGGCTGCCGCATCTTCTGCTGAGAGGGACGCCGCGCCGCGGCCTGCCCGTTGGCGCAGCGCTTCAATGGACGAATACCGCGAGCATCTTGGTGCGCTGATGCTGTTAGTGGAGGCTTGCGGCAAAGGACGTGACCTTCAATCCTGTGATCCCTTAAAGGTTGGCCTCGATGACCGCGTTCCAGTTGGCGGAGCGGCCCCGGACGGCCGGAGGCTGGTGCGTTACGGCTGGTTACGCGTTTTGCTCTCACGGGCTGAAGATCCGGATGCGCCCCCGGCTCAGACCGATGCAAGGTCGCGGCACACACAGCCATCCGATGCCGCCTCGCAGCCGGATGAGCCTGCGACGAGCCAGTTGCTTGAAGATGCGCGGATACGGCTGGCATTCGACCTTGCCGAAGCCAGTACCGGAACAGCCCCGCTGCCGCAGCATGGACAGGAACACGCAACGATGCGGCAGGTTCTGGCCGGACGCGACTTTGAGGGCCTGACGCAACCCTCGGCAACGGACTCGTTGAAGGAAAAGATTGTTGCCTGGCTGAACAAGATCTTTCAAAATGCATCGTTGTTGCGCGCGGGGTCAGCTTGGGTGGGGCGGCTTGCCGTATGGGGATTCATTCTGGTCCTCTGTGCCGGGCTTGTGTTGGGATTACTCCGCCTGGAGCGGCGCTGGCGCGTGCGCCTGACGCCGGAGAGCGCGCTTCCATCCGTGGATGGCGCCCCACCCCGCGACTGGCAACTGTGGCTGGAGGAAGCGCGCAAGGCGGCGGCGGGGGGCGCATGGAGGCAGGCCATTCACTCGGTCTATTGGGCGGCGATTGCGCGCCTGGAGGGCCGCAGACTGTGGCCTCCGGATCGGGCGCGTACGCCACGCGAGTATCTGGCCCAGGTTGCTTTCGACGATCCGCGCAGGGTCGGCCTGGCCGAGCTCACACGCAGCTTTGAAAGCACATGGTATGGCGGCAGTCCGGTGAGTGAGCGCGACTATCGCATGGTTGAGAAAGTTGCATCCTCCCTGATTGCCGGCGATTCGGGTGCAGGCAATAACACCGGGGGTGTGCGATGAAGGTGGGCGGCAGCCTGGACGCAGGGGACCGCGGTCTCCTGCTGGGCGTGGTAGGCCTCGCGCTGGCGATGGGGGCGGCGATTGGACTGCTCACGCCCAACGCAAATGGCAACGACAATCCGCTGCCCTCGACCTACCTTGCCGGACAGCACGGGGCGCGCGCCGCTTATGAGACGCTGCTGCGCTCCGGTTACCCGATCGAGCGCTGGGAGCGGCCGTTGAGCGAGCTGGCCGCGACGGCGGGTCCGGAAACAGTGGTGATCTTTGCGGAGCCATTCAGCCGGGAGGCCAGTGACATCAAGGCCGTGCACCAGATTGTGGAGCGCGGCGGACGGGTGCTCTCCACGGGCTTCTGGGGCGGGTTTCTTCTGCCGGGCGGCGAGCCGGATACGCCGAGGGAGTTCAACTTTGCGGCGTGCCAACTGGAGCCTGAGGGGATGGATGCGCTGGCCGGCTCCGGCCAGGTGTGGATGGTGCCGGAGGCGACCTGGCAGGTCGGCAATCCCATGCAGCGCACGCAGTACGGTTGCGCCGGGCAGCCGGCGGTGGTGGAGTATGACTACGGCAAGGGCCATGTGGTGTGGTGGGCGAGCGCGACGCCGTTGGAGAACGGCTCGCTGGCGCGCGCAGACAATCTTGACCTGCTGCTGAATTCGCTTGGGCCGCGCGCCGGGCATCGGTTCTATTGGGACGAGTCGCTGCACGGGGACGTGCGATCGGCGTGGAGCTATGCAGCGGGGCCGGCGCTAAGCCTGCTGCGGATTGGGCTGGCGGCGCTGGGGCTGCTGATCGTCTTCAGCTTCAGCCGGCGCAGTGGGCCACTGCGGGATGTGCCGGCGCTGCAGCGGGCCGCGCCCGTTGAGTTTATTGAGGCGCTGGGCTCGCTCTACCGCAATGCGGGCGCGCAATCGACGGCCGTGGCCGCGGCACTGGAGCGCTTCCGGCGCTTCAGCCTGCGGCTCTGCGGGCTGCGGCCCGGGCCGATCGGCGCGGTCGAGCTGGCGGCGACGATTCGCAGGCGCTTTCCCAGGGCCGACCCGAGCCTCGATGCCGATCTTGCCGCCTGCGAAGAGGCTGCCGGGAGCGACACGCTCGACCCCGGCACGGCTCTGAGACTGGTGCGGGCGCTGCACCGGCATCGCGAGAAACTGGCCGAAGCCGTAAAGCCGCTCGCCCATGCCGCGGCAATCAGCGAGAATGATTCCAGCGCGCAGGAAAGGCCTTCATGAGCCAGCAACCGATGCCGGATCCGATACAGGACACAAGCCACGACGCCGCTCCGCAGCCGGGCGGCCTGCACGCCACCCGCCAGCTGATTGCGCACGCGCGCAGCGAACTGGGGCGCGTCATCTCCGGCCAGGGTGAGCCCATTGAAGAGGTGCTGATGGCCCTGCTGTGCCAGGGCCACGCCCTGCTGGAGGGTGTGCCGGGCATTGCCAAGACGCTGATGGTGAAGGCGACGGGGCGGCTGCTGGGGCTTGGCTTCCAGCGTGTGCAGGCCACGCCGGACCTGATGCCCGCAGACATTCTGGGCACCACGCTGCTGCGCCCCGGCGTGGATGGATTTACCTTTCATCCCGGCCCCGTCTTTACCGATTTGCTGCTGGTGGACGAGATCAACCGTATGCCGCCCCGCACCCAGGCCGCGCTGCTGGAGTGCATGGAAGAGCGGCAGGTGACCACCGATGGCGCGCGCCGTCCGCTGCCGCCGTGGTTCACCGTCTTTGCCACCCAGAACCCGGTGGACTTTGAGGGCACCTATCCCTTGCCCGAGGCGCAGTTGGATCGTTTTCTGCTAAAGATTCGCGTCGCCTATCCTAAAGAGGCCGAGGAACTGCAGATTCTGGAGCGGCACCATGCCGGATCCGGTGCGGGACCGCTGGAAGAGGCAGCGATTGCGCCGATTCCCGCGGGCATGCTGGCCGCGGCGCGGGCTGAGGTGCGCGCCATTCGCATTGAGCCGGAGCTCTACGGATACATTCTGGCGGTGGCGCGGCGGACGCGCGAGTGGCCAATGCTGCTGCTGGGAGCCAGCCCTCGCGCGGCGCTGAACCTGATGCGCGTGGCGCAGGCGACGGCGGCCTTTGACGGGCGCGATTATCTTGTTCCGGATGACGTGAAGCGCGCCGTGCCGCCCGTGCTGCGCCATCGCATGCTGCTCAAGCCGGAGGCCGAGCTGGAGGGTTTTGACGCCGACCGCGTGCTGGCCGATGTGGTGGCGGCCGTGCCGGTGCCGCGGCAATGATTGCTCCTACGCTCCATCCGGTGCCGGTGCGCGCAGCGTGCGAGCCCCGGCGCAGGTGGGGCTTTGGGTTGACGCCGCGGACGATCGGCCTGCTGACCGCCGGTTTCCTGTGGCTGATTCCGGGTTTCTGGCAGGGAAACCTCAGTTATGCGATGGTCGCCTGGGATGGGCTGGTGCTGCTGGCCGCACTTCTGGACGGCAGGCGGTTGCCGCGCGCCGGCGAACTGTCGTTGAGTCGGTCCTGGGCCAATGCGCCCGCGCTCGACAGCGAGACGGGGATTGAACTCACAGTCGAAAACAGGGGCCGCGTGGTGGTCGAGTGCCGCCTGGTGGACGACCTGCCCCCGGCGCTGTGCCCGCAGCCGGAGACGTTGCGGGTGACTGCGTTTCCGCGCGTGGCCGCCACGGCGCGCTATCGCGTGGAGCCGCGGGAGCGCGGCGACTGCGATACGGGCTGGGTCTATGTGCGCTATCGCTCACCGCTGGGGCTGCTTGAGCGTTGGGCAAAGGCGCGCCTGGTGCAGCGCGTGCGCGTCTATCCGGCGTTGCGCAAAGGCGAGGAGCAGCAGATATTTCTGGCGCGCAGCCGGCAGATGGACCTGCAACTGCGTCGTGCGCAGCAGCGTGGACTGGGGCGCGACTTCGAGAGTCTGCGCGACTATCGCGAGGGAGACGACCTGCGCGATATCTGCTGGACGGCCACGGCGCGGCGTGGCAGCCCGATTGCCCGCCAATACCAGACGGAACGCAGTCAGGCGGTGTGGATCGTGCTCGACTGCGGGCGACTCATGCGCTCGCGCGTGGCGGCGGCGCCGTCGCGCCTTTCCGCTCTGCCCTTGACCGGAGACAAGCCACGCATCCATTCCAAGCTTGACTTTGCCTGCACCACCGCCGTGTCGCTGGCTCAACTTGCCCTTTACTCCGGCGACCGCGTGGGGCTGCTGGCCTATGGGCAAGGCATGCAGCAGCGCCTGCTGCCGGGGCGCGGCGCGGCCCACCTGCGGCAGTTGATCGAGTCACTGGCCCAGGTCCATGCCGAGAGCGGCGAGGCCGACCACCTGCGCGCCACCGCGGCCTTGAACCGCTGGCAGCCGCGTCGCGCGCTGATCCTGTGGGTGACCGATCTGGCCGAGACGTCCATGCGTCCTGAGGTGATTGACGGCGCCATGCAACTGCTGCGGCGGCATGTGCTCCTGTTTGTCGCGATGGCGCAGCCGGAGGTGGAACGGATTGCGCAAAGGACGCCGGAAGATGTGGAGCAGATGTTCCTGGCCGCCGCCGCGCAACAGATGGCCAGTCGCCGCGAGCTGCTGCTGGCCCGGCTGCACGAGCAGGGCGCGCTGACCCTGGACCTGAATCCCGAGGCACTGACCTCACGCGTGCTGAACCAGTATCTGAGCGTGAAAGAACGCGCGATGGTGTAAGGACAGTCCGGGTTGGCGGCGATCCACCCGGAATGCAAAGCGAACTCGACAGACCGACGTGCAACCTTCCCTCAAGCCCTCTTTTGCAATCGCCGCACGCTTGCCTTGCATCGCCGGGGGAGGATTGTCATCATGGATGCATGCAGACTGTATACGACGCGGCGGGTGGCATCGACGGGCTGCGCCGTCTTGCCGACGCCTGGCACCGTCGCGTGATGGCCGATGACGTGGTCGCCCATGCGTTCAGCCATGGCTTTCACCCGCAGCATGTCGAGCGACTCGCCGCGTACTGGGCTGAGGCGCTCGGCGGCCCGAGCACGTATTCCGATTCCTATGGTGATGAGACGACCGTCGTCAGGATGCACAGCGGGAACGGAGAGCATGATGAGATGGATCGCCGCGCGATCGCCTGCTTCGACCAGGCTCTGGCCGATGTTGGACTGGCCAGCGACAGCGCGTTGCGGCAAGTGCTGCACGACTACTTTGCCTGGGCGACCACGACAACGATGGCTCGCTACCACCAGTCCGCCGATGATGTGCCGAACGGCCTCAGCATCCCGCGATGGTCGTGGGACGGACTTCAGGCGTGAGGGCCGCAGCCAGGGTGGGATAGCAGGAACTTTTCCCGGCCCGAGCTTGTACCCTCCCGCCCAAGCGCAGCTTGGACGGGGCACAGCCTTGCAGTCACTTCCCCCTTGCGGATTTCCGCGCAGGCTGCCGCTTCCGATGTTTAGCTTGGGCTAGATCGGAGCCAGCGACACTACGAACAGTTTTGCTTTTGCTGGACCTGAGCAACTTGCTCGCCTTGCTTGCGTCTCTCTTCGATGTCGCCATCTGAATAACCCTCCCTTCTTGCGAAGTCGCTAAATTGAGGCAAGAACCCCTTTGTGCTGGAGCGAGTCAACCGATCGCTCGATCTGCTCCAACGTAAAATGTGGCTTAATCTCATTCACCAAGCTAATGAGGTGAGCGCGCGCATCCGGCGGGCCTATTTCCGCGAACTCTCTATCGACATATATGATCGTGCTTGCCAGCTCGAGGTCAGCGCTATTGAGGTTGCCAAACTCAGCAACAACCCAATCGACATCTTCTTTGTACCTGGTTAGGAATTCTCGTGCCTCGTCCTTGACCACCTCGGCGCCAGGCGCAGGATGAATCCTGTATCCGTAACCTCCATAGAACGAGACGGTGGTCGAAGAAACTAGATTCAAGGACTCGGCCATGCTGAGATCGGACAGCACATCAGAATCGAACGGCCCATACGAATACATAGAGAAGCTGTAACCCAGCGGAACGTCCCGTAAGGTCTGGAGAAAATACATATACTTCATTAGCGCCGTTCTGCCGATATATCCGGCGGGGTGTTTTTCAGCGAGCACCGGAATCAAACCCAAGCGTGCCTTGTCGCGATTGTTCACTTTCCACCTCCTCTCTGACGATGCTTCTCGCCTTTTCGGAATCCTCAGACCGCACGTAAAGCAGAACCTGATTATTCGCCTTCATGCTACGAACGACGTTCGAGTACCAGGAAAGGGGCTGAACCAATCCAGGGTCAGAATCGCTCACGATTGGGATGTCAGCAACCCCGGTTTTGTACCAGCTCTTTGAGGCTTCTTCTGTTGCTACAACCAACCTACCGAGTCGCAGTTTAATCTTCTCCAAAAAGGGAAGATCGCCGGGCCCAGGGATTTCCGGACTCTTGAATACTATTCGGTAATGGTTGCGGTCAACGAGCCTCTTACCATGTTCACCACCTCTGCCCGCGTGCAATTCACCCAGAACCCTCCAATCGTCCCATCTCAGGAACTCATCTAACTCCCCACCAACCGGCCGAGGGAATTTTCCCCTTGGGAGAATCTCAGAAAGGGCGCCCTTCAGATGTATGTCATATGCGACGCGAGTCTTGTGGAAGTAAACCTGAGTGAACATAAAATACCGCGCGAGTACCAGCCCTTCGGCAGCGTGCCAACCTCCTTCGGAAAAGCCAAGCCGTGGAGCGCGCCCTCGGGTTCCCCTAATCGCCACGATGGTATTGGAAACACGGTTCAGATCAAATCTCCCGTACTGAACCCCGGCATGATGGGAATCGCGCAGCAAATAGTCCATCCTGTCCGCATCCATCTGGCCATCGAGCAAGTCGCGCCAAAATAGGGTTTGCTTTGCCTTGGTACTCCCCTCTAGCAGGGCAGCGACGTCTTCCGCCCTAAATCCGTAGTTAGCCGTGTTGAGGGGGTGGTTCTCAATCACCTCGCGAAACTGTGTGCGGACGATCGCAGCTGAGTATTGCTCGTGCTGGAACTTCGCACCCTTCTCGTTCTCCGGGAAAAGCTCCTCCGACGCATGGGAAAACGGCGAGTGCCCTACGTCATGCAAAAGTGCTGCAATTCGAATTAGCTGCTCATCGCGCTTCAATCCCTCGGGCGTATACCCAAACTCGTCCCGCAAGACATCAAGCGACCTGGAACTGATCGCATTGTAAAGTCGCGAGATGACGTGCATAACTCCGAGCGAGTGCTCGAACCTGGTGTGCATCGCCCCCGGATATACTTGGTCAGTCCATGCAAGTTGCCTGATGCGCCTCAACCGCTGAAATGCTGGCTTGTCGACAATCTCCCGCTCCCAATTATTCAGGCTAATGAAGCCATGCACTGGGCATCGGATCTCGTATGTTTTGTGAAGGTCACTCAAGCTGATTGTGCCATGATAGGCTAATCATAGGCGAAAGGCAAGCGAAAATACTAAGAGAATCTAAGGGAAAACTCCGTCTTTCTCCGGTATTTGGCCCCTTCATAACGGCTATGGCATCAGCTTAGTAATGAGAAACGCCCATCGAGCCAGGATTCCGCGCTCCGGGCGAGTGACCGACAAATCTGAAGTTGCGGCTTTGCGCTCTTCGCGGGGGTCAGAGCGGGAGGGTGACGAAGACCACGGCGTGGATGCCGGGCGTCAGGCTTCTACTTCCGCGGGCCGCAACCGTTTTGCCAAGGCCCACTTGAGTTCTTCGACGCCTTCGCCGGTGACGGCGGAGATGGCGTGGAACTCGAGCTTGCGGCGTTTGGCGTGCGCGGAGAGCTTCTTCAGCTTGTCGGGATTGGCGGCGTCGATCTTGGTGGCGACGACGATCATGGGCTTGTCTTCCAGGCCGTGGCCGAAGCCGGCCAGTTCCTGGTTGATGACCTTGAAGTCTTCCACCGAGTCGGGACGGCCCGAGGCATCCGAGACATCGACCAGATGCACCAGCAGCCGGGTGCGCTCGATGTGGCGGAGGAACTGGACGCCAAGGCCCTGGCCCAGATGCGCGCCTTCGATGAGGCCGGGCATGTCCGCGACGACGAAGGATTCCCGCTCCGGCTCCTCGCCGACGCTGACCACGCCGAGGTTGGGCTCGAGCGTGGTGAAAGGATAGTCGGCGATTTTGGGTTTGGCAGCGGAGATGCGGGAGATGAGCGTGGACTTGCCCGCGTTGGGATAGCCGACGAGACCCACATCGGCCAGCAGCTTCAGCTCGAGGCGAAGCTGGCGCTCTTCGCCGGGGCGGCCCAGCTCATGCTCGCGCGGGGCCTGGTGGGTGCTGGTGGCGAAGTGCTGGTTGCCGCGCCCGCCGCGCCCGCCTTTGGCGATGATGATGCGCTCGTCAGGCGTGGAGAAGTCATGCACCAGCTCGCCGGTCTCCTGGTCATAGACCGATGTGCCTACGGGCACCTGCAGGATGATGGAGTTTCCGTCGAGGCCGGTGCAGTTGGAACCCATGCCGTGCTCGCCGCGCTGGGCCTTGTGCTCGGGGTTGTAGCGGAAATGGATGAGCGTGTTGTGGCGTTGGGAGGAAACCATGACCACGTCTCCGCCGCGTCCGCCGTCGCCGCCGGAGGGACCGCCGCGGGGGACGAATTTTTCGCGGCGGAAGGCCATGCAGCCGTTGCCGCCGTCGCCGGCCTTGACGCGAATTCGAGCTTCATCGATGAACATGGGCACCCGCTGTCCGGTGTGTCGCAGGAGACGGGCCAAAGCGCGGCACGCCTGACCGCCCTGACATCACTGGAACCTCTTTCCAGTGTAACGAATGAGGCTGGAATCGATGCGGAAGGCGCGATCCCACGGAGGTAACCTAAAAATCCTTTAAGAAGGCGCAGGGTTCATTAGAATCCCTTAAAATCCTAGGTAACTTCACTGTACGGACACACAGACACGCCAAACAGGGGGAGATTCTCGTCTTCCGGCGCAGATTGAGTGGATAGTCCAATCGGAACCCGCCGGAAGAGCGGGCCGCGCAGGGAGAGTGTGCATTTCCCAGGGTCTGCCGCGAGACGGTTGCTCGATGGCAGGACGGAGTTGGTTGAGGACCGTGGCAGTGGCCGCGCTGATGACGATGCTCAGCGCGGGCGGGGTTTTACACGCGCAAACCGCGCCCGGCACGCTCACGGGACGGTTGACAGACCTTTATTCCAGACCCCTGAGCGGCGTGACGGTGATCGTCCGCAACGAGGCAACGGGCGCGGAAACGCGCACCACCACAACCAAGAGCGGGGTCTACCGGTTCCCTGCGCTTGCGCCCGGCGAGTACACGCTGGACGCGGAGAGCAAGCAACTGGGCCGCGGGCAAGTGGAAGGCATCGTCGTGGCGGCGGGCCACGAAGCTCGCGTGCAGGCCGCTCTCGCCTTGCAGAAGACTGCGCCGCCGGAATTGCCCGTACGGGCCGCCGTGCCGGTCACACCGCGCGCGACAGGCCCGGCCGCAGTTGTGCCGATTGCGGTGAAGGCGGAGACGCCGGCTTTGCCCGTGCCCTTCCATACGGGATCGCCGCAGTTGATTCCCCAGGTTGTCGCACCTGCCGTGAGCGTCGCGCTTGCGGAAGAAAGCATGGGAGCGCTGCCCTTGCGCGGACAGGCGAGCGCGTATGGCATGGCTGCGGCTCCGCGCGCTCCGGCGCGAGCGCCGCATGTTGCAGAGGCCGCAAAGGCGCCGCAGCCGCCGAACGCCGCACCCGGAGCGCAGGCGGTGACTCCGTCCGCGAATTCGACCGCGATTGCGCGAGGCACGACGTTGACCGCGGCGCAATTGCAGGCTCTGCCGCTGGCGGGGCGCAATTGGCAGAACTTTGTGCTGGACACGCCTCCGGCGGCCAGCACGTCGAACGGCGAGGTCCAGTCGTCTCCGCGCGGCGGCGAAGAGCCTGCGGCCAACACGGTGGATGGAGCCAGCATCCGGCTGGCCTTTGGCGGCTCCGGAGTGGGCCGGATGCATGGGCGCAGTGCGGCGCTGATTGGTCCCGGCGCGAATGAGGCGGCGATTCGCGAGGTGCAGTCCGTGGCGAGTGCCACCGGCGTGGAAGGCAGCGATGCAGCCGGCCGGGGCGCGAACGAGCAGACCGAGCGCGGCACCAACCGGCTGCACGGCCAGGCCTTCGTCTTTGATCGCGACAACCTGTGGGGAGCGCAGAATCCATTTACCCAGTGGGTACAGCAGACCGCGCCGGCGGGCCTGGCCACCATTCCCACGTTTACTCCGGACCCGTACACGCCGCGCGACCGGGCGATTACGTGGGGCTTTGGCGCGGGCGGGCGCTTCCGGCGCCGGCGGCTCTTCTGGTTTGCGGCCTTCGACAGCTACCATCGCAATGATGCGGGCGTCTCCATGGTGCGCCACCCGGAGAACTTTTTTGCGCAGCCGGCGAACGACCAGATGCAGGTGTTGAGCGCGCGCCTGGGCCTGAGCAGCGCGGACCCGGTGTCAGCGGGCGTAGCGGCTTTCACGCCGATGCTGCAAGCGCTGGCGGGCCTGCTTGGGCCGGCGCCGCGCACCTCCGCGCAATGGACCGGCTTTGCCCGTGCCGATTGGCAGGCGACGGAGCGGCACCGCTTTACGCTGGAAGGCACCGGCGCTGAGCGGGATGCGCCGGGCGGCGGCATGACGCGCGCCTCGGAGATGTTCGGCAATCGCAGCTATGGGTCGAGCTATGCCATGGAGCAGTGGGTGCTGGGCCGCTGGGAGGCCTTCGTCACTCCCAACCTGCTGGCCGTGACGCAGGGTTCCTTTGGACACCAGAACCTGACCATGCCGCCGGAGAGCCCTTCTGCCTTCGAAAAGACTCTGAACATCAATGCGTGGGGTCAGTTGCCGCAGATCCGCGTGGACTCGCGTTACGGCTTCACCATCGGCAACCCCTCGCGCTTCGGCGCGGGCAGTTATCCCGACGAGCATCTCTACCAGGCACAGGAGCAACTGGATTGGGCGCATGGACCGCTGATGATCAAAGGCGGCTTTGAGGTGAACCACAACTCGGACGCGACCAGCCTGTTGCGCAATCGGACCGGAACCTACGACTACTACAGCCTGGACAACTTTGCGTCCGACGCGCTGGCCTTTGCGGCCTTTGGCATTGGTGGACAGTTGAACCCGATGGACCAGCACAACTGCGACGAGACGGGCCGGGTGTGGCGGGACTCGGCGGGCACGCTGCGCGGGCTGGGTTATCTGCCCTGCTATACGTATTACTCGCAGACCATGGGCCCCAGCAACTGGTGGCTCAGCACCAATGACTGGGCCAGCTATGGGACGGCGCAATGGCAGCCGCGGAAGCAGCTCGCGCTTACGCTGGCCATGCGCTGGGAGCGGCAGCAGATGCCGCCGCCCATCGCCCGGCTCAAGAATCCGGACCTGCCGCTGACGGAGACTGTGCCGAGCCTCGGCAACCAGTGGGGCCCGCGCGCGAGCCTGGCGTGGGGCACGGAGCACAGCCGCTGGCCGGTGCTGCGTCTCGGTTACGGCATGTATTTTGGCCGCACGCCCAACCTGACGATTGAAAACACGCTCACGCAGACCGGCTCACTGAACGGCGACCTTTACTTCTTCATGCGGCCCACGGACAATCTCGCGGCGGGCGGCGCGCCGCCTTTCCCCTATGTGCTTTCAGGAGAGCCGTCCACGGTGGTGATGCCGGGGGCGGTCGAGTTCTCGCCCAACTTCCGCAACGGGCAGGTGCATCAGGCGCAGGCCACTGTCGAGGAAAATCTCCCCGGCCGCGTGTTGGTAGATGCAGGCGCGGAGATGAGTCTTGCGCGCCATCTTCCGGTCACGATCGACGCCAACATCGATCCTGCCATGAATCCCAGGACGATTACCTATGCCGTGGTGGATGGCAACGGCTCCGGGCCGCTGAAGACCTCGCAGATCACGGTGCCGTTCTTCGCTTCATGGCCCTCGTCCGCGTCGCCCACCGGTTTCAGCGGGCATCTAAATCCCCACTACCAGCAGGTGACGGAGATCTTCAGCCGCGCCAACTCGACCTATGAGGCAGCCACGTTGCGTCTCACGCGCTACGGGCTCTACGGCCTGGCGCTGCATGTGCGCTACGACTATGCGCACGCCATGGACTGGAACCCGAGTGAAAGCGTGTGGAACTATGGCAGCAGCGTCTTTGATCCCACCGACTTTCGCGCGGAGTATGGCAACAGCAGCCTGGATGTGCGCCACACCGCTTCTGTCTCCGTGGTATGGGAGCCGCGCTGGAAGCTGCGGCATCGCGCGGCGCAGTTTGGCAATGGATGGATGCTTTCGGGGATCGGCTACATTCACAGCGGACTGCCTTACTCGATGCGGACCGCGGGCTCGCTGGCCAAGGAGTTCGACATGTCCGGCACAGCCATCGTAGGGCTGGCGCAGGGCATGAACGGTTACGGCGGCGACAATCGCGTCTATGGCGTGGGGCGCAACACCTTCCGCTACCCCGCCGCGTGGAAGGCAGACATGCACCTGAGCAAGCGCTTCAACCTGGGGGAGATGCGCCAACTGGAGATGCTGGCCGAGACCTTCAACCTCTTCAATCATCAAAATGTTACGGAGTTGGAAACAGTCGGCTACACGATTCGGCCAGGCACTGCAACCGGCGGGCTGCCTTCGCTCAACTTTCTCACCGGCCTCAAGACCGGGCAGACCGAGTTCGGCCAGCCGCTGAATATCAATGCGACGAACTTTTATCGTGAGCGGCAGATTCAGTTTGGGATGAGGATGCGTTTCTAAGCAGACCGCTGCGGCCGGTTTGCCCGCGCACCCTCGTGGTAGATTGGGCAGGAGCGAATGGAAGGCCGGGACCGCTGCGGCTTACGAGCCATCTCACTCCTCGCCGTTTTCCCATAGGCGACGCGTGGAGCGCCGCTGCCCGGCGGAAGGCAATGCTATGCATCGCGCAATCGTGTTGTCGTGTGTGATTTTCTTTCCGGCGTTGGCTGGGGCGCAGCAGGCAGCCTCTGCAAGGCCTGCCATCACAGGCATCTCCCATGTCACTTTCTACGCAGATAATCTGGAGAAGTCGCAGCAGTTTTACGGCGTGCTGATTGGTTGGCAGCAACTTCCGGCAGGCACGCCAGCCTCGGGCGTACGCTTCTACGCAAACCATTCGCAATACATCGAGCTTCTCTCCCCGCCAAGCCCAGGGCTTGAAGATCGACTGGTCAGCGTCAGCCTTGCCACCGCGAATGCAGAGTCCATGCGTAGGTTTCTTGCCGCGCATGCGATTGCCGTTCCTTCGTCCGTCACTGCAGGGCCGGGCGGAAGCGCAACCTTTCGGGTGAAGGATCCGGAGGGCCACACCATTGAGTTCACGCAGCGGGGTCCCCATGACGCGGGCGCACCCCGACCTCTATCCACTCCTGTCAGCAACCAAATCGTCCATGCCGGCTTCGTCGTCCGCGACCGCGCCGCAATGGATCGCTTCTACAGAGATGTGCTCGGCTTTCATCTCTACTGGCAGGGTGGGTCGAGCGCCGGCCGCACCGATTGGGTCATGATGCAGGTGCCCAACGGCACAGACTGGGTGGAGTACATGCTCAATCTGCCGCGGACGCCCTCCCGGAGCCAACTCGGCAGTGCAAACCACTTCTCGCCCGAAGTGGTGAGCGTAGCCGCGTTGCAGGAGAACCTGAAGCATCGCGGTTGGGTTCCCACCGCAGAGGACCGCCCGCCCGTGCTCGGCGTGGATGGCAAATGGCAGTTGGACCTGCTTGACCCCGATGGCACCAGAGTGGAGTTTATGGAGTTCAAGGAGGTCAAGCCACCCTGTTGCTCTCCGGTACTTGGCACGCCGCCCACCCCATCGTCCGGCTGGTAAGCCAGGGTGAGATGGGTTCGTGCGGCATTCTATCGGCAAATATCTCCTGGCCCGCTGGCAGAGGAATTTACGGCCCTTGCTGCCAGGCGCAGTCGGGCTCGGCGACCGTCGTCTTTCCGTTGAGCAGGAAGCATACCGCACCGCCGATGTCGGTGGAGAAGGTGCGGACTCTGGCTGCCTGCAGCTCGGCCAGCACTTCTTCACGCGGATGGCCGTAGCGGTTGTGCAGGCCGCAGGAGATGACGGCCCACTCGGGCGCAACGCGGGCCAGAAACTCCGGGCGCGTGGAAGTGATGCTGCCGTGATGCCCCACCTTGAGCAGCGTGCTCTGCAAGCCGGACTCGGCGAGCATGGCCTGCTCGATGGGCGCCTCCGCATCGCCTTCCAGCAGCACCGAAGTTCCGCCGTAGGCCACATGCAGCACGAGGGAATCGTTGTTGGCTGGCTCAGCGCCGGGCTGGTATTCGCGAAAGGGCGCCAGCACGCGGATGCCTGTGTCGCCGAGCACAAGCGCATCGCCGGCACGCAGCGTGCGTACGCGGATCCCAAGCTGGGCCGCTTCGTCGAGTACCGCGCTGTAGGCCGCGATCGGAGGATTGTTGCCCACCCATAGCTCCGCGGGATGAAAGTCGCGGAGAATTGCCGGCAGGCCACCCATGTGGTCGGAGTGCGCATGACTGAGCGCCACCACATCCAGATGGCGAATACCGCGCGCCCACAGCGCGGGCGCAACCACTTCTTCGCCAATGTCGAAGTTTTGCGTCGACTGGCGCGGACCTCCGCCAAATCCACCGGCATCGACAAGCATCGTTTTGCCGTCGGGCGCGATGAGGAGAAGCGGGTCGCCCTGGCCCACATCGATGGCCTCGACCAGCAGGGCATCGCGCGGATGATCGACAGGCCGAGGCATGACGGATGCAATGGCGGCCAGTAACAGGGCCGCCCACGCGGCGCGACGAAGCCAGCCAGCCTGAGATACATTCGCGCGAAGTGCAAGTACAACGGCCGTGGCCAGCAATGCACCGAAGGCCGCCGACTGCCACCCCTGCGGTGCGGGAATGCGGAGATCGCCCACCGCAAGCGAGCCGAACAGGCGCACCAGGCCCACGCCCAGATGAAGCAGCATCGCCGTGAGGATCGCCGGAATAAGCGCGGCCGCGGGCCACACCAGCAGCACCAGCAGTGTGACAAGGGCAGCGGGAAGCAGCAGCGCGAGCAGCGGCAGAATAAGCATGTTCACCGGCAGCGCGAAGACCGTGATGCGATGGAAGTAGAGAGCCATGGGAAGCGTCATGGCTAGCTCAACGACACAGCAGACGATCAGTGCTTCTGCCAAGCGCAACGTGCACTGCACCGTGAGCGGAAAGATGCGCCACGCAATGCGGAAAGAGGCAGCCCGCTGCAGGCGCATGGCAATCATGCGCAGCGTCACACGAAACTGCGCGCTGCGCGGCGGTAGCTTCACGTCGAGGGCCACGGTGCGCAGGTCGCGCGCAGCGAGCAGATAGGGATGAACGGTGCCTTGCAGCAGCGGCACGGCGATGCCGGCAATTGAAACCACCGCCAGCAAAGTCATTTGCAGGCCAGCGTCGAAGAGGGAGCGCGGGCTTACTGCCAGCAGGCACAGCACGGCAAAGCCGATTGTGTTGAGTGCGCTGCGCTCGCGGTAGAGAAGACGGCCCACCATGTAGAGCGTGACCATCCAGAGCGAGCGCTGCACGGGCGTGGCGAATCCAGTGAGCAGCGCGTACCCAAATGAGGCCGCAAGGGTGACCAGCGTGGCCGGTACGCGCGGCATGTGCAGGCGGCGCATCAGCCAGAAAAGGCATCCGGCGACGACGGCGAGATGCAGGCCTGAGACCACGAGCATGTGGAAGGAGCCGGTGCGCTCAAAGCCCACGCGAAGCGCGTGTGTGAGGTCGGTGCGGTCGCCGGTGGTCATGGCGGCCAGCATGATCGCATCTTCGCCGCTGAGACGCAGCGGGCGCGGCAGGCTGCGCATGGCGGCTGGCAGGGCCGTCATGCGGGCGCTCAGGGTGCGTTGCAACGCAGCAATGCGACAGGGCAGAAAGAACCCCGGCGCGTGGCCCAGCGATTCAATGGACTCGACGTTGACCGATGCGGTAGAAGTGATGCCCTGGTCGAGTAGATAATCAGTGCGGCTCCAAACGTTGGGATCGCGATAGACTTCCGGCGGCAGCAGGCGAGCCACGGCGCGCACGCGCTGGCCGCAGGAGAAGGTTGGCAGACTGGTCCGGTCCGCCGGTTGCTCAGGCCAACGCACCGTGAGCCGCACGCCGCCGTCCATGGAAGTTTGCTCGTCCTCCGCATCGGTGACCACCTCGATGCTGGAAATGCGCAGGTCGATGCGCTGCGTGCGCTCAGCGCTGGAGGGCTCGTCCACATTGTCGAGCGTATCTTCGCGCACTGGACCGGCATCCACAACAACGCCTTCCACCGTGCGCAGCAGACCGTCAGAGAGTGCGGCCACGGCAGGCGCGGGCGCCGGCTGCGGCTGCATCTCCGCGCACCATGCACCCAGCATGCACCACAACGCCGCAAGCGGAAGCCAGGCGATGCGCGGCGCGCGAAAGGTCGCAACACAGCAGAGGAACACAAGCAGGACAAGCGCGATCAGCAGAAAGCTGGGCCGCAGCCAGGTGAAGTGAGCGAGAACGACACCTGCCGCAAAGAGCCAGGCTGCATGAAAGAGTGGCACAAAACTGATGCCCGTCACCGAACGGCTTGGTGGTGTGGGCTCGGGGGTGGTTATCTCCGCAGTCATTCCGCTTGTGTGCCGTGTAGCGTCTGGGGCAAGCCTATCAGGATCGATGCAGATGAACCACCGTCTCCAGATGGAAGGTCTGCGGAAAGAGATCAGCAAGCGTGACAGACTGAATCTGGTAGCCTGCGCCGGTGAGCGTACGCAGATCGCGGGCCAGGGTGGCCGGATCGCAGGAGACATAGACGACTTCAGTCGCTGCGATGGTGGCCAGCAGAGCATTGGCCTCCGCGCCCAGTCCAGTGCGCGGCGGATCGACGACGATCAGGTCGGGGCTTGCATTCTTCGCATGGCGCCGCAGAAACGCAAGAGTTTCCGTCTGCACCGGCTCGGCAGCGGTGCCGCGCAGATTATGCGCAAGGGCTGTAGTGGACGCCGGCGCGGACTCGACTGCCACGACATGCGCAAAGCTCTGCGAGAGCCGGCGCGCAAACAGGCCGACACCGGCAAACAGATCCCAGGCAACGGCGCCGTGCCGCCCTGCGGTGACTTGTTCAACCAGTGCATCCACAAGCCGGCGGTTGACCTGGAAGAACGCACCGTGGTCCACGCGATAGTCGATGCCCGCAGCGCGGTAGGTGAGCGAGGTATCGCCCCACTGCGCCGCTCTGCGTGGCGGCTGACCGGTACGTTCTTGCACTGCCAGCTCCACGCCCTTGAGCGCTGGCACACGCTCGGCCACGGCGCGCGCAAGTTCGTCCCAGCGAACTTCTGTACGCTTCGCAATTACGACGCTGGCCAGCAGCGCGGTCTCGTCTGCATTGCAGAAAAGGGCGATTTCCGCGGGGCGCAGTGTTGGCGCCGCGCGATGAATCGCGTCGGCGAAGGCCCTTGCGGCATCGATCAGCAACGGCGCGGCGATGGGGCATGCATCGATTGGAATCACCGCATGAGAGCGCCTGCCGCGATAGCCGGGTTTGCCCTGCGCATCGAAGGCCAGACGCACGCGATTGCGATAGCCCCATGGCTCGGCGGCCAGCACCGCAATCTCCTGAGGCGCAGAAACACCGCCGCGTGCCAGCGTTTCGCGCAGGATAGCCCGCTTCCATCTGAGCTGCATGTCATAGCTGGTGTGTTGATAGCTGCAACCGCCGCAAGTGCCAAAGTGCCCACACGGCGGCGCGATGCGCTGGGGCGAGGCAACGACAACCTCCTCGATCTCAGCTGTCGCATAGCCGCGCCTGTCCTGGGCGATGCGCACGCGCACCTGCTCGCCGGGCAGAGTAAGCGGTACAAAGACGGCCTTGCCTTGCGCGCGAGCCAGAAACGCGCCGCCATAAACGGGCTTCTCAATCTCCACGAGCTGCGCCTCGGCAGGCTTGGACGGGACGGATTGGCGGGCGGGCGGTCTCATTGCTGGCTCATGTAAAAGAGGCTCAGGCGTGGCAGGTCGTAATGCGCCAGCAATTGTTTCTGTGCAAACTGCCGCTCTACCTGGCGTAGTTGCACAGCGCCCATGCGGCTGCGATAAGGCGCCAGCTCGCGCGCGGCGTGTTCCTTCAGCGCCACCAGCAACTCCTCCGGCGCGGCTGCCGTCAATGCCGAAAAGAGTTTCTCTTCGAGTACGGTGAGCGTGCGCTCCAGCGCCTCCAGATCCTGCGAAGGGGTTGTTGCGGAAGGCTCCCTCCGAAGCTCGTCGGCTAGTGCGCGCAGACGGGCAGCCGTCGCCGCGCAGGCATCGGGAGCAATCGCGGCAGCCTCCAGCGACCCTGCGGCAGACTCAAGATGCGCGGCGACACGCTCGTGCTCGAAGCCCGAGTCGCGCGCTTCAGCGGATGCGGAGGCCGTGCCGATCGCTGCCTCGCGTAACTCGTCCGCTGCCTGCATCACCGCTTGTGCGCACCAGGCCAGGCCATTCACGCGCCGCATGCGTCCGCGCTTTTGGCGCGCCTCATACTTGTCGAAGGCGGCGTCGATGCCGCGCAGCACGGCCTGCAAGGGCACGCCTGCATCGCGCCAGGTTTCAATCAGCGCCCAGTCGAGCGTGGAGAGCAGGAGGAGCGCGCCGCGCCGTTGCTGAAAGCGCTCTTCGATCTCCGTGAAGTAGTTGAAGTAGTTGCTGCCGGCCATAGCGGCGCTCTCAATGCGCTTGTCCACGCGTGCGCGGGGCGCGGTTCCGCTCAAAGAGGATCCGCAGACCTTCGAGAGTGAGCAAGTCATCGATGACCTTGATGTGGCGGGAGTCGGCGGCGATCATGCGTGCCAGCCCGCCGGTGGCAATCACTTGCGGCTGCGTGCCCAGTTCTTCAAAGATGCGTTCGAGAATGCCGTCCACCAGGCCGATGTAGCCGAAGTAGAGGCCGCTTTGCAGATGAGTGACCGTGTTAGTGCCGATGACCTTGGCGGGCCGCTTGATGTCTACGCGGCTCAGCCGCGCGGCGCGCGAGAAGAGCGCATCGGCGCTGAGGCCGAGGCCGGGTGCGATGGCGCCGCCCAGGTACTCGCCGCGCGCGGAGATGACTTCAAATTTGGTCGCAGTGCCGAAATCGACCACGATGCACGGACCGCCGTAGCGCTCAAAGGCGGCGATGCAATCGGCGATGCGATCTGCGCCGAGCTCGGTTGGATTGTCGATGAGCATGGGCATGCCGGTCTTGATGCCGGGCTCGACAAAGATTGGCTCGACGTGAAAGTAGAGCTCGCAGACCTGGCGCAGAGTGGACTCGACGGGCGGCACCACCGAGGCGATCATGATGTGCGTGACCTGGTGCGGGGAGAGGCCGTGCATCTCGAAGAGGTTGACGAAGAAGACGCCGTACTCGTCGACGGTCTGCGTGCGATGGGTGGTGACGCGCCAGTGCGCCGCGAGCTCGGGCTTTTCGCCATCCAGACGATAGAGGCCGAGCACCGTATTCGTGTTACCGACATCGAGAGCCAGGAGCATTGTCTTCAGTCCATCTCCGGGGCGCGAATGCCGCCCGTCTGTACCGTGACGATTCCCTGCAGAGTTTCAACGCGCAGGAAGCCGTTCGCATCCAGTCCCGCGGTGATCCCCGTGCAAGCCTGCGGGCCGTGCACCTGAACGCGCCTGCCGTTCATCCAGGTGGAGCACTGCCTTACGCGCGCCAGAAGTGCGTCTGCAGACTTACTGTCGCAAAGCGCCATTGTCTGATACTCCAGCGATTTTAGCAGGGCTACAAGTAAAGCCTGCCGCGAGACGGTACGGCCAGCAGCAAGATCGAGAGAGATGGCTGGCGTCGTCAATGCTGCATCGAAGCTGCGCTGGTGCACGTTGATGCCGATGCCGACGACGGCGAAGGCCAGCGCATCGCCGTCCAGCCTGGATTCGACGAGAATGCCGCCGGCTTTGCGTTCGCCGATCAACAGATCGTTGGGCCAGCGCAGGTCGATGTTCACCCCCGCAACGGTCTGAATGGCTTCTGCCGCGGCAAGGCCCGCGGAGAGCGGCAGCAGGGAGAGATGCGCGGCGGCAAGCGGGAGGCGGAGGAGCACGCTGACGTAGAGGCCCGCGCCAATCTCGGACTCCCAGCGGTGATCGCCACGGCCGCGGCCGGCAGTCTGCTCATCGGCAAAGTAGACCGAGCCATGGGGCGCGCCTGCGCGCGCGGCTGCGATCGCCTGCGTGTTGGTCGAGTCGATGGTCGCAAAGAAATGGAGCTTGCCGGAGTAGATGGTTCCCGCCAGCGCGGACTGCAACGCATCCGGGTCGTACATGGACTAGCTTGGCTCCGCAGTGATGGCCATGGCGATGTCTGCGGCCCTGGCGGAGTGAGTGAGCGCGCCGACGCTGATGAAGTCCACGCCCGTCTCGGCATAGGCGCGTATGTTCTCGAGCACGATGCCACCCGAGGCCTCGGTGGGAATCCAGCGCTTTTCGATGCGGATGCGATCGACGGCTTCCTTCACCTGCGCGGGCGTCATGTTGTCGAGCAGGATGGCCTCCGCGCCGCATTCCAGCGCCTCGTTCAACTCGGCCATGGTGCGCACCTCAATCTGGACGCGCTGGCCGGGCTTGCGGCGTTCGAGAGCGTGCGTCAGTGCGGCGCGCAGTCCGCCGCCGAGCGCGATGTGGTTGTTCTTGACGAGAATGCCGGAGGCGAGATCGAGGCGATGATTGGTGCCGCCGCCGCAGAGCACGGCGTACTTTTCCAGCGCGCGCATGCCGGGCACGGTTTTGCGCGTGTCGAGCACGTGGGCCTTGGTGCCCTCAATCGCGTCGACGTACTGGCGCGTGAGTGTGGCGATGCCGCTGAGGTGCTGCATCAGATTGAGGATGACGCGCTCGCAGCTTAAGAGCACGCGGGCGTTGTGGCGGATGACGGCCAGGACCTGGCCATCGCGCACGCGGACGCCGTCAAAGATCTCCGGGTGGCTGACGACATCAAAGCGGTTGTGCGCCTGCGGATGCGGATCGAGGCGGCCAAAGATCTCAAGAAAACGCGGTACCGCGCCCAGACCTGCCACGACCATGTCCTGCCGCGCGACGATGGACGCCGAGGCGCGCAGGGAGGGGTCGATGGTGAGGTTAGTGGTGGCGTCACTGGTGGCCTTGTCCTCAACGAGGGCCTGTTCCAGCAAGGCGTCAATTCTGTGGCTCTTCCATTCCATTTT
Source organism: Acidobacteriota bacterium (assembly GCA_021836865.1). GTDB lineage: Bacteria > Acidobacteriota > Terriglobia > Terriglobales > Acidobacteriaceae > Telmatobacter. The sequence continues at coordinate 24,737 of JAKBHH010000025.1, forward strand.
TCTTCAGCCTTTGGAGTTGGTCTGTGGCAGGGCCGACAGTGCAGCCTGTGCCTTCTCGAGCAGCAGCCGGGTGTCCGCCTCCTGTTTTTTGAGCCCCTCGACGATGTGCGCGGGCGCCTTGGCGACGAAGCCCTCGTTGCCTAACTGGCGCGCGGCAGCAGCCAAGCCTTTTTCGTATCTGGCGATGTCCTTTGTCAAGCGGTCGCGTTCGGCGGGGACGTCGATGGTTGCTTCGTAGACAACAGCTACGTCGAAGCCCGGGGTATGGCGCATCGACAGGCCTGCCGAAATCTGCTCAACGAAGCGCAATTCGCTGGCGCGTGCGAGGCGAGCAATGATGTCGCGATTGCCTTCGGAGAGCCTTCTGAAATCTCCGCCACCGCGAACTTCGACGGGGGTCGCAGTTTTTTCGTCACAGCCGATTTCCTTGCGCAGAGCACGAATCTCTGTAATAAGGCTCTGTAATGATTCCATTTCGATCTGCGCCCGTACTTCTATCACACCTTGCGCCGGCGGATAGGTCATCAGAGCAATCGACTTCTCAGGGGGCCTGCCGTCGTAGACCGCATGCCAGATCTCTTCGGTGATGAACGGCATGAAGGGCGAAAGCATGCGCAGTGCCGCCTCGAACACGCTGACCAGGGTAGTGAGTGCGGCACGTGTCTTTGCCTTGTCCGCGGTTTCGGAGAAGTCCAGTCGCAGCTTGACGATCTCCAGATACCAGTCGCAGAAGCTGCCCCAGAAAAATTGGTAGATGGTGTTCGCCGCGTCGTCATAGCGATAGTCTTCGAGCGACTTGTTGACCTTGCTCGCCGCGGAATGAAATTCGGCAACGATCCAACGATCTTCAAGCGGCGCATCTGCCCCAACCATGGGGAGAGTGGGTAACTGATTCGGATCTACCTTGATGCCGACTTCCGCCGCCCGGTCCACATTCATGAAGATGAACCGCGCGGCATTCCAGATCTTGTTGGCGAAGGCGCGGTAGCCTTCGGTGCGGGCCACGTTGAAGGCGATGTCTGTGCCGGGTGAGGCCATGGACGCCAGCGTGAAGCGCACGGCGTCGGTGCCGTACTGCTTGACGATTTCGATGGGGTCGATGACGTTGCCCTTGGTCTTGGACATCTTCTCGCGGTTGGCGTCGCGCACCAGCGCGTGGATGTAGACCTCGCGGAACGGCACCGAAGCGGCAAGAGTACGCGAGCGCCCATCGGGCATGGGCACGTCGGCGGCGAACCAGCAGCCGAGCATGATCATGCGCGCCACCCAGAAGAAGAGGATGTCGAAGCCGGTGACGAGCAGGCTGGTGGGATAGAAGGCGTCGAAATCAGCGCGGCTCAGGGCTGCATCGGCGCGGTCTCCTGCGCTTTCCCAGGTCTCAGAATCGAGACCTGGGGCACCCGTTTTCAAGACGCCGGGAAGATTTGGCCAGCCGAAGACGGAGACGGGCAGCAGGCCGGAGGAGAACCATGTGTCGAGCACGTCGGTCTCCTGCGTGATGCTGGCGGATCCGCAGTGCGCGCAGGCGGTCGGATCCACACGCGCCACGGTGATTTTGCGGCACGCGGAGCAGTGCCACGCCGGGATGCGATGGCCCCACCAGAGTTGCCGCGAGATGCACCAGTCGTGGATGTTCTCCATCCAGTTCAGATACGTCTTCTCGTACATCTCCGGCGTGAACTTGATGTGCTTTTCTTTCACCGCCTGGATGGCGCGGTCGGCGAGAGGCTGAATCTTGACGAACCACTGCAGCGAGAGGCGCGGCTCCACGACCGTCTTGCAGCGGTCGCAGTGGCCCACGTTGTTGGTGTGGTCCTTCACGCCCGCGAGGAGCTTCTGCTCTTCCAGGTCCTGGACGATCTTCTTGCGCGCGACATAGCGGTCGAGGCCTGCGTAGACGCCGCCTTCTGCGTTGATGTGCGCCGTCTCGTCCATCACGCTGATGGAGGGCAGGTCGTGCCGCTGGCCGAGGGCGAAGTCGTTGGGGTCGTGCGCGGGCGTCACCTTCACGGCGCCGGTGCCGAAGTCGCGGCTGACCCACTCGTCGAGGATGATGGGGATGGTGCGGTTGACGAGGGGCAGGCGCAGCTTCTTGCCGTGGAGGTGCGTGTAGCGTTCGTCCTCGGGGTGAATGGCAACGGCCACGTCGCCGAGCATCGTCTCGGGGCGCGTGGTGGCGACGGTGAGGAACTCACCGGTGTCGTTGCCCGCGTCGTCGATGACCGGGTACCGAATCTCCCAGAGGTGGCCTTTGTGCTCGTCGTAGACCACTTCGAGGTCGCTGATGGCGGTCTGGCAGCGCGGGCACCAGTTGACGATGTAGGCGCCGCGATAGATGAGGCCCTGCTCATGGAGCTTGACGAAGGCCTCGCGCACGGCGACGGAGAGGCGTTCGTCCATGGTGAAGTACTCGCGGTTCCAGTCGACGCTGGCGCCGAGGCGCTTCATCTGGTCGAGGATGGCTCCGCCGTACTCACGGCGCCACTCCCAGACGCGGGCAATGAATGCCTCCCGGCCCAACTGCTGCCGGGAAGTGCCTTCTTCGGTCAGTTTCCGCTCGACCATCATCTGGGTGGCGATGCCGGCGTGATCCGTGCCGGGGAGCCACAGGGCGCGACGGCCGCTCATGCGCCGCCAGCGGGTCAGGATGTCCATCTCCGTCTGGTTGAGCATGTGGCCCATGTGCAGACGGCCGGTGACATTCGGCGGGGGCAGCAGAATGGTGAAGGGGGACTGGCCGTCCGGACCTTCGGTTTCGGAGGGGGTGGGCTGTGCGAACAGATTTTCGCGGACCCAGCAGGCGGCCCAGTGGTCTTCAATGGCGGCGGGGTCGTAGGCTTTGGGCAGGTCGTGGGGCATGAGGGTCGCAGTGCGTGCCCCCACAGGATTGCGTCAAACCCGCATTCTACAAAGGGTTTTTGAGCGAGGGGACCACTCTTCACTTTAGCAGATGGGGCCTCGGTTGCCGGACCGATGCCAACCATGCAGCCGGCATGAGGGGCAGCAAAAAGCCGCACCATGCAGCAGTGCGGCCTCTTGCTTGATTCAAACGGTTAGAACGGGTTCAGCTTGCTGAGCCCCTTCTTCTTTTTCTTCTTGCTGGAGGATTCGTCGCCCAAATCTGCCTTGGGAGCCTTCTTCTTCTTGCCGGTGGCGTCGGTCTGCGCTGGCGCTGAACCCGGCTTGATGTCGTTGACCTGATCGGGAGCTTCAGCCGGCTTTTCCGCAGCAGGCAGTGTTGTGTTGGTCGGTCCCACGGCCTTGATAACGGTGCTGGGATCGTTGGGATTTACAGGGGCGCTATTCGGTGCGCTCACAATGGAAACCCCTACTCCCGTGCTGTCGCCGGGAGCCTGCATCTGCACTGGAGCTTCTGACGGACGGTCGCTGCGCGGAGGCTCATTCACGCCGGTTGGCGTTGTTGAGGCGGCGGGCTTGCTGGCGCCGGCGGCCTCGTTGTACATTGCAATGTTTTCCTTGGTGATCTCCGGAGCGGTGATGCGCTTGGGATCGTCCAGGCTCGGCTCGCCCACGTGCACGGCCTCAACCACGGATGGTCCATGCTTGATGATGCCCAGCGTGCGGTCAGTAAAGCGCAACGGCTCGCGGCTGCGCTCTTCGGCATCACTCTCGGCAATGGCGGCCTGGGTGGGCTCGGGGACGGGCCGGTTCATGCCGATCAGCCGGTCGCGCGCGTCTTCCACGTGCGGGGCCATGGGATAGCGGGTGATCACCTTGGCATAGGCCGCTGCGGCGCGGTCCATGTAGAGAGCGCGCAGGCGCTCGCGTACTGCTCCAGGCAGATTGGGCGCCATCTGCACCGCATGAGCCTCGCCCGCGTAGGCATCGCCGATGCCGAGCAGCGCCAGGTCGCTCTTGGAATAAAGCGGATAGGTATCCACCACGGTTTGAAGACGCGCAATCGAGGCAGCGAAATTATCCCGGCTCAGGTAGTAGAGGCCGATGCGCGCTTCCCGCTCAGCCAGAACCTCCTGCACATCGCGCAGCTTCTGCTTGGCGCGCGGAATCAGAGCCGAGTCCGGAAACATGTTGATCATGTCGCGGTATTGACGCTCTGCGTTCTGCGCGTTGGTGTAGTCTCGGTCCGGCTTCTCCATCTGCTGGTAGTAGATGTCGCCCACCTTCATCTTCGCTTCGGCGGCTTCCGGCGCCTGCGGGAAGAAGGTGATGAAATCCTCGTACTCGGCTTCGGCCTGGGTGAGGGCGGCGGTGCCGCCTTCCTTGAACCATGTGTCGCCCACAGCGAGCTTGGCGCGCATCCGGTATTCGGAGTCGGGATAGGTGTTGAGCAGGGTCTGCAGGGTCAGGCGCGCCACGTCGTAGCGTCCCTTCTTCATGGCCAGCATGGCCTTGTCGAAGAGGATTTTGTCCGGCTGCTGCGACTTGACACCGGCCAGTGGGTTGGCGCTCAGGTCCTGGTTCTTCTTATGCTTGGGCTGCTTTTCCCGAGCCTGCGCAGACACGCCCGTCAGAACCAGGGCGGCTAGCGCGGCCACGGCAAACTTATTGGACAACCGGTTCATACCACCTCATAGCGGCGACTCTCCGCATTGAGGCGGCGCGCCTTGACCTTGCTCTACCAGAGAATTTTACTCTCCAGCGGCTTTGCGGGCTGCCTGCAGCAACGCACGCGCATCGTGCTCGGGGTTTCCCGCGCCAAAAACCGCGTTGCCGGCGACCAGCAGATCCGCACCTGCTTGGACGATGGGGGCAATGGTGTCGTGAGCCACCCCGCCGTCCACCTCAATTCTAAATGCCAGCCCCAGTTCCTGGCGCAACTCGGCCAGGCGGCGGATCTTATCCAGCGAAAAGGGGATGAAGTTCTGCCCGCCAAAGCCGGGATTCACGCTCATGACAAGCACATGATGCACCATGGGCAGAATGTCCACGATGAAGTTGACCCTGGTGGCCGGGTTCAGCACGACTCCCGGCTTCATGCCGTGGTGGGCGATCAGCTCCAGCGAGCGGTGCAGATGGCGGCAGGCCTCGTAGTGGACGCTGACCCAGTCGGCTCCGGCATCGGCAAAGGCGGGGATGAACTCGTCTGCGTTCTCGATCATCAGGTGGCAATCCAGCGGCAACGTCGTCGCCTTGCGAAGGCTTTTCACCACCGGCGGGCCGAGCGTGATGTTGGGCACAAAATGGCCGTCCATGACATCGACATGGATGACGGTCCCGCCGCCACGTTCCGCTGCAGCCACCTCGTCCGCCAGGTGGGCGAAATCGGCCGACAAAATGGATGGCAGCAACTCAACCCTGTGCATCTGTCGAGGAGCCTCCCTGCTCGGTCAGTGTATCAGTCGCGGGAGCAGCCAAACTCCCCGCGCCCAGCGCCTTTGCTGCCACCCGCCCCACCCCGCGCAGCAGCGCCTTCACCGGCCAGCGGCCCTCGGCATTGGAAAAGAAAATCTCGCCCGCCCGCTTCGCTTCCGGGCGGTAGTACCAGCGCTTGAGCAGCGCCAGATGGCCCTGGCGTAGGGTCGCCGACGGCGGCTCAGCGTGCGCAGCGAGTGCGGTCAGGGCGGCTTCCATGCGGGCTTCCAGCACGCTGCGGGTGGGCCGGGCCGGCGTGTCTGCCGCTGCTTCAGTCGCTGGAGCCTCCGGGACCGGCTCGATCGCCATCGGCTGGGCGTAGAGCGACGAAGATCCCGACTGCTCGTTCTGGATTCTCATGCCGAGGGTGGAGAAGCCCGCCGGTCCGCGCAGACGGCCATTTTCGAAGAGAAAGACCGCCACTTCATCCGGGTTCGCCGAGGCCTGCAGAAGCACCGCGCGAAGCTGGCTCATGGGTCGCACCAGCTCCGGGGCCAGCGCGCGCACGCTCTCCACCCGCTGCACCTGGGCATGGATCGCCGCTGCCGACTCAAACGCAAGACTCGCCGACGCCTCTTCGCGCTGGGCGCGCAGCGTCACCAGCCGGCTTTCGCCCCGCGTCGCCAGAAAGCTCTCGACCGCCGCGCTCTCCTCGGCATACCGCTCATCCGTACAGCCCTTGTAGCAGGGCGCAAGGCACATCTTCATCTCGGAATAGATGCAGCCGGGATGGCTGGGGCTGGGGTCGAGATCGTCCGTGCAGCGGCGCAGCAGGAAGAGCTTGAGCGCCTCCTCGACATACCGCTCCGCCGCCACGCGCGACACAAACGGCCCGTAGGCCCAATTGGCCTCGCGCTGGCTGGGCCGGTGCGTGACGACAATGCGCGGATAAGGATTCCCGCCCAGGAATCGCACAAAAGCCGGTGCGCGCAGGTGCATCCGCTCCAACGCTCTGGCGCCGTAGATCTCTTCCAGAAGAGAAAACTGCGTGAGCAGCGACTCGAACTCCGAGCCCGTGAGCCTCCAGGCGATGCGCCGCACCCGGCCCGCGAGTTGCAACCGCCGCGGATGCCTGGGCGAAGGCTGCAGCAGCTTTTCCAGGCGACCGCGCAGGTTAGGCGTGCGGCCAATGTAGGGCTCGGCGTAGGCCTCCGCGCTGTAGAGGGCAAAGACGGCTGTGCTCTCGGGCACCTGCGCCAGAGCGGCCCTGGCATCGGCCGGGTCAAAGGCGAGAGACTGCATCTCCAGCGCCAACGCCATGCTGCCTAGGCTCCCGCAATGGTCATGCCGTCGACGCGCAGCGTGGGCGAAGCCACCGCGCCGCGAAAGACCAGGTCATTGCCGATGGCCGTGACGCTGCGCAGCATCTCGGCAAGGTTGCCGGCGATCGTAACCTCTTCGACGGCATGGGTCAGTTGGCCGTCTTCGATCCACAGGCCGGTCGCGCCGCGCGAGTAGTCTCCGGTGACGATATTGGTGCCAAATCCCATCAGGCTGGTGACGTAGAAGCCCGCGGGAATGGCGGCGATGATCTGGTCCGGGTTGAGCGAGCCGGGTTCGAGATACAGGTTGCCGCAGCCGATACCGGGCGTGCCCGCCAGCCCGCGCGAGGCGTTGTGCGTGGACTTCAGGCCCAGCTTGCGCGCCGTGTAGGTGTTGAGCAGGTAGTTGCGTAGAATGCCGTTCTCGACGACGACAGTGCGCCGCGATGGCAGTCCCTCGCCGTCAAAGGGCGACGTCCCAAAGCCTCCGGCGCCGGTAGGCAGGAGCATGGTGTTGTCGTCGACGATGGTAAGGTGAGCCGCGCCAATCTGCTCGCCGAGCCTGCCTGCAAGAAACGATGCGCTGCGCCAGATCGAGTCGCCCGAAGCGGCCTCGAAGACTGAGCCGATAAGCGATCGTGCCACCTCCGGCGCAAAGACGATGGGCGCCTGCTGCGTGGGCACGCGCCGCGCTCCCAGCCTTCGCAGAGCACGCCTTGCCGCTTCTGCACCCACAGCCTCGGGGGATTCGAGGTGCGCGAAGCATCGCGCGCTGGACCACCAGCCGTCCCGCTGCATCCTGCCGTCCGCGTCCACGGCCAGCGGTGCCACGGAGACGCCGGCATAGCTGGTGCGGTAGCCGCCCGCAAAACCGCGCGAGTTAGCCAGCACCTTGCGTCCGGTAGCCGCATTAAAGCTGCCACCATCAGAGTTTGCAATGCGCGGGTCGCTCGCCAGCGCAGCCGCTTCTGCCCGCCGCGCCCACTCGATGCGCTCAGCTCCCGGCAGCGAGTAGACATCGTCGTAATAGAGGTGCAAGTCGCTCTCCACCACGCCGAACTCGTCCTTCTCCGGCAGCCCCGCGCACGAGTCCTCTGCCGTGACTTTGGCCAGCGCCATTGCACCCGCTACAAGCTGGCGAATCCCGTCCGCTGTCAGGTCGCTTGTGGAGGAAGAGGCAGACCGCTTGCCCAGGAAGACGCGCAGGCCCAGCGCGCGCGAGCCGGACTCGGTCAGTGTTTCCACCTGGCCCATGCGCACCGTCACGCTGAATTCATCGCCCTCGCGAGCCACGGCCTCAGCGTCGCTCGCACCGGCCTTCATGGCCTGCGCCACCAGATCGGCGGTCAATGATTCCAGATCGAGAGCGGTCAGTTCGGGCGCTGCGGTAACTTCGGGCATGGGTCCACAGTAACAAAGCCGCGCGCCCGGAGGCTTCGTCACATGTGCGCAGGGTCCGAATTTGCTATGGTGAAAGGTACCCGCAAAGGGGTGTGTTTCGATGCAATGCAGGCGATTTTTCCCGGTTACGGTCCTTGTGGCGGCTCTGTTTCCTGCCGGCGCGCAGATCAGCAAAATCGACCCCACGCTGCTGGGAAAAGCCACGGCAGGGGACGCACAGTCGCAGTATCTCGTCGGCATGGCCTACGCTACCGGCAAGGGCGTTACGCTGGACGATACCCAGGCTGCCGCATGGTTCCAGAAGGCTGCCGACCAGGGGCAGAAACAAGCTGAGTACCAGGTAGGCGTGCTCTTCCACACCGGCCAGGGCCTTCCGCAGGATGACGCGCAAGCCGCGGAATGGTTCAGGCGCGCAGGCGATCAAGGCGTTGCGGAAGCGCAACTGGCCCTCGGACAGCTGTACGATCACGGCCAGGGCGTTCCCCAAAGCTACCCCAAGGCTGCCGAATGGTATGCCAAGGCAGCCACGCTCGGCAACGATGAAGCCCAATACGACCTGGGAACCCTCAATGAGCGCGGCCTGGGCGTACCGCAGGACTTTGCACAGGCCGCCTTTTACTACCGCAAGGCCGCCGAACAGGGCAATTCCGCCGCGCAGTTCAACCTGGGCCTGCTCTATGACAATGGCCAGGGCGTCGAGCAGGATTACGCGCAAGCCGCCATCTGGTACAACAAGGCCGCCGAACAAGGTCTGGCGCGCGCGCAATACAACCTGGGCTCCATGTTTGCCTCGGGCCAAGGCGTGCCGCGCGATCTTTCCGAGGCCTACTACTGGCTGGCTCTGGCAGCCAACAACTGGATTGGAGAGCGGCAGCAGCAGGCCATCCGCGCCCGCGACAATGTTGCCTCGCGGCTCACCCCGGCACAACTCTTTCAGGCACAGAGCCGCGTTGCAAAGTGGATGGCGGCGCACCGGCCGTAGGTGCTTTTCGGGCAGCGTAAGGTTGCTACCGTCCCGTGCCGCCCACTGTCATCTTGTCCAGCTTGATGGTCGGCATGCCCACGCCCACGGGCACGCTCTGGCCATCTTTGCCGCAGGTGCCGATGCCCTCATCCAGCTTCAGGTCATAGCCCACCATCGACACATATTTGAGCGCTTCCGGCCCGTTGCCGATCAGCGTCGCGTCGCGCACCGGCGCCGTGATTTTGCCATCCTCGATGAGGTAGGCCTCTGAGGCCGAGAAGACGAACTTGCCGTTGGTGATGTCCACCTGCCCGCCGCCGAAGTTCACCGCATACAGGCCGCGCTTGACGCTGCGCAGAATATCTTCAGGCTCGTCCTCGCCGGCCAGCATGTAGGTATTGGTCATGCGCGGCATGGGAATTGACTGGTAGCTCTCGCGCCGCCCTGAGCCGGTATTGGGCATGCCCATCAGCCGCGCGGAGAGCTTGTCGGAGAGGTAGCCCTTCAGCACGCCACCCTCGATCAGCACCGTCTCCTGTGTGGCCGTTCCCTCGTCGTCCACGTTCAATGAGCCGCGCCTGCCGGCCATGGTGCCGTTGTCCACCACGGTCACTTTCGGGCTCGCTACCGGCTGCCCGATCAGACCCGAAAAGGCCGAGGTCTTCTTGCGGTTGAAGTCGGCCTCCAGCCCGTGGCCCACGGCCTCATGCAGCAGGATGCCGGGCCATCCGGGTCCGAGAACGACCTGCATCTCGCCGGCTGGAGCCGGCACCGCGCCGAGCTGCAAAATTGCGCCTCGCGCGGCCTCGCGTGCCAGGCTCTCCGGGCTTTTTGAGCCCGTGAATTGTTCCAGACCGGCTCTGCCGCCGCCGCCCGCCGAGCCTTTGGTCGAGAGCGCATCTTCTTTGGCGATGACGAAGACGTTGAGCCGGCAAAGGGGCTGCGTGTCGCTGGCGAAGGCGCCGTCGGAGGCCGCGATCAGAATACGGCGCAGCTCTTCCGAGTAGCCGGCGCGCACCTGCACGATGCGCGGATCAAAGGCGCGGGCAGCACGATCGGCGCGCAGAATCAGTTCAAGACGCGCGGCCAGGTCGAGGTCAAAGCCGCCCAGAGGCACCGGGTAGAGGTCCGCGCCGGGTGTCTCCATGAAACCCTGCACGGGCTGTTTGGCCGGGCCGGAGGCGATCAGCGCGGCGGTGCGCGCGGCGTGCAGCAACCGCTCGGGGCTCAGGTTGTCGGTGTAGGCGTAGCCGGTGCGCTCGCCGCTCAGCACGCGGATGCCGCAGCCCGCGCTCGTGCCCTGGCTGGCGGATTTCACGATCTGTTCGTCCACGCCCAGCGAGGTGGCCGTGACGGACTCGAAGTAGAGGTCGGCGTAGTCGCCACCGGCGGATAATGCCTCTCCCAGGCAGCGTTCCAGGAGCCGCTCGGTGATGCCAAACTTCTCAAAGAAATAGCGTTTGTGGCTCGGTTGCGGGGATTCAGCCGGAGTCGTCATCGTGGTTCCAGTGTACGCTCGCCGCGCAGCGGCTGCAGAGGACGCGCCACCCCCGTTCCTGTTTTGGTGCACACACTTTTGGCACCTATCACCCCGCCCGAGATCGTGCTACATTCGGGCCATGAGGAAGTTCGCCGCTGCCGCGCTTTTGTCGATGGTCTTTGCGATGGGCTTCGCTGCCCCGGCATCTGCCGCCCAGCACCATGCGGTCAAGCATCCAAAAGCGGTGCACGCGAAGAATCCTTATGTGAAGCATCCTGTGAAGCACCACGTTGACCACCCAGCCAAGCATCGGCACCGCCTCTGGCCGTTTCACAAACATTGAGGCCTAAGCCCCGCGGCGGGGCCGTATCCTGTCCGAGTCAAGCCTTCATTCCATCCAGGTCCAAGCCATGTCACAGCCAGATAACCTCCGCTACCCCATCGGCCGATTCCGCCCGCCGGCAAGCCTCAGCTCGGAGATTCGCACCGCGCAGATTGAGACGCTGCGCCAGTTGCCCCAGTGGCTGCGCGGCGCGGTCAGCGGCCTCAGCGATGCGCAGCTCGACACTCCGTATCGCGACGGCGGCTGGACGGTGCGCCAGACGGTGCATCACATCGCAGACAGCCATGCCAACTCCTTTATTCGCTTCAAGCTCGCGCTCACTGAGGACTGGCCGACCATCAAGGCCTATAACGAAGCCGCGTGGGCAGAGCTGGCCGATGGCCGCACGCTGCCCGTCGAGCTCTCGCTGCAGTGGATCGGCGGTCTTCATGGGCGCTGGACAGCGCTGCTCGAATCCATGACGGAAGAAGACTTCCAGAAGGGCTACGTGCATCCCGCCATGGGGCGTCAGACACTGGCCGCTGCGCTGGCGCTTTACGAGTGGCACTCGCGCCACCACACGGCGCACATCACGGCCCTGCGCACGCGCATGGGCTGGTAGGGGCCCCGCATGGGCCCGGCTGCCGCGGCTCCGTCCCCCGGCCAACTCGCAGAGAAGATCGAAGACTACCTGGCGCGTCACCCTGCAGCGGCGCTGCTTGAAGATGGTCGCGTTCTGTTCGATATGCGCATGGCCCGCTACTCCGTCGGCGAGTCGCACGGGCGCTGCCTTGTCCAATTCTGGAGCGAGGACCGCAACCTGATGCGTACCGTGGTCGAGGTGCAGGAGCGCACCCAATGCCTGCGCGTGTTGACGCGGCGCATGGGCTCCGCCAAGCCGCAGGCGCTGGAACTGGCGCCCACCAGCGATCGCCGCACCCCCACCGCACGCGATGCTGCCCGACGCAATTATCTTCGACTCCTCGAACGCACATTGTCCCGCAACTTCATCGGGTCAAAGGTGGATGGGCTTCGCTCGGCCATGGACCTGGAACATAGCTTCGGTCCGGCGTACGCGCGCGGCCGCCTGCTGCGGGGAACCGTTGCCGAGGCCGTGATCGGCGTGGGTGAGGCGGAGTCCGCTTCCACCGTGGACGGCATCCTTACGCTGGGCCTGCTCTGGCTCGACTACTGCCGCCGTCACACCGACGGCCGCCGTCACTTTGGCGCGCTCAAGGTCGTGGTGCCCGCAGGCGCGTGGCGCACCACCGCGGAGCGGATGGCCTGGCTCAATCACTCCGCGGCTGACTTCCAGCTCTTTACCCTGGATGAGCGCAACGAGGAGCTGACGCCGGTGGACTTTCGCGACAGTGGCAATCTGGAGGTGCGGCTGGTTCATGCTTTCTCGGCAGAGGTCGCTCTGGAGCGTTGCCAAGCGGGAATCGGCAGGATCATGGCGCTGCTTCCGCCTGCTTCAGTGCCGCGTGTTGAGGTGCGGCCTCGTTCGGCCACTGAAGTCGCGCTGCTGCTTCACGGTCTGGAGTTTGCGCGGGTGCGCCATGGCGCGGCCGCACACTCCTTTGCCCGCGAGGATGCGATTACCTTTGGCGCAGGAGCCAATGAGACGCCCCTTACGGAAGAAAATGCGGGATTCTGCCGCGACCTGCTGACGCGGCTATTCCTCAGCCGTCATGCGGATGGCGTGCATACCGATGCCCTCTTTCGTATGCAGCCCGAGTGCTGGCTCGAGTCGGAACTGCGGGTGGGCATTGCGGAGCTGCTGCCCAGTCTGCGCGGCGACCTCATCTATTCCCAGGTGCCCGCGCTGTCATCGGGAGATCGGGGCATGCTGGATCTGCTTGCGCTCGACCGTAATGGACGTGTAGTGGTGATCGAAGTGAAGGCCAATGAAGCCCTGCACCTGCCCCTGCAGGCGCTCGACTACTGGATACGGGTTCGCGCACTCAATGCCGACCGCCCGCTGGGAAGTGACTGCCGGCGGCTCTCGGCGTTTGAGCGACAGGGCTACTTTGCCGGTGCTGAAATGGCTTCGCTGCAGCCGCGCTTACTGCTCGTCGCTCCCGCACTGCGTATCCATCCCGCCAATGAGATCGCCCTGCGCTATATCTCGCCGGAGATCGAGTGGGAGTTCCTGGCGATCAGCGAGCAATGGCGACGGGCGTTGAAGGTCGTCTTTCACAAGCGCAGCGGACCCGCGCGCGCCTGAAGCCCGCACGAAAACAAGCCCACACGAGCTGCCTGAAAGCACGCACATTGCGCCCTGGGTAACGTCTCCATGGCCGCATGGGACCGCGCCTGCCTGCTCAAGCTACTCGAATTCTAAAATTTCATACCTTTGACCTTTCGCAGCAACGCATCTAGGTATTGCGGGTTTCAAGTTGCAGAGGCTAGGATGCAAGCCGACATGAACTGACCCGAAGATTCAAGGTAGAGTGATGCAGATCACATCATTCTTGCCGGGGAAACAACAAGATGGGAAAGTCCGTTACGAGAATTTGGTTTTGAGTCCCGACGTAAGTGAGCGCGGCAGTATGCCGATTGTGCAGCCTGGGGAGATGTCAACATGATGGCGAGTCGAACCATTAGCTCAGTGAATGTCGAGTCCCCGGAATTGATTCCGCTCCGGGATCTGTACATCGATCCTGAACTGGTTTTCTCCCGTGCCGAGAAAATTGACCTCGCCACGGCCGTGGGAGCGCTCACCGAGGACGGTGTCGAGGGGGGAAGGTGCCTAAGGGGCATCTTCGTGGGCATGGCGCTCGAGGCGGCCACGGCGGTCAGCCTCTACGGAGCATGGCGGCTCTGGCACCTGCTGCGTTAGGCCGCCTGCCGTCCGGCACCCAAAGGCCGCCCACCACGCGTTCGTCCGCGTTCATTTACCTTCCCCGCCTTCCGTGCTGCGCGCTGAAGCGTCATTGCTCCTTCCTGAATCAAAACAGGCATGTGCGCAGCTCTTCCCGGTGCGTGACGGTACCCTGACCTGGAGGGACAATGAACGGCGGATTTGTGTTGGCAGACGAGATTGTGGTGCGTGCGCCCATCGAGCGGTGCTTCCGGCTTTCAACCAACCTTCAAATCGTGCAGGAAGTGCTCAGGATGCGGCCCGTGCGCGGGCGCACTTTCGGCCAGGTTGTCGAGGGCGACACGGTGCGCTGGAAGGGCTGGCAACTGGGCATGCCGCAGGTGCATGAGAGTCTGATTGAAGCATTTGCCGAGCCGACCTTCTTCCGCGATCGCATGATGACAGGCCGCTTCGATTGGTTTGAACACGACCATCATTTTATTGCCCGGCGTGACGGAACCGTGCTGCTCCGCGATGAGATACGCTTTGCCATGCCCTTGGGGTGGCTGGGTGAGCGTGCGGGCAAGTGGCTCATTGCGCCGCACATCCGGCGTCTGATCCGCAAGAGGCTTGCGCGGCTGAAGGAGCTTGCCGAAGGCGACGGCTGGCGAAGCTATCTCATCGACGAGCAGCCCGCCACGATCACCCCATGAATGGGAAGCTGGCAGAGCGCCGCAAACAAAGCGAGTACAGAATCGCTGCATCGCAGGCAGCCGAATGCTTCCCCATCAAGAGTGTTGCCCCTCATTTTTCCAGTGGCTTCTTTGCGAAGTAATAGAGCGAGAAAGCCAGCAGGGCGAAGGCCAGCACCGAGACCCACGAGTGATCCAGAAAGGTGTGGGGGAAGTTGAGGATGTCGCCTTTGTCGAAGGTGGTCTCGTAGCCCTTGAGCGCCACGCCCATCAGACCCACGATGCCGCCCGCGGCGATCAGTCCCGAGGCGTAGAGGGAGCCGGGCGAGATTTCGCTCTCCGTGGTTTCGCCGCCTGCCTTTTGCGCTGCCTGATCAATGAACCACCGCACCATGCCGCCCACAAAAATGGCCAGCGTAGTGCCGATGGAGAGATATGCGCCCACCGCGAAGGACAGCGAGCGGATTCCCAATAGCTCGACTGCAATCACCAGAAAGACGCCCAGCATGACGAGTCCCCAGGGCAGTTTTCGACTCAGGATGCCGTTGATGACCGTGGCCATCAGGCGCGCTTGCGGGGCGGCCGCCTTCTCGCTCCCGATGCCCTGAATCCACTGCGCCTCAATGCGGCCGGTAGCAGGTGAATAGAGATATTTGCCGTCGGCCAGCTCCGGCGAGCCGAGCGCGTTCAGCACCACATATTCGCTTTTGTGGTGCTGTGCCGAGGCCTGGTTCGGCCCAAGCACCTCGAATGTATCAGGCAGGTGACGCACATCGTCCTGCACGGCCACGCCGGGATGCGATGCGTGGATCTCCCAGGGCTGCGATGCCGCACGGAAGGACTGGAGGCCGGTGTTCATCAGGTTCAACGTGAACCCGATGGCAATGGTGGAGACGACGACGCCGATCATCAGCGCTATCTGCTGCAGCCGCGGCGTCGAGCCCACGATGAAGCCTGTTTTCAGGTCCTGCGAGGTGTCTCCGGCGTTGGCAGCGGCAATGCACACTACGCCGCCGATGGTAATGGCCAGCGCGCCGAAGGCGGGGCTGGTCCAGCCCTTGACGAGGAAGATGGCGGAGGTGGCCATCAGCGTCGCGATCGTCATGCCGGAGATGGGATTGGCCGAGCTGCCGATGAGGCCGACGATGCGCGAGCTGACCGTGACGAAGAGGAATCCGAAGACGACAACAAGCAGCGAGGCGGCCAGGTTTGCCACCCAGCCGACATACGCGCCGGGCACCGGCTTGAACTGGAGAAAGCAGAACATCAGGATGACTAGAAGGATGGAGCCGCCCACGACGACGCGCATGGACAGATCGTCTTCCGTGCGGCTGGGCGCGGCTTTAGCCGCTGCAGAGCCGGGGCGCAGGTTTTTGAAGCCGGAGGCGAGCGCGCCGAAGATGGTGGGCAGCGTTTTGAGCAGTGTGATGAGCCCGGCGGCGGCCACTGCTCCCGCGCCCATGGGGCGGATGTAGGTGGCCCACAGGTCGCTCGGCCCCATCTGCGCAATCGGTACAGTGCCGGGATAAATTGGATGCGGCAGGTCTTTGCCGAAGAAGTAGATCAGGGGCATCAGCACCAGCCATGAAAAGACGCCTCCGGCAAAGATGACGCCGGCCACTTTGGGACCGATGATGTAGCCCACGCCGAGATACTCCGGCGTCGCGTCGGCCTTGATCGATGCGCCTTTGAGGATGTGCTGCGCGCCGAAGTCCGGCTGGTACTCCGGCGTGCCGGGCCAGGCCTTGAAGATGTTCTCATTCTGGAAGAGTGTGTAGAGCGCGCCGAGGCCCAGGCCGAAGAAGACGCGGCTGGCGAGGCCTCCGCCGCGCTCGCCGGCCATCAGCACGTCCGCGCAGGCCGTTCCTTCGGGGTAGGTGAGGTTGCCGTGTTCCTCCACAATCAACTGGCGGCGCAGAGGAATCATGAAGAGGACGCCGAGCCAGCCGCCGATCAGCGCCAGGAGAAAGATGCGCGAGTACTCGAGATCGAAGCCGAGGAAGATGAGCGCGGGCAGGGTAAAGATGACACCCGCCGCAATAGACTGGCCTGCGTTGCCGGTGGTCTGGACGATGTTGTTTTCGAGAATCGATGCGCGGCCCAGCACTCGCAGGATGCTGATGGAGAGGACGGCGATGGGAATGGAGGCAGCAACGGTGAGGCCGGCGCGCAGGCCCACGTAGACCGTGACCGCGCCGAAGACAAGGCCGAAGAACGAGCCGAGCAGGATGGCGCGGAGGGTGAACTCGGGGCGTTTCTCGGCGGGCGAAACAAAAGGCTGAAAGTCGGGCACGAAGAGCCTCCAAAGCAAGCGCAGGCAAAGTTGCGGAATTTTCCCTGAAGGGGGAGTTTAGCAGCGTAGGGGGACGGAGTTACAGGGATGCGCCACCGCTATATGCCGGGACTTGGCGAAGTGCCGCGGCAGCGCGTAGGGTTAGGAGCAATCGATTACTAGGGAGCGACGCATCGCAATGACCAATCCATCCCTGACCCCCGCGCCGGTCCGGCGGCTGCTTTCGTTGGATGTGGTGCGGGGCATCACGATCGCCTTCATGATTATGGTGAACAACAACGGCGGACCCGGCTCGTGGCACTTCATGAATCACGCGCAGTGGAACGGGCTGACGCCGACCGACCTGGTCTTTCCCACGTTTGTCTTTGTAGTGGGCGTATCGGTGGTCTTTGCTACTGAGGCGCGGCTGGCTCGCGGCGCCACACGCGCTGAGCTGGCCCGGCACACGGTGCAGCGCGCGGTCATTCTGTTTCTGCTGGGCATCGTGGTCAACAGTTTTCCCTTCTTTGCGTTGCCGCACATGCGCTTTTACGGCGTGCTGCAGAGAATCGCCGTCTGCTATCTGGCGGTGGGTCTCTTCTATCTGTGGGACAATCGCGTCTGGACAAAAGTTGCCGCGCTCGCGGTCGCGCTGATCGGTTACTGGATCCTGGTGCGCTGGACTCCGATCCCCGGCGTGGGCGTGCCGGGCCGCGATGTGCCCTTCATGGACCAGACGCAAAACCTCGTCTCGTGGATTGACCGGCATGTCTTTCCACATCACCTGTACCTGTCAGCGCCGGACCACAACGTGCGCGACCCCGAGGGCCTTTTAAGCGATCTGCCCGCGATCGGCACCGCGCTTATCGGCATCCTGGCGGGGCTGTGGCTGCGCACAGGCAAGACGATCGCCACCAAGACGGCGGGGCTTGCGGGAGCGGCTCTGGTCAGTCTGGCGCTGGGGTATCTGTGGTCGCTTGAGTTCCCGCTGAACAAGAATATGTGGACCAGTTCGTTTGTATTGGTGGCAGCGGGCTACTCGCTGGCGCTGCTCGCGCTGGCCTACTGGGCGGTGGAGCAGAAGGGATGGCGCAAGGGCTGGACCTGGGTGTGGCTGGTTTTCGGGTCAAATGCGATTGCGGCCTACATGTTCAGCGAACTGCTGCCGAGCGCGCTTTACAATG
>JAKBHH010000111.1 GCA_021836865.1 Acidobacteriota bacterium
GTCGGGAGGAACGCAGCGCTCGTCGACCCAGTAAATATCAAGTTTGTCCCACGGCATGGCGTGACGCCAGATCTGCTTGGGGTCCGCCAGCAGCTGAAAGGCCGCCTTGGGCGTGGAGCCGCCGCTGATCGCGATCCGCGCACGGCCGCGCGCGGCAATGGCCGCCTTAACCTGCGCAACCAGATGCTCTACGGCACGCCGCGCCAGCGACGCGGCGTCCGGCTCAATGCAATACGTGACTTTGAGTCTACTTCCCATCGAGATCTTTCCCTCCGGGGGTGTGCTGCACACATACCCTGCTGCTTGCTTGCCCAGTTGCAATTCATTTCAATATGGCCGCTTGGTTTCTCACCGATGGTTCGGCCCGGCGCCCGAGACAGTCATCTCGATTGGAAGAGATGAATCGATCACCCGGCCAAGCGGAAGGGTCAACGTAAGCCGCGCGCCCCCGCCTTCATGATTCGATGCAACAACGCCTCCTCGGTGTGCCCGGACCACAGCCTCGACAAAGGCCAGCCCCAGCCCGTGCCCGCTGGATTGTCTGCCCTTCACCCGCTGTTCAAACAGATGCGGCAGAACCTCCGGCGCAAAGCCCGGCCCGTCATCCTCTACCGTCAGCTTTGCCGCGTCTTCTTCGACGGTAAGGCTCAAACGGATCGAGCATCCGGACGGCACATGCTTCAACTCATTATCAAAAAGGTTTGAGATCATACGGTGCATCAGTGCCGCATCGGCCTGAATCCTGACCGGCCCCTGGCTTTGCAGCGTCACATGCATATTCTTCTCGCTCATCGAAGGCTCATAGAGATCCACCATCACGTGGAGCAACTCATCCAGGTCAATCTCGCTCCGCGATAGGCGCAGCGCATCCGCCTTGCCCTCGGCCACGTCGAGCGAAGTATTGAGGAACTCCGTCAGCCGGTCCAGTTCCTCAATGGCTGCGACGATCGGTTCGGCCTGTTCGCCGTGTCTTGCGGCAGAGAGAGACATCTCAAGCTTGCCGCGAATCGCCGTCATCGGACTCCGCAGGTCGTGCGCCAGTGCATCGGTAATGGTGTGCAACTGGTGCATCGAGCTTTCAATACGATCCAACATGCGGTTCAGCGTGCGCGCCAGGTGCGCCACCTCATCATTCCGGGCGCTCATGGGCACGCGCGCATTCAGGTCGGAGTGGCCGATGCGCGATGCGGCCTCCGTAATATCGCGGACGTGGCTCAACATGCGGCGCGCGGTGTAGAAGACAATGGCAAAGCCCAGCAGCACCAGCAGCAACCACAGCATGATGAAGCGGAAACGCAGGTTGCGCAGCACACGCAGCTCGTCGCGCTCAGAGAGACCCAGGTAGATCCGGCTGCCATCGTCAATCTGCAATGCCACCACGCGAAAAGGAATGGCCGAGCCGGCTACGCGCACGTCTTGCGGTTCATCCGGCGGAAATGGCTGCTTCCGGATCGCGTTCAGGTAAGGTTCTCCGCTTCCGGCGCCTACCCACAGCGTCTGGGCACCATCTCCGGCGGTTTGCAGAAAAAAGACAAGATCGTTTGTGTGGCCTTCGGAGCGCAGCCGGTTGGGCACTTCCTTGCCCGCCAGCTCCGCCACTTCGCTTACCACCCTGTCGTAGAGAGCATCCTTCGGCGTGTGCTCGGCTACATCGCCCAGCACCTCCACTTCGCCTGCCAGCCATGCATTCGTGCGTTGCCGGATGTCGCTGGAGACGAAACGATGGAGAAAAATAAAGACCAGCATGGTGCCGCAGGCAAAGGCCAGCGTCGCCCACAGCGAGATACGCCATGCCGCCGAATGCATCACCGGATTAACGGTCTTTGAGGACATAGCCCACACCTCGCAGCGTGCGGATCAGCGGCTGCTGCCCTTTCCCATCCACCTTGCCGCGCAGCCTGTAAATATGCACGTCCACGACGTTTGTATCCGGCTGAATGCGCATACCCCACACCTTGTCCAGAATCATGGAGCGTGTGACCACGCGCCCCGCGTTTCTGCACAGATACTCCAGCAGCACAAACTCCTGCGGCGTCAATTGCAGCACGAGTCCGCCGCGCGTCGCTTCGCGTCGCAGCAGGTCCAACTCAAGATCCTGCACCCGCAGCCGTGTTGCCTCGCCGGCTGCCGGGTTGTTGCGCTTCAGCAGATTGCGCAGCCGCGCCAGCAGTTCCGCCAGGGCAAAGGGCTTCGTCAGGTAGTCGTCGCCGCCCTGCTCCAGCCCGCGCACCCGATCATCCACCGAGCGCCGTGCGGAAAGGATCAGCACGGGCGCGGAAATTCCCATCTCCCGCAGCCGCAGAATCAGGCTGATGCCGTCCCTGTCCGGCAGCCCAAGGTCCACAATTAGAATGTCGTGCGCCGACTGCGTAGCCATATCCTCTGCCTGCGCAGCGTTGCCCGCCACATCCACGCTGTAGCCCGCTTCTTCCAGAGAATTCCGCAGGAACGTCTGAATATCGAGTTCATCTTCCACCAGAAGAAGCCGCATGAAAGGATATTAGTCGATGCAGGCAGGTGCAGGCAGGCGCTGCTTGGACCAGACATTCCTGGCGCGATCCAAGGCATTCGCGGGCTAGATTAAGTTGTCGTCATGAACGAGCCGATGCCGATCCAACCTCGTGTTGCACCGGTAACTTCATGCCCTGCTGCGGAGTCCTTCCGGCGCGCCTGATTTCGAAAGAATGAACAAATTGTCATCCGTTTTCAGCCCTGTTGCTGTCTCCCGTCGCGCTTGAGCTGCGTCTAAAAGGGTGCGTGTTGCTGGTTGGTATCTCGTTGACCTCGCAGCAGGATTCCCTGCGCGAGAGGCCTTTTGAAATTCATCACCCCATCATGAGGTTAAATGTGCCGGCGGAATTTGGCCTGGATGAACTGAATACTACGCAACTGGCGGAAGATTTTCGCGCTTTGTTGCCTGTGCCGGCCGGTCTCGATCCACACTTCGAGGCGGCCCTTTGCCATGTGCTGGAGAATCCCGGCAGTCTCGTTCGCCCGCGCATGGTGCTGCAGTTGGCTGCGGCTTATGGCTTGGAGCCCGCGCGCGCCAATCGGCTTGCCATTGCACTCGAATACTTTCATACGGCCTCATTGATCTTTGACGACCTGCCCTGCATGGACGATGCCACGCACCGGCGCAGCGCTCCCTGTGTCCATGTAGCGTTCAGCGAGCCGGGCGCAATTCTTTCCGCGCTCGCCCTCATCAACCGCGCGTATGCGCTCATCTGGCAAGCGCTGGCAGGCTCTCCCCCGGCGACACAGCCGCAGGTCATGGAGTATCTGGAAAAGCGCCTCGGGGTGGAAGGCCTGCTGAACGGGCAAAGCCTCGACCTGCACTATGCCACGCTGCCGCACACGCGCGAGACCACTGAGCGCATCGCGCATGGCAAGACTGTCTCGCTCATCCGCCTTACGCTTGTGCTGCCGGCTCTGCTGGCCGGCGCGCCTGAGCGCGAGGTGCGGCAGCTTGAGCGCATCGCTGCCTGCTGGGGGCTCGGGTATCAGATTGTCGATGACCTGAAAGATGTGCTACAAAGCGTAGCTGAGACCGGCAAGTCCGTGGCGCGAGATATCCTCCTCGACCGCCCCAACATGGCCACGGCCATCGGCATACCCAATGCTGTGGAGCGCCTGAACCGCCTCATCCGGCTTGGCGATCACACGTTGAAGCGCCTGCTCCGCACGAGGCCCGGCATCGAGTTCCTGGGAAAACTGCGCAGCGATCTGCAGGATGAGCTGAGCCGCGTGACAGAGAGTGCTTGCGAGATGACTCTGAAAGCGGAGTCATGATCTTCCTGCGCCTGATCCTGACAAATCTTCAGCGCCATCGCATCCGAACCTTCATCAGCATCGCCGGCATTGCGTTCAGCGTGGCGGCCATGATCACGGTTGTCACCATTCTGCAGGGCGCGATCGGCATGTTCTCCGGGATTCTATCGAGCGACAGCCAGCTCATCGTCTTCGAGCGCAATGTCTCAGACCTCTTCTTCAGCACAGTCTCGCAAACTGCGGCGGAACAGATCGCGAAGTGGCCTCTCGTTGCTCATGCCGACCCGGTTCTCTTCGGCATTGTCTCCAGCGCAGATCATCCCATCATCACTTGCTTCGGCGTTACGGCGCAAGATGCGCGCATCCGCAAAGCCTCGTGGATTGCGGGCAATCGCAGCGACTTCGGCATCCACGACGATGACGTGGTCCTGGGCGCGCGCGCCGCGGATTTTCTCCATGCGAAGGTCGGCAGCGAAGTCCCGATCGGCCACGGCGCCTTTCGCGTCATTGGCGTGCTCAAGACCGCCAACGGATTTGAAGACGGGGGCGTCTTCATGCCGATCGCCTCGGCGCAGCGCTTTTTCCACAAGGACGGCTCTTCCGTTCTCACTATCAAGCTGCGTTCCAGCGGAGACGCCGACGCATTCAAAGCGAGGGTGAAGCAGCAGTTCCCCAATCTCATCGGTCTTGAGGATGCTGAGTTTACGCGTTCCTATTCGCAATTCAAGATCCTCAAAGCCACGGCATGGGCTGTGGGAGGGTGCGGCCTGCTGCTCGGCGGTCTGGGAGTGGCCAACACCATGATCATGTCGGTCTTCACGCGCATTCGCGAGATCGCCATCCTCCGCGTGAATGGCTTCTCCAACACACAGATCGCGAGCATGATCTTCGGCGAGTCCGCGCTGGTCTCCCTTGTTGGCGCGCTGTGCGGCCTCGCAGTCGGCATCGTGGCACTGTTCGGACTCAAGCTCATCCCCGCGCTCGACGGCTATATTGATGTCTCCATCCGCCTTGCCGTTCTGCTGATCGTCATCCTTCTCGCGCTCGTCACCGGCGTGGCGGGCGCGCTTTATCCGGCGATCTACGCCATGCGGATTCGTGCGGTGGAGGCGCTGCGCTTCGAATGACTACGCCCGACAATCCAGCCAGTCCCACAAGCAGCGTCGTACTGCACGCGCAGGACTTATGGAAGAGCTATGACGATGGCGCCATCACCGTGCTAAAAGGCGTTAGCTTCGATGTCCTGCAAGGCCAGACCATTGCGCTTTGCGGCCCATCCGGTTGCGGCAAAAGCACGCTGCTGCACCTGTTCGGCGGCCTCGATGCGCCAGACCGCGGCCACGTATCCGTGAATGGCTCGGAGGTTAATCGCCGGCGCGACCTGCTTCGTCTTCTGCGGCACGAGGTCGGCTTTGTGTTTCAACTGCATAACCTCATCCCCGATCTCACGCTCGAAGAGAACTGCATGATTCCCTGCGTGGCCGCGGGCACCGATCGCCGTGCGGCGCGCGAAAGGCTGCAGCAGCTTACTGAGCGAACCGGCCTGCGCCACCGCCTTGGTCACCGCATTCAGAAGCTCTCCGGTGGTGAGCGCCAGCGCACAGCTCTCTGCCGCGCTCTGATGAACCGTCCGAAGATTCTGCTGGCAGATGAACCCACAGGATCGCTCGATGAAGAAACCAGCGCAACGGTCTTTGATCTGCTGCTCGATCTGGCCGCCACTGAAGGCGTAACCTTGTTGATGGCCACGCATGACCGCGCGCTGGCGCAGCGCTGCGATCGCCTCCTTGAAATGCATGATGGACGAATCCATGAGCCCTTATCCCGCGAGTGACGCTTCGGCGCAGAAATCTCCGGCCGTCGCTTACGCCGCGTGGCATGGCCTATTCTGGCTTGTTCTGGGCAACGCCATCGGCGTCCTGCTTGCCATCCTGCTTCTGCTGCCCTCGCTGAATGCCTGGCTCGGCGAGTGGACCTACGGTCGCTGGATGATGGTGCATATGAACGTCATGCTCTATGGCTGGAGCAGCATGCCCATGCTCGGCTTTCTCTTTCATGTGTACTGTGCGGACCGCGGCTCAGCCACCGCATGGTGCAGGCCGGTGCTCTGGGGGTGGTCCGCGGCGCTCGGCCTCGGCGCGCTCATGTGGCTTGCGGGTCACAGCAGCGGCAAGCTCTTTCTTGACTGGTCAGGCCCCGCTCGAATCGCATTTCCGCTGGCGGCTTTTGCCTTGTGGCTGCTGCTTGCCATTGCTTTTTTTCGTCCATCGCAAGCTGGCGGTGAAAGCAATCCGAAAGCCCGCGTCGCAAAATTCCTTGGCCTGCTCATCCTGCTCACCGTGCCAGTTGCGCTCTACATCGCATCAAGTCCCGGCATCTATCCCGCCGTGAACCCAGACACCGGCGGCCCTACAGGCACCAGCCAGCTTGAGTCCTCGCTTGCGGTCGTGCTGATTCTGCTCATCGTTCCCTACGGCATTACGCGGCGCAATGCGGCGCCGGCTTCGGCCGTTCGCATCGCATGGCTGCTGCTGCTGGCCGAGAGCCTGCTCTGCGCCGGTCTCAGCCGAGCTGACATCAGCCATCGCATCCCATCGCAATTCATGAGCCTGGGCGCAATGGTCCTTTGGCTGCCGCTTACGCCGGCCTACTATGCGGCTTTCGAGTGGCACGCAAACACGCGCGCATGGCGCAAGGCGATGCTCTGGTGGTGGGGCCTGCTGGTTGTCTCCGGATGGGTCCTGTTCCTGCCCGGCGTGCTCGATCACTTCAAGTTCACCGACGGCCTGGTGGGCCATTCCTTCACCGCCATAGCCGGGTTTCTCTCCGCGCTCATCATCCTGGTGATGGTTCAGTTGCTGGGCGAGGGCGGCTGGATCTTCACGCGATCCTGGTCGTTCCACCTCTGGAACTGGGGGGTGCTCGCATATGTCGTTGTCATCACCGCTGCGGGATGGTTGGAAGGCTCCAACCCTGCTTTCACGATTGTGCCCGGACCAGCGCGCAATCTTCTTTACATCCTTCGACTTCTCACGGGCATCTTGATGCTGGCGGCATCCCTGGAGTGGTTCCGCGACGCCTTTGTTTTGCTTGGCGAGCTGGACCCCGCGCGCACTAAGGTTCCACAGGAGAAAGTTGCATGAAGCATCCAGTCCTTCTTGGTTATCACGTCGTGGCAGGCATGTCGGATACCGTCACGGGCGCGCTGTTGATGGCCGCGCCGGTCTTCACGCTGAGCCTCATGCATCTGGCCGTGCCTGCCGATGCGCTGCCGTTCCTCTCGTTCATCGGGGCCTTCGTTCTGGCCGTGGGCTTGTCGTATCTCTACGGTGCCATGCTCGTCCGCCGCGGCGGCTGCACGTCCAAGATTGAGGCCCTGTGGCTCGTCACAGCCATCCTGCGCGGCTCAGTCGCAGTTTATGTGTGCGCTGCGGTGCTTTCCGGTGCTCTCGCGCCGGGTTGGATTGCGATTGCATTGTTCGACGGCGCGTGCGTCACGATTCAGGCAGCAGGTCTGCGCAGAGGCTGGTTGTTGCATGGCGACTGCTAAACAGGGTAATGCAGGAGTCCGTGGTGCGGGTCTTGTGTCCATCACCTACGTGTACTTCCTCATCTTTGCCCAGTTCGCATTCCTCAACAGGCTGGCCGCGCTCGGCATCGCCGGCGCGCAACTCAAAGCCGTCATGGCTGCCATGGCTGTGGGCGGCGTCGGGCTCAGTCTGCTCGCACCGCGCATCGCGCTCTGGCCTTCCGCGCAGTTGCGTCTGCGCGCGGGCTTTGGCGTCTCCGGCGCCGCTGCTCTGCTGGCACTGCTGCCGCTCAACTCAGTCGCAGCCGTGGCAGTGTCGTTGCTCATCGGCTGCGGTCTCGGCCTGCTCACTGTCACGCTGGTCACACATCTGGCCGGGTGGTGCAGCACGCGGAATCCTCTGCTCACCGTTGGCTTCGGAACCGGAATCGGATATTTCCTCTGCAATGTTCCCTGGTTCTTCGCTGCCTCGCCCCAGGTCCATTCCATCGCCGCCGCGCTGCTTTGCCTGCTGGGCATCCTGCTTGCGCCCGTCGATGCCGCACCGCCGCGGTTCGCGCCGGTGGACTCCCGCGCCAGCGCGGCTCTGCTCTTCCCATTCGTGGTGGCGAGTTTTGCCGCCCTCGTCTGGCTGGATTCAGCCGCGTTCTTCATCATCCAGCACACGCCTGCGCTGAAAGCGGGAACCTGGCAAGGCAACGCGCACTTGTGGACCAATGCTCTCCTGCATCTGACGGCCGCCGTAGCTGGTGCCATCCTGCTGGGCCGTCGCGGTCTGCTGTTTGTCCTGACCGCGGCGTTTCTTGTTCTGGCTGGCGCCTGCTGGCTCCTGCTCGACCCGGCCCGCACGCTGCCGGCCTCTGTTCTCTATCCCGTCGGCGTCTCTCTCTACTCGGTTGCCCTGGTGGCATACCCATCTCTGCTTTCGCCCGCGGCATCCCTCGCGGAGCGAGCGCGCCAGGCCGGCTGGATCTACGCCCTCGCCGGGTGGGTCGGCTCCGCACTCGGAATCGGCATGGGCCAGAACCTCGGTCATGTGCCGCCGTTGTTTCTTGCCGCGGCGGGGGTACTGGTTCTTACGCCCGCGTTCCTGGCCCTTGCTCGGCGCCGCGCGCGCGAGTTGGCACTCACCGCCGCCATTCTTGTCGTCGCCTTTGCGGTCGCTCACATCCAGCAGCCCCATCCCTCCGCGCAGCTCTCGCCCGCGGAGCGCGGCCGCCAGGTCTATATCGCTGAGGGCTGCATCCATTGCCACTCGCAGTACGTTCGCCCTCAGACGGCCGATGTGCTGATGTGGGGCCCGGTTGAAAGCCTTGATGCCGTGCATCTCCAGCACCCGCCGCTCATCGGCAACCGCCGCCAGGGGCCGGACCTTTCCCAGGTCGGCGCTCGCCGTTCTTCGCTCTGGCTCAAGATGCACTTCTTCGATCCTCCGGAGGTCAGCGGCGCATCGATCATGCCATCCTATGCATTTCTCTTTAGCGACGGCCGGGGCGACGACCTCGTTGCCTATCTCGCCAGCCTAGGCGGCCCCGGCGTCCAGCAGCATGTCTCCGACGAAGAGAGCTGGTATCCATCCCCGACCGATGTGCAGGAAGCAGACGCAGCACAGGGTGCGCAACTCTATGTGCGCTTTTGCGCGACCTGCCACAGTGCAGACGGCCGAACGCTCCGGCGCTGGAAGTCCGCTTTCAAGCGCCTGCCCCCCAATCCTGCCACGGGACCATTCTTTTATCTTCCGCCCGCGTCTATGCCCCAGGAGCGTTTTGAACGCATCGCGCAGATCACCCGCTTCGGCTTGCCGGGTACCGACATGCCCGGTCATGAATACCTGACCGGCCGGCAGGTTGCCTCCATCAGTTTTTGGCTCATGCAGAAGATCGCTACGCCCAGCTCGCAACCCATAGCATCCCAATTCATACAGGAGACAAACCCATGAAGACCCTTACACGTGCCGCCCTTGCTATCCTTCCTCTTGCCTTTGCTTCCAGCGTCTTTGCGCAGCACCAGACGTTTACCGTCAATCCCGGCGCCAGCCAGGTGAGCTTCTTTCTTGGCGGCGCCGATCATGGAACCCACGGCGTCTTCCACGTGCAAAGCGGGATGGTGGATTTCGATCGCACGATGCCCGGCATGTCCGGCTCCATTGTGGTCTCAGCCGCCAGCGGCGATACCGGCAACAAGAGTCGCGACCACAAGATGACCACGGAGGTGCTCGACGTAGCCCACTTTGCCGATGTGACCTTTGCGCCGCAGAGTTATCAGGGAACCATCCTCGCTTCGGGCGACTCCAGCATTCAGGTCACCGGAGTCTTCACCCTCCACGGCACGCCGCACACCATCACCGTTCCCATGCAGATCCACATAGACGGTGCTACATGCACTGCGAAAGCGCACTTCACCGTACCCTATGTGAAATGGGGCCTCAAGGATCCGAGCATCTTCATCCTCAAGGTTGCCAAGGACGTGGACGTGGATCTGGCGCTCACTGGCCGCCTCAATCCTGCAAGCTGAACCGGGAAGTCGATCTTTCGATCCGCTCTGCACAAAAGCGGCTCATCCACTTGTTGGATGAGCCGCTTTTGTCGCTTCCGGCTTTTGTCGGGTTGATAGACCCGGCAGCGAGGCTCAGTCGGCCTTCTGCCAGCTTGCATCGCGATTGTAGAGCCGGATGGCCTTCGCCAGTTCCGTCGTCTTCGGCCCGAGATCCTTCTGGTAAACGACTCCATCGGCGCCAACCATGAACGTCATCACGCCCGACGAGCGGTACTCCGCCGGATAGGCCAGAAACCCAAAGCCGCCTGTCATCCGGCCATTTTGCACATAGCTTTTTGCGCCGCCGGGGGCATTCGGTCCCTGGCCCCTCAACACGCGGTAGAAGTAGCCGTGGAATGGCTCCGGGCGCTGCGTTACGTCCTGTGTGTAACCTTCTGTTTCAGCTTTGGCCACAAAAGGACCGAGCGGGCTCAATGGATCGCCAGCCTTCACCTGCCAGTAGAGGCCGTCGTGCTTGCCAGTGCTGCTCAGGATGCGCTGTGCGTACTCGCCCGCCCTGGCTCCGTCGTGCGGTTGAGCGAAATACTCCTTTTGCGCCGCAACCAGCTCGCCGCATACCTGTATCACCGTGATCTCATTCTCACCCACGCGGCGATACAGTATCTCCTGTTTGCCTGCCGTTGTGTCGAAAAACCACATCAGCCCGGCGCGCGCCAGCGGAATCGGATAGGGCCAGTTCTCCGCGCCCACATAGAGTCTCGTAAATCCATCGGGCTCGATCTGCAGCCGATGCATCTCGGCAAACTTCTTCACAAACTGCTCCATGGCGGCGCGGTCCTCGGCTGCATCGCCAGACCAGAGAACCTCCTTTGCGCCTGGGCCCAGCACCTTCAGCAGTTCGGCCGTGTCATTCTTCTCGAGCGCCGCGTCCAGTGCCAGAGTCGCGCGGCGTGGGGAGGCGAACAATTCCTGTCCCTTTTGCGGCTTGTCCTGAGGAACCGAGGGAACCGCAGCCGACGCGGCCGCCGGCGCAGCGGGCCTGGCGGCAACGGTTGCAGTGGATTGCGAGGCCGGCGCTTGAGCGGCGGTCGCCGCGCAGATCGCCAGAGCGGCACACGCAACAGCGAGTCCGGCAGTATTTTTGTGGTGTGTCTGTTTGCGCATCTTCAGCCCGGTCATCTCCATCTCCCTTTCAGCGTCTATTCACCCGGTTCTGCGCCATCAACGACGCCCGCCGCCACCGCCCCGCATGCCTCCGCCACCGAACCCGCCGCCTCTCATGCCGCCGCCGCCGAATCCGCCTCGCATCCCGCCTCCGCCAAAGCCGCCGCCCATGCTTGAACGTCCGCGCGCAGAGAAGGCGCCTGCATCGCCGCCCCGGCTAAAGCCGCTGAAGGCTCCGCCACGCATACTGGGCGCGCCCCGAGCGCCAAATCCGCGCAGGCCGCGATTCCCTCCGTTAAACGTGCTCGGCCGGTTCCCAATCCCCCCAGGCCGGTTGCCATCGAACCCTTGCCTGCGGTTGCCGCCACCGAACGCTCCGGCACGGTTGCTGCTTACAAATCCGCGTTGTCCGCCACCTGCGCCGCCGATCCCTCGATAGTTGCCGCGCGCAAATGCGTTGTGGTCATAGAAGGCGTGACTGTGTCCGAAATAGCGCTCGCCCCCAAACATCGGACCGCGCATCCCGTCACCCCAGCCGCAGCCCCAGTTGCGCCAGCCCCAGCCATAGCCCATGAACGGCCCCATGCCAAACCCGATGCCGAAGGAGAGATACGGCGTCCCCATCGACCACCAGGGCGTAAAGCCCGGCCACAGGCCCACCGGGTAGCCGAAGGCCATCTCCGGGTCATATTCCGGCACATACACCACCTCAGGATTCGCAGGCTGAATGACGATCTGGCCATTATTGTCATCGACCGTCTGTTGCGGCCCGCTGTTCAGGTTACCGGCCTGCTGCGCCTGCTGCCGCATGTACTGGATGGCGTTCATTACATCGGCCTGCTGGTTATATTCCACATCGCCCAGCTCTGAGGTCCACGAAAGATTGTTGCTCATATCCGACAGCACAGAAGGGAACTGCGTGAGCGCCTTCACGCTCGGGTCCCAGTCCTGCTGATCCACCGCCGCGGCCAGATCCGGACCCTGCAAGTTCAGATTCTGCTGCATGAATCGCTCGGCTTCTACAATCTGCGTGGGATACATGGATCCGGCTAGAATCTGCGCCACCAGAGCATCCGGATACAGCGCAATCGGCGCGACCAGTTGCTGCAGTTGATCGGG
>JAKBHH010000112.1 GCA_021836865.1 Acidobacteriota bacterium
ACGAACCTTGCGGCGGGACAGGGAGATGTGGAGTTCCGACATCTTCACGCGTAAAAAAACACGACGCGGGCGGTACGCTTCAAGGCGAGTACGCATCTATTCGCATATCGGTCAGGAGCGGTTCGCCGTTCCATATATGGCCCGCAAGCGAGTCGTCGAGCGCGCAGCAGACTGACCCGTGCCAGGCACATCTTGGAACGTGTCGGGCAGTTGGCAGGTTGTGCGGTGAGCGTGATACATTTGGATCGCCGGAAAAATCCCTTTTGCGCGCGTCGCCAGGGAGACGCTGGTGTATTCCCCGCAAACCTCTACGTCACAAAATCTATTCTTTTGTGTGGCTTACAAAAGTTGCACAGAATAAAACTTTTTTGAATTTTTGCGGTGCGGGAAGGGCTGCACGACCGGATTCGGCTGCTATATTGAAATTTCGAGGTCGTCGGAAATAGAGTCCTTTTCCGCATTAAAACAGAAAATAACCGTAACGTATGTGACCGCCAGCACAGCGCGCACATTGCGGTACGCAACGGAAGTAAACGCAAACAAAACAGGATTGCATTCATGGCGCAGATATTTGATCGCAGCTCCAATGCTTTGGCTCGGGCGAGCCTGGTTTTGACGGGGCTGATTGTGATCGCGTTGGGAGTGACTCTGGACCAGTTGCAGCGCTCCCCCTGGGTCACCCGCCAGGGTCAGCGTCCGGACCAGCCGGTGCCGTTCAGCCACAAGCATCACGTGCAGGGACTGGGTCTTCAATGCCAGTACTGTCACGTAACGGTTGAGAGGTCCAGCTACGCGGGAATCCCACCGACCAAGACATGCATGAACTGCCATGCGCAAATCTGGACCAATGCACAGCTTCTGCAGCCGGTGCGCGACAGTTGGGCGACGGGGCAGTCGCTGGTGTGGACCAAGGTGCATGATCTGCCGGATTATGTTTACTTCAACCACTCAATTCACGTGAACAAGGGAATTGGCTGCGCGTCGTGCCACGGGCGGGTGGATCAAATGCCGCTGATGTATGCGCAGAACACGCTGCAGATGGAGTGGTGTCTGAACTGCCATCGCAATCCCGCGAAAAATTTACGGCCGACGAGCCAGATTTACAACATGGCCTGGGAGGCCCCCGCTGAATCGCGTCCTGTGTGGTGCACAGCGGCCGATGCGCAGAGCGGGGCGCCGACGGCGGAGAGCGTGAACTGCGTGACGAAAGATCCGGCGGGTGCAGGGCCGGAGATGGCCTCACTGGATCTGCCCGCCAGGGGCGCAGCGAGGGGACTGGCCGGCGATGTTGCTGCGGCCGGGCTTCCCGCGATTCCGGTCTATCGGAAATTCACCAGCCAGGAGGAATTGGGGTTGTTTCTGGTGAAGCACTATAAGATTCGCACCCCGCGTGAGTTGTCCAGCTGCGAGGTCTGCCATCGATGAGCCGCGATGAAATGAAAGCAACCACGAATCAGGCGGGGAATGCCGTGGACAGCGAAACAAAGAAGACGGGCCAGTCTGCCGCCCCTACGCCGCTGAGTCTGGCGCAGGTGCGTGCAGAGTTGCAGGGCGTGAAGGGCAAGCGGTATTGGCGGTCGGTGGATGAACTGGCCAACACGGCGGAGTTTCAGGCGGCGGTGGAGCGGGAGTTTCCCGGTGCGGCGCAGGAATGGGTCGATCCGGTGTCGCGGCGCGGATTTCTGAAGCTGATGAGCGCTTCCATGGCTCTGGCGGGGTTGGCGGGTTGTACCAAGCAGCCGGACGAGCCGATTTATCCTTACGTGAAAGCGCCGGAAGACCTCGTGCTGGGCAAGCCGATGTACTTTGCCACGGCGCATCCTTTTGTGACGGGCGCTGTGCCGCTGCTGGTGAAGAGCGACGAGTTTCGTCCCATCAAGGTGGATGGCAACCCGGACCACGTTTACAACCAGGGCAGTTCGGATCCATATTCCCAGGGAACGCTGCTTGGCCTCTACGATCCGGATCGCTCGCAGCATGTGACGTATCGCGGCGAGAACCGCGAGTGGGCAGAGTTTGCCCAGGCGCTGCAGAGCAAGGTCGCGGCGACCAGGGATGGCACGGGGATCTACTTCCTGAGCGAGACGATTTCTTCTCCCACCCTGGCGCGGCAGTGGAAGGCTGTGCAGGCAGCATGGCCCAAGGCGAAGTTGGTGCAGTACGACCCGGCGATTGCGGGCACGCCGGCGGAAAAGGGAATCAACGTGCAATACGCGCTGGCGGACGCCGATGTGCTGGTGTCGCTGGATGCGGATTTTCTTTCCAGCGCGGCGTATCCGGGCTTCCACCGGCTGGTGCGCGACTACGCGGAGCGGCGCAAGCATCCGGAAGACGGCATGAACCGGCTGTATGCCGTGGAGAGCATGCCGACGACGACGGGCATGAAGGCCGAGCATCGTCTTGGACTGCGCGCGAGCGAGATTCCGGCATTCACGGCGGCTCTGGCTCAGGCAGTTGGCGTAAGCGGAGTGACGGTTCCGGCGTATGCGTGGACATATGAGCAGAAGCAGTATCTTGCCGCGCTGGCCAACGACCTGAAGGCGCATGCGGGCAGGAGTGCAGTGATTCCTGGGCTGTATCAGGATGCGTCGGTGACGGCGCTGGCGCTGGCCATCAATAACACCCTGGGCAACGCGGGCAAGACGGTGTTTGCGAGCGCGGAGCCGCTCAATCCGCTGCCCAGCGACCAGATGGCCGAGATGAAGGCGCTGGTGGCCGACATGAATGCGGGCAAGGTGGACTGGCTGGTGATTCTGAATGCCAACCCGATCTACAATGCGCCCGCCGATCTTGGTTTCGCCGCGGCCTTCAGCAAGGTGAATATCGTGGCGCACCTTAACTCGCATCTGGACGAGACGGGGCAGATTTCGCACTGGCACATTCCCGCGGCGCATTATCTGGAGAGCTGGTCAGATGCGCGGGCTTACGACGGCACGGCTTCAATCGTGCAACCGATGATTGACCCGCTCTACGGCGGCAGAACGGCGCATCATGTGTTGCAGGCGCTGTTGAATGAGCCGATGCTGAGCCCGTATGACGTGGTCCGCGAGACCTGGAAGCCGGCGATCAAAGGCGACTTTGAGACGGGCTGGCGCAAGGTGCTGCACGACGGCTGGATTGCGGATACGGCCTTTGTGAGGTCTGCGGCGGTCAAAGTCGATATTCCGCAGGTTCCCGCGCCGTCGGCAAAAGATGCGATGGAGATCATCTTCCGTCCCGACCCGAGCGTGTACGACGGACGCTGGTCGAATGTGGGCTGGCTGCAGGAGCTGCCCAAGCCGGTGACGAATCTGAGCTGGGATAACGCGGCGATTGTTTCCGGCGCGACGCTTACCAGGCTGGGTCTGGAAGAAGACGACATTGTCGAGCTGAGCGTGGGCGGCGGCAAGGTGAAGGCACCGGTGATTGTGGTGCCGGGGCATCCGGACAATTCCGTCACCGTGTACCTGGGCTATGGGCGCGAGTTCGCGGGCCGCGTCGGATCGGGTGCGGGTTTCAATGCTTATCTGATTCGCAATACGTGGGCACCGCTGTATGCAACAGGTTCGCTGAAGAAGGTAGATGGCAAGTGGGGCATTGCGATTACCAAGAGCCACTACCAGGACCACCGCGGGGCGCGCTTTGGCGAGCAGGGCACGGGCAACAACTCGCTCGAAGCCGATGAGGCGCTGGGGCCGCGCGGCATCATCCGCTACGCCACGTTGGAGGAGTTCAAGGCCAATCCCAACTTTGCGCATGAGGGCGAAGGCCGCGACACGCCGGCAATGGATACATCGCTGTTCCCCAACTGGAGCTACAAGGACAACGCCTGGGGCATGTCCATCGACATGAACAGCTGCGTGGGCTGCAACGCCTGCATCGTGAGCTGCTATGCCGAGAACAACATCGCGGTGGTGGGCAAGCAGCAGGTGCGCATCGGGCGCAACATGCAGTGGCTGCGCATCGATACGTACTTCGAGGGCGATCTTTCCGCGCCGCGTGCTCATTTTCAGCCGATGGCTTGTCAGCACTGCGAAAATGCGCCGTGCGAACAGGTATGCCCGGTGGGCGCGACGGTGCATACGCCGGAAGGCCTGAACACGATGGTCTACAACCGGTGCGTGGGTACGCGCTATTGCTCGAACAACTGCCCGTACAAGGTGCGCCGCTTCAACTTCCTGCTTTTCTCCGATTACGAGACCGAAAGCCTGAAGCTGATGCGGAACCCGGATGTGTCAGTGCGGTCGCGCGGCGTGATGGAGAAGTGCAGCTACTGCGTGCAGCGCATCTCCGAGGCCAAGATCGCGGCTGACAAAGAAAACCGCTCCATTCGCGATGGCGAGATCGTGACGGCCTGCCAGCAGGCTTGCCCGGCCTCCGCGATCACGTTTGGCAATATCAACGACAAGTCAAGCCGGGTGGCAAAGCTGCGCGCGAAAGAGCGGAGCTACCAGGTTCTTGCTGATCAGAACACCCGCCCGCGTACGACATACGTGGCCGCGGTGTTGAATCCGAATCCTGAACTGGAACAGATGCCGGTGGAACACGCGCCGGCAAATGGTTGAGAGGCTTGAAGCCACGATGGCAACGAGTGAGATAAAGACCAACGATCCGGGCATCGACCCGGCAACCGGAGAATACCGCGTCATCGCGCCGGGACAGACCTTCAAGTCGGTCACGGAGAAGATTGCGCGCATCGTGTTGACGCCGACGACGCCGCTGGGCTGGTTCGCGATCTTCGGCATCGGCGGTGCGGTGGCGACCATGCTTCTGGTGGCCGTGGTGTGGCTGTTCCTCATGGGCGTGGGCATCTGGGCAATCACGCAGCCTGTGGCGTGGGGCTTTGCCATCATCAACTTTGTCTGGTGGATCGGCATTGGCCACGCGGGTACGCTGATCTCCGCGATTCTGCTGCTGTTCAAGCAGGGCTGGCGTAACTCGATCAACCGCTTTGCCGAAGCCATGACGATTTTTGCTGTTGTCTGCGCCGGCATGTTCCCGCTGATCCACGTGGGCCGTCCGTGGCTGGGTTACTGGCTGCTGCCGTATCCCAACACGATGAATGTGTGGCCGCAGTTCCGCTCGCCGCTGCTGTGGGACGTTTTCGCGGTATCAACCTACGCAACAATCTCGGTGGTCTTCTGGTACATCGGCATGGTGCCGGATTTCGGCACGCTGCGCGATCGCTCGGAGTCAAAGCTAGGCCAGTATGTGTATGGGATGCTCTCGATGGGCTGGCGCGGATCGGTGCGGCACTGGATGCGTTATGAGACGGCCTCGCTGCTGTTGGCCGGGCTGGCGACACCTCTGGTGCTCAGCGTGCATACGGTCATCAGCTTCGACTTTGCGGTCGCGGTGCTGCCAGGCTGGCACACGACGATCTTCCCGCCGTACTTTGTGGCCGGCGCAATTTACTCGGGCTTTGCGATGGTGCTGACGCTGGCGATTCCGCTGCGCAAGTTCTATCACCTGGAAGGACTGGTGACGGAGCGGCACATCGACAACATGGGCAAGGTGATGTTGGCGACGGGCTTTATTGTGGCCTACGGGTACGGGATGGAGGCCTTTATGGCCTGGTACTCGGCGTCGCACTGGGAAGCTTTCATGTTCTGGAATCGCATGTTCGGGCCGATGGGGTGGTCCTACTGGGTGCTGATCACCTGCAACCTCGCGATTCCGTTGACCACGCTGTGGTCGCGCAAGCTGCGCACTTCGATTTCGTTTATGTTCTTCATCTCCATTGTGGTCAACACGGGCATGTGGTTTGAGCGCTTCGTTATTGTTGTGACGAGCCTCTACCGCGACTTCCTGCCCTCGTCGTGGGGAACCTACCGCGCGACCAAGTGGGACTACATGACCTATGTGGGCACGCTGGGATTGTTCACGGCGCTCTTCCTCCTGTTTGTGCGATTCCTGCCCATGATTCCAATGTCTGAAATCCGCATGATGCTGCCGGGGGCCAAGATCAAGGCCAAGACGGCGGCGGGAGCTGGCGACTGATGCCCGCACGCGAAGGAACCTACGGCCTGCTGGCCGAATTCGATACGCCGGGCGACCTGATAAGGGCCGCGCAGCAGGCGCGCCAGGATGGCTGGCGGCGCATGGATTGTTACACACCGTACCCGGTGGAGGAGGCGGCCGAGGCAATCGGTTTCCACCGCAACAAGGTGCCGCTGGTGACGCTGGTGGGCGGGCTGATGGGCCTGGCGGCGATGTTCTCGCTGGAGACCTGGATTTCGACCCTGGCTTATCCGCTCAACATTGCCGGCCGTCCCACCTACTCATGGCCAGCGTTCATCGTGCCTGCGTACGAGTGGACGATTCTGTGGGCTGGTCTGTCCGCCGCTTTTGGCATGATGGCCCTGAACGGCTTGCCGTCTCTTTATCACCCGTTGTTCAACGCTCCGAACTTCCGTGACGGCGCGACGACAGACAAGTTTTTCCTTTGTCTTGAGGCATTGGACCCGAAGTTTGACGCGGTGGAGACCAAGGCTTATCTGCAGGCGTTTCAGCCGCAGTCTGTGGTGGAGGTGGAGTACTGATGCAACTGAACCTCCTCAAGATGACAAAAGGCAGCGGGCTCAAGTGCGCATGGATGCTGGCCGGAGCAACGGCTCTGGTGCTCATGGCAGGGTGTCGTCAGGACATGCAAAATCAGCCAAAGCTCATTCCCCAGCGCGGTTCGGAGATGTTTGCCGACCACCGCGGGGCGCGGCCGCAGGTGCTGGCCACGGTGGCCCGGGGGCAACTGCATGAAGACAGCTATTTCTACACGGGCGTCGTGCAGGGCGCGAATGGATACCGCGAAGAGCGCGATCTGATGCCTTTCCCAGTGACGATGGAAGTGCTCAAGCGCGGGCAGGAGCGGTTCAACATCTACTGCACGCCATGCCACTCGCGCGTCGGCAATGGTTTGGGAGAGATTGTGGAGCGCGGTTACAAGCCTGCGGCGAATTTCCACGATCAGGTGCGGAGGGCGCAGCCTATTTCGCATTACTTCTTTGTGATGACGCACGGATACGGCGCGATGCCAGACTACTCAGCGCAGCTCACGCCGGTTGACCGGTGGGCTGTGGCGGCCTATAT
Source organism: Acidobacteriota bacterium (assembly GCA_021836865.1). Lineage (GTDB taxonomy): Bacteria > Acidobacteriota > Terriglobia > Terriglobales > Acidobacteriaceae > Telmatobacter. The sequence goes on from JAKBHH010000112.1 coordinate 7,066, forward strand.
TCGCGCACTGCAACTGAGTCAGGCGGCGACAACGCAGGATGTGCCATCGGGCGTGCAGGTGAAAAGCCTGCAGGAAGTGGCGGCCGAGCAAAATCTGCCCGCCGGCTATGCCGAGCCCTGGGTGCTGCCCTCAACGGCGGTCCAGGCCTATCCGCATGTGACCAAAGAGGGCACGCCGGGCATGGCGCCGGCCAACCCGGCAGATCCGATCATTTCGATTCCCACCAATAAACCGGCTCCCGCGGCCGCGAAGTAAGGACACACGGAATGGCTCACGAAGCACACGCAGCAACTCACGCCAGGACGCTCCCCGCCAATCTCGGCGCGCCATCCTTTGTGGACGGATGGAAGGCGCGCGCGCTGATGCTGGGAGCGATTTTTTCAGTGATTGCAGCCCTGCTGGCTTTTGCCGACGGCTCAATCGAACACGTGCTGCGGGCGTGGGTGCTGGGGTTGATGATGACCTTCGGTTTTGCGGTGGGGGGTCTCACGCTCCTGATGGTCCAGTATGTCTCCGGCGGCAAGTGGGGCTTGTTGTTGAGGCGGCCGCTGGAAGCGATGAGCCGCACCCTGCCACTGGTCTTCGCCTATTGGCTGGTGGTGGCCTTCGAGATGAAGAAGCTTTACCTGTGGGCACAGGTGGGCGACGTGGCAGCAGCTTTGAAGTCCGGCCTCATCAATGAGGCTCAGGCACACGCCATCGAGTTCAAGCGCCCCATGCTGAACCCTGGCGCATTTGTCTGGGTGAGCCTGTTGTGCTTTGCGATATGGGCATTCTACGCATGGCGCCTGAATACACTGGGCCTGAAGCGCGACTCGGACTCTGAAGCCAATACACCGTACTGGATCAAGAAGATGGAGAACATCAGCGGTCCGGGAATTGTTGTGTATTCGCTGACGATGACAGCGGCGGTCATTTACTGGGTGATGTCGATGGACCCGACCTGGTATTCGTCGGTGTACGGCCTGCTATTCCTTGTTGGTCAGGGTTACTCGGTGCTGGCGCTCTCCATCATCATCGCGATCGGGCTGTCGAAGGCAGAGCCGTTCAAGACCCTGTTGCGACAGACCGAGCAGCACGATCTGGGCAAGTTCACCTTTGCGTTCGTGATGCTGAATATCTACCTGGCCTTTGGGCAGTTCTTAATCATCTGGTCAGGGAATCTTCCGGAAGAGATTCCGTGGTACCTGGATCGCATTCGCGGACATTGGGGCATCATCATCACGCTTGATTTCATGTTCCATTGGCTGATTCCCTTCTCGCTGCTGCTGTCGCGCGACATCAAGCGCAACAAGAAGCGTTTGGTGCATGTGTGCCAGTGGATGCTCTTTGCCAAGGCGTTCGATCTTTTCTGGCTTATCGAGCCGAACTACAAGGATGCTGCGCGCAACCTGCACTTCAGCTGGGGAATTCTGGAGTATGCAGCTGTGCCCGCTGCGATGATTGCATTCTGGGTGGCATTTTTCTGCACGCGGTTGCAGGCGCGGCCACTGGTGCAGACCAACGATCCGCATCTGGCGGAAATTCTGGAGCCTGAACATGCCCACGCATAATCCACACGATCGAGAGAGTCACACCCCGGAAGAGATTGACGCGTCCAAGGGCTATGAGCAGTCCGATGTACGCGTGACAGGGATCGTGGTGTTCTTGACGGCACTCTCCATTTTTGTCGCGGTAGCGGGCGTTCTGGCCTATGGCCTGGGCAAAGCGATCAATTCGTGGATGAACAAGGAAGACGGGCCAACCAGCAAATGGACTGCGACGGTAGACATTCGCCAGCTGGGCAATTTACCCAACAATCCTGAGATGCAGCACAAAGTTTCCGAGCTGACGCAACAATTCCCCACGCCGCGCCTGCAACTGGACGACGGCAACCAGGATGTGGCCGATCTGCACCAGCGTGAAGATCTATTGCTTGACCACTACACATGGGTTGATCGCGCGCAGGGCAAGGTACGGATTCCGATCGATCAGGCGATGGCCCTGATCGCGCAGCGCGGATTGCCAGTGGCTCCCGCAGCGCAGCAGGAGCCGCTGCTTGCGGGAGATTCTCAACCCACAATCACCGCGCCGCTCACGAATGGATTTGCACGCACGGGCTATGAACAGGATCTGGCTGCAACGCGGGCAGCCGAGGAAAAGCGGGCGCAGTAAAGAGTCGCGCTCATCGCAACGCGCTGAAAGATCGGCGTGAAGGAAGGGAGGAGTCATGCAGGACGCAGCCAGAATTCGGACGATCGCGCGCAACATGGGGCGCGCAGTGCTCGCAGGACTCATCCTTTGCTCAATCATGCTGCCGCGCGCTCTGTTTGCGCAGGTCTCAAGCTACGGCGACAAGCAGATGGGGCCTGTCAACGACCAGCCATCGGTTCTTAAAGGGGTCGGCATCGCGCAGCATTTGAACCAGCAACTCCCGCTGAACCTCGCCTTCACCGATGACGCGGGCAAGCAGGTGCAACTCGGCAACTACTTCGGCAAGCGACCGGCGATTCTCGCACTCGTCTACTACCAGTGCCCCATGCTCTGTTCGGAGGAGCTCAACGGCCTGACAGGCGCTCTGCAGATGGTTAATTTCATCCCCGGAAAGGACTTCGATGTCATTGTGGTGAGCATTGATCCGAGCGAAGGCCCTGACCTTGCAGCCGCAAAGAAGCGCAGTTACCTCAAACGCTACGGTCATCCTGAAACCGCGAACGGATGGCACTTCCTTACCGGCACCCAGCCGAAAATCGACGCGCTGACGCAGGTTGTGGGGTTCCGCTATGTGCGGATACCGGGTCCAGATGGCAAGCTGACCCAGTTTGCTCATGCCAGTTCAATTCAGATTGTGACGCCCGAAGGCAAGCTGGCGCAGTACTACATGGGCGTGGAGTACTCACCCAAAGACCTGCTGCTCGGTCTCGACGAGGCATCTTCCAATCGGATCGGATCTCCGGTCGACAATATTCTTACGTACTGCTACCACTACGACCCCCAGACCAATACGCACTCGCTGATTGTTGCGCGCATTGTTCAACTGGGCGGTCTTTTGACGGTGGTCCTGCTTGGTGGATTCATGATGATCATGTTCCGCCGGGACTACAGGCAGGCACACGATCTCAAGCCGGCAATACACGCGCATGAATCAAAGGTGAACGGATAACGGAATGTCTGATATAAGTCCAGTTCTTTGGCAGTTTCTCGTCAAGTGGCTGACGAACTTCGCGCTTTTTCCACCCGAGGCGTCGCGCATTGCGCCGCAAATGGATGCGCTGTACTTTTTCATCGTCCTTGTGAGCCTCGTGGGATTGACCATCGTCATCCTGCTGGTGACAAGCTTTTCGATTCTGTACAGTAAGAAGCGGCATCCGGTTGCTGTGCAGATTGAAGGGTCCACGCTGCTGGAAGCTACGTGGACGATTATCCCCCTTGGGCTCTTCCTGGTGATGTTTGTCTGGGGCGCGCTGATCTACTTCCGCGTGTACACGCCCCCGGCGAATGCGATGAACATCTATGTCGTCGGCAAGCAGTGGATGTGGAAGGCGGAGCATCCCGGAGGTCAGCATGAGATCAACGCACTCCACGTGCCGATCAACCGGCCAATCCAGCTCACTCTGATTTCTCAGGATGTCTTTCACAGCTTTTCGATCCCGGCTTTTCGCGTGAAACGCGAGGCGATTCCGGGACGGTACACATCGGTGTGGTTCGAAGCGACAACGCCTGGCACTTATCACCTCTTCTGCACGCAGTATTGTGGAACGGAGCACTCCCACATGATTGGGGAGGTGGTCGCTATGAGCCCGGATGACTATAAGAAGTGGCTGGCGAGTTCGACCAGCGGCTCCTCGCTGGCGCAGAATGGCGAACGCCTTTTCGCAAGCCTGAGCTGCAATGCGTGCCACAACACGCGACCCGATGCGCGCGGCCCCAGCCTGGCCAATGTGTACGGGTCCAAGTTGCGGCTTTCGACCGGGCAGACAATCACGGCTGACGATGCGTATATCCGTGAAGCGATTTTGAGCCCCTCGCAACACATCACGCAGGGGTATGCGCCCATCATGCCGACGTATCAGGGCCAGATCAGCGAAGATGGCGTAATTGCTCTGGTTGAGTACATCAAGAATCTCAATTCCGATTATCGCGTGCAGCAGACCACGACCACGACCGATCTGCTGCCGGAGAGTGAAGGCAAGGCGGCCCCTGCGGGACAAACAAGCGCAGGAAAAGGGATGGTGAACCAATGAGCACGACAATCGTGACTCTTCCCGACCAGTCGACGGCCCGGATTCCGAAGATGAACTACCTGTCCAAGGGAAACGGTCTGCTCAGTTGGCTGTTGACCGGCGACCACAAGCGGATCGCAATTCTCTACCTGATCTCGATCAGCTTCTTTTTCTTCATCGGCGGCGCGCTGGCGGGGCTCATCCGGCTTGAGCTGCTCACTCCGCAGTCAGACCTGATGGCGACCGATACTTACAACAAGATCTTCAGCATGCACGGCATTATCATGATCTTCTTCTTTCTGGTGCCGTCCGTGCCGGCCACACTCGGAAACTTCCTGATTCCGATGATGCTGGGCGCCAAGGATCTTGCTTTGCCGAAGGTCAACCTGCTGAGCTGGTATCTCTACATCGCGGCAGGCATCCTTGCCTTGTATGCCATGATCACCGGCGGTGTGGATACGGGCTGGACCTTCACCACTCCGCTGTCCACGCATTACGTGAACACCAATGTGATTACAACGGGCATGGCCATCTTCATCGCGGGCTTCAGCTCGATCTTCACCGGGCTGAATTTCATCGTGACGATCCACAAGATGCGGGCGCCGGGGATGACCTGGTTCCGCATGCCGCTGTTTGTGTGGGCCCATTATGCCACCAGCATCCTGATGGTGCTGGGCACCCCGGTACTGGCGATTGCGCTGGTCCTGGTGGTACTGGAGCGCACGGTCGGCATTGGCGT
>JAKBHH010000113.1 GCA_021836865.1 Acidobacteriota bacterium
AGGCGCATGAGGCTGTACTCCCAGAGCTGGGAGTTGTAGACCTGGCCCTCTTCGAGCATCAGTTCGCGGCGAATGACGCGGTCGCGGGTGATGGTGTTGCCCTGAATTTCGATGCGCCCGACGTAGAACGGCTTACCTTCGTCGATGTCAATCTGGAGAGAGACGGTCTTCTTCTGGTCATCGAAAATGGGCTTGGGAACGGCGCCGAAGTTGATGTAGCCGAGCTGGCCGTAGGCCTTCTTAAGGTTCTCAAGGCCCTTGCCGATCACCTGCGCGTCGAACCAGTCGCCATCCTTGATATTGAAGGTGCCGCGAAGGGCCCTGACGTTGGTGACGGCCTTGTTTCCGGTAAATGTGATGGTGCCGAGGCGGTAGCGCGCGCCCTCTTCAATGGGCAGCAGAATATCAATGCGCTTGCCGCGGCGGGGACGGAAGGTGAACCAGTTCAAGCCGCCCTCATCGCGAATCTGGGTCTGCGGCGTTTCGACGGCGGCGTTGTAATAGCCCTTGTCGCGATAGGCAAAGCGCACCCGTTCGGAGTCCTCGTCGAGCTTGGAGGCGTCGAAGGTCTTGGCAAAGAGGTTTTCAAAGATGAGCGAGTACGGGATGCCGATGGGTTTGAGGTTCTTCATGGACCGGCGCAGGTAAGTGCTGCTGAGGTGCTGATTGCCGGTGAAGCGGATCTGACCCACTTTAACGGTAGGCCCTTCCTTGATGTTGAAATTGACCTGAACCGAAGCGGGAGGGATGGTTTTGACTTCAGTCTTGACGCTGGCAAACTGGTGCCCGTGCTCGGCGAGCATGTCCTTGATGACGGTCTCGGCGCGCTTGATGCGTGTGGGATCGTACTGGCCCTCGACGGACAGGCCGACTTTCTCTTTCTTGAATCGGTCAAGGATGTCAGACTGGCTGATCGAATTGTTGCCCTTGTAGTTGATCTCACGGATCGTAGGCCGTTCTCGCACGAACACGTTGAGAATAATGCCCTTTTCGGAGTCTTCGCGCTCGATGCGGAGATCCTCGAAGTACCCGGTATTCCAAAGTGAGTTGAAGTCGCGCTCGATGGAGATGGGGTCGTAGGTATCTCCGGCATGGGTGAACATGCGCGCAAGGATCGTCTCTTTGGGGATGCGTCGGTTCCCGATAACCCGTATCTGGTCGATCGTATCCGGCGCCTGGGCGGTTGCGCCCCCTGCGGCGAGCACCAGGAGCAGGGCCAACGACAGGCGCACCCAAAGGGCAGAGCTCCGCAATATGCGGAAAACGGAAGCGTGCTTCATCTTCACCGGGCTGTCACCCTGCGGCGAGCACAAGAGCTGGTGCGGTCCATAGTTAGGCATCACGGGAAGAATATGCACACCCTCATTGCGTAAAATCTGGCACTACTTAGCGGAAAGATTGATTATATTGGACCGCGGTCACCTCGCCCAAACGCGCGGACGGTGCTCCGGCTCTGCAATGGTCTTTCTCTCTGCATGCCCGCCGCGCAAACAGCCATCGGAAATGGGCAGGCCCCGCTCACAGGAGCCCCCGGTGGACGAACGGCGCCACGGAAGACAAGTACCTTTGGAAGCCCATACCAGTCTACCGGAACGGAGCGGGCTTAAGGCGAACCGCAACTTCAAGCTGTTGCTGAGCATCTCTGATTAGACGCGGGCGAAGCCCGCATGGCACCTCGGCAGCCGGAGCGAAAGCGGATGGACGTGAAATCGACAAGCGTGTATGACTTTTCCGCGTCCCTGCTGGACGGCAGCCCTGTCCGGCTCGAGACATACAAGGGCCAGGTTCTGCTGATTGTGAACACGGCCAGCCGCTGCGGATTTACCCCGCAATACGCCGGGTTGGAAGAGCTTTACAGGACCCATGCGGAACAGGGCTTCACCGTGCTCGGCTTTCCCTGCAACCAGTTTGGCGCGCAGGAGCCGGGCACGCCTGGGGAGATCGGAGCATTTTGCCGGAAGAACTACGGCGTGAGCTTCCCCATTTTTGCGCGGATCGACGTAAACGGCCCAGGAGCGCATCCGCTGTACGCCTATCTCAAGAAGGCCCGGCGCGGCATTCTCGGCACCCAACGCATCAAGTGGAACTTCACCAAGTTCCTTGTGGACCGTGGCGGCAGGGTAGTGCGCCGCTATGCACCGGCCACCAGGCCTGAGACTCTGGGCCCTGCGGTGGAGCGTCTTCTGACAGGGTGAAGGCGGGGTGGGCGTGAGCCTGCCAGTCCAGATGTCCGGCTTTGCCGCGCAAGGAAGAAAACGAGTCCTTGATGCCCCGCATGCAGAAGAGGGTCTGCTGTATTCTGCTTCTGGTTCAAAGACACTTGTTCTTTCTGCTGTCTGGCGAAGATGGAGCCGTCTGCCGGTGAGCGAGGAGATGGATGCGCAAGAACCTTCCCATGATGCTGATCCGGGTGATGGTGGGCCTGGTGTTTCTGACCGAGGGAATTCTGAAGTTTGTCCGGCCGGGCGAGCTGGGCGCGGGACGCTTTGCGCATATCGGCCTGCCGCTGCCGCATGTGCTGGCGCCGCTGGTGGGCGCGGTGGAGGTGCTGGGTGGAGCGGCGCTGATTCTGAACCTCTATGCGGGCGATGCCGCACTGGTCTTGTTGATCGTCATTGCGACCGCACTGGTGACCACCAAGCTGCCCATCCTGCTGGGTCACCGTATGGGCCGTTTTGAGACGCCGCGGCTGGGCAGTTACGGCCTGTTGAGTTTTCTGCACGAGGCGCGCATTGATCTGTGCATGTTACTGGGGACACTGGCTGTGCTGATTGAGAACGGGCTGCGGGTGGGGAAGAAGACGAAGTGGTACCAGCGATAGCCAGGGCGCGCCGGGCCGCGCCGCCGTCCGACCCGGCCCAACCCATTCAGCCCTCGAATCGATAGGCACTGAGGGCGGCGCCCATCGGCTCGTCGTGAAAGACACGCGCACCGGGCGCGTTGCCACCGGCCCCGGCCGCAACCATCAGCGGAATGAGATGCTCTTCGCGCGGATGCGCATAGGCGGCAAAAGGCGCCTCTCGCCAGCCGGCCAGCAGTTGATTGCGCTGGGGTGCGGGCGACTCGACGGCAGCGGTCAGCCACTCATCAAAGGCTCGGGCGCGGGCCGGCGTCTCCGGGCGCAGGTAGCCGCGCAGGTTGTGGAAGCTCATTCCGCTGGCGACGATCAGCACGCCTTGTTCGCGCAGCGGGGCAAGTGCCCGCCCCGCGGCAAGGTGCAGCGCCGGATCAAGCGACGCAGCCAGCGACAGCGTGACGACAGGGACCTGCGCCTGGGGAAAGGCCACCTTGAGGGGCACAAACACGCCGTGGTCATAGCCGCGCGAGGGGCTGATGGTCGAAGGCAGGCCGGCCTGTTTGAGAAGGGCGGCGACGCGAGCGGCCAGCGCGGGATCGCCGGGCGCGGGCCAGGTGAGCCGGTAGGTGTGCTCGGGGAAGCCTGAGTAGTCGTAGATGAGACTGGGCGCGGGAGCGGCGCTGGCCGTAAAGGCGGGCTCCTCCCAATGGCCGCTGACGACGAGCAGGGCTTTGGGCAGCTCAGGCAGGGTGGCGGCGATGCTCTGCAGAAAACGCTCGGTGGCGTGCCAGGTGTCGGCAGGGCCCCAGGTCCAGTCCATAAAGAAGCAAGGGCCGCCGCCGTGGGGCAGGAAGATGGCGGGCTGGCGCGGGGTGGCGATCGTCATGGTTGGGTCCTCCAGGTTCCCTGCCGTTGCGGGGATAGTCGTTCAAACAACTATCTATTCGATGCGCGCAGCTTGCCGCGGGATTCGCGGTTTGGGGGAGAGGGTGGCGGCGGTTAGCTGTCTTTACGGTAGAGGAGATTGCGCATGGCCTGGCGGCGGGCGGCATTCAACTCGCCGGCGGCCTTCGGATCGACGGTGGCGGCATCTCGCGGCGCTGCGGGACCGGCCTCTTCCGGCTCGCTGCAGGCGGGGCAACGGTTGGCAAAGCCCGGCTTGCCGGGCCGCAGCTCAAACTGCTCGTGACAAACGACGCAGGTGCGGACAGGAAACAGCATAGACTTATGGTAAATCGGGACGTGAAATGGGTCGAGAGGGCAGGGTGAGACGGCGGGTCAGCGGAATGGGACGCTGCCATTCTCCACCTCCGCTGCATCTTACGAATCGTGCTTCCCAAGAAGGAGACAGGCAATGCGAGATCCCTTCACACTGGAGCGCTTTGTCAAAGCACAGGGTGAGGTCTACTCCGATGTTCTGGCGGAACTGCGCGCGGGCCGCAAGCGCAGCCATTGGATCTGGTTCATCTTTCCGCAGATGAAGGGGCTGGGGCGCAGCGCACAGGCGCTGTACTACGGCATTGGATCGCTGGAAGAGGCGGCGGCGTATCTGCGCCACCCGGTGCTGGGCGCCCGGCTGGTGGAGTGCACCGAACTGGTGAACCGGGTGGAAGACCGCACGATTCACGAGATCTTCGGATCGCCGGACGATATGAAGTTCCGGTCTTCGATGACGCTGTTTGCGCGCGCCGCCGAGGATGGGGAGATCTTTCACGAGGCCCTGAAAAAGTACTTCGGCGGCGAACTCGATCCGTTGACGCAGGAACTGCTGGGCTGAGAGTCGGGCCCGCTATTCAATGGCATAGACCGCATACACGCTGGTTTCGCGGGTGACCTTTTGCGGCTCGATGGCGAGCGGCGGGGCGGCTTCGGCGTTGCCCGCCATGGCGAAGGCGCGGACCATCGGCCGGGGGAACGACGGCGTGGAAAGCTGGTTGCTGACGTAAATCAGAGCCCCGAGCCGCACGCCCATGCCCTTGGCCAGCACCGCGGCATCCTGCTGGACGCGCGCTGCGGCCTTGTCCAGGGCCTGCGCTTCGAGGGCGTGTTCGTCTTTCACGGTCCATTCGATCTGGCCGCTGCTGGTGGCGCCGGCCGTGACCGCCACGTCGAGGATCTGGGCGGCGCGCTCGGGCGTGGTGCGGACAGTCCACTGCTGCATCAGCTTGAATTTGTGCGATTTGGGCGTGGTGTAGTCGCGCTCAAGGTATTGCGACTCGCTGCGGATGGCACTCTCCTGCACACCGGCCTGCTTGAGCGCGGAGATGATCGCGTTGGAGGTCTGTGCGCCCTCAGCATAGGCAGATTTGGCGTCCGTGGGCTGGGTATCAAAGCCGATGTGGAGAACGGCGACCTCCGGCTCGACGCTGACGCTGTCATTGGCCGTGACGGTGAGGGTGCGGTTGCTGGAGTCGATCTTCAACTGGGGCTGGCTGGCCTGCTGGGCGCAGGCCGGAAGAAAAGCCGTCAACGCCGCGGCCGCTGCGAGAGTCCGGATCCGGTTCATGCGTGGCTCCTTTTGCCAGCCGAGACGCTGGCGTACAAGATGGACGCGAGGCAATGGTAGGACATTCGCCCGGCGATTGTGGGAAACCGCGGGACGCACAATCCAAGAAACATGCCCAGAGGCTATTGAGGCTTGGCGTACTTCTCCCCGAAGCGACGGAGCCGAGCGAGGGTGGCGGCGGTCTGGCCGGAGTCAATGGCTTCTGCGCCGATGGCAACACCTTCCTTGAGATCGCCGGCAAGCCCGGCGGCAACGAGGGCGGCAGCGGCGTTGAGCAGCACGATGTCGCGGCGTGCGCCGGGGATGCCGGTGAGCACGTCGTAAAGCAGCGACGCGTTGGTCGGCACATCGCCGCCTTCAAATTGATCCAGGGTAACGCGGGCGAGGCCGGCCATCTCCGGAGTGATGCGGGCGGCCTTGAGTTCGGGAGCGGCTCCTGGAGCAGGCTCCTCAATGCGGGCGACGACGGATTCGCCGGTGGTGGTGAGCTCGTCAATGCCGTCAGTGCCGTGGACCACAAAGGCGCGGCGTGCGCCGAGCGCGGCGAGGGTGCGGCCGACGAGAAGAACGCGGCTGGGGGCGAGGACTCCAATAACCTGCGCGCGCGCGCCGGCGGGGTTCGTGAGCGGGCCGCAGAGATTAAAAATGGTGCGAAAGGCAAGCGCCTTGCGCAGCGGGCCGACGACCTTCATGGCCGGGTGGTAGAGCGGCGCGAAAAGGAACATGAAGCCGGTTGCGCGGAGGCACTCGACGGCCAGCTCGGGTCCAAGTGTGATGGGCACGCCCAGGGCTTCCAGCACATCGGCCGAGCCGGCGCGCGAGGTGACGGCGCGATTGCCGTGCTTGGCCACCCTGGCGCCCGCCGCTGCCGCCACCAGCGCCGCGCCTGTGGAGATGTTGAAGGTGAGCGGGCCGCCGCCCCCGGTGCCGCAGGTATCGACAAGCTCGCTGCGCTCCGCATCGGTGAGCGGGAGGGGCGTGGCACGAGCGCGCATGGTCTCGACAAAGCCGGCCAGCTCCGGGGCCTGTTCTCCGCGCGTGGCCAGCACAGCCAGCAGCGCAGCGGTCTCCACCTCAGGCACCGCGCCGGAGAGAATCTCATCGAGCACGGCGGCGGCCTGCTCGCGGGTCATGGCTGCGCCGTCCTCGGCCAGCGGCTTCAAGTGATCTTTCAAGACGCCCATACCTACCAATGGTAATGGCGCGGCGCGCAGGATCGGCTCACACAGGCGGGACAACGGGTGTTTGCCGTGGTGTTTGCCGGGCCTTCGGCGCGCGAGATAGTATGGGTTGAGCGCTGTTCCGGTCGCACGTGCCGGTTCTCTGTTTCATTCCGGTCTGATTGACTCCAACCTCAGCGCACGCGGTGGTTCAACCCAAAATGAAAATTCACGAGTATCAGGCAAAGGAAATCCTGGCGAAATACGGCGTGGCCGTGCCCAGGGGCGAAGTGGCCAACACGCCGGAAGAAGCGGCGGCAGTGGCCCGCAAACTATTTGCCGAGGGCGCCTCGGGCGTCGTCGTTAAGGCGCAGATTCATGCCGGAGGGCGCGGCAAAGGCGGCGGCGTAAAGGTGGCCCGCACGCGCGAGGACGCCGAGCTGCACGTCAAAAGCATTCTCGGCATGCAGTTGGTGACCCATCAGACGGGTCCGCAGGGGCAGAAGGTCCAGCGGCTGCTCGTTGAAGAGACCGCGGCGATTGATCGCGAGCTTTATCTGGGCATCGTGCTGGACCGCGCGACGGGCAAGCTGGTGTTTATGGCTTCGCAGGCGGGCGGCATGGAGATTGAAGAGGTTGCCGCCAAGACTCCTGAAGCCATCTTTAAGGAGACGATTGACCCGGCGGTGGGTTTTGGCGCATGGCAGGCGCGCAAGCTGGCCTTTGCGCTGGGACTGAAGCCGACGCAGATCAATCAGGCGGTCACATTCTTCCAGAGCCTGTACAAAGCGTTTGTAGATACGGACGCCTCGCTGGTGGAGATCAACCCCTTCATCACGACGAAGGACGACAAGCTGTTTGCGCTGGATGCCAAGATCACCTTCGACGACAATGCGCTCTTTCGCCATGCGGACATCAAGGCGCTGCGCGACGTGGCCGAGGAAGATCCGCTGGAGGTTGAAGCCAGCAAGTACGCGCTGAACTACATCAAGCTGGATGGCTCGATTGCCTGCATGGTAAACGGCGCGGGCCTGGCCATGGCGACGATGGACATTATTCAGTACGCCGGCGGGAGCCCCGCGAATTTTCTTGACGTAGGCGGCGGCGCAACGCAAGAGCAGATTGAGCATGCGTTCGAGATTCTGCTTTCCGATGCGCATGTGAAGGCGATCTTCATCAACATCTTTGGCGGCATTCTGCGAGTGGACCGGCTGGCTACGGGAGTGGTGGCGGCGGCGCGCAATCTGAATGTGAAGGTGCCGATTGTGCTGCGGCTGGAGGGCACAAATGTGGAAGAGGGCCGGCAGATTCTTGCCGAGTCGGGTTTGAACTTCCAGGTGGGCGCAACGATGAAAGAAGCGGCAGAGTTAGTGGTAGCAGCCGCGGCAAAGGCGGTGGCTTAGCATGGCCGTTCTCGTGAATAAGGAAACTCGTCTCATTGTTCAGGGCCTGACCGGCAAGGAAGGCACGTTCCACGCGAAGGGCTGCGCGGAGTATGGCACGAACGTGGTGGGCGGTGTGACGCCGGGCAAGGGCGGCACGACGCATGAAGGCTGGCCGGTGTTCAACACCGTGGCGGACGCGGTGACAAAGACCGGCGCGAACGCGACCATGATCTTTGTGCCTCCGCCGTTTGCGGCCGATGCGATTCTGGAAGCCGAGGATGCTGGGCTTCCGCTGATCGTCTGCATTACCGAGGGCATTCCCACGCTGGATATGGTGAAGGTGTGGGCGAAGCTGAAGACGTCGAAGTCGCGACTGATCGGGCCGAACTGTCCCGGCGTGATTTCACCGGGCATGGCAAAAATCGGCATCATGCCGGGACGGATTCATAAGCAGGGGAGCGTGGGGATTGTGTCGCGCTCGGGGACGCTGACGTATGAGGCCGTGCATCAGCTCACGCAGCGCGGCATCGGGCAGTCGACGGCCATCGGCATCGGCGGCGATCCGATCATCGGCACGACGCACATTGATGCGCTGCGCCTGCTGAACGACGATCCTGAGACCGACGCCATTATCATGATTGGCGAGATTGGCGGGTCGGCGGAAGAAGCTGCGGCGGAGTTTGTGAAGCAGCACGTGAAGAAGCCGGTAGTGGGCTTTATCGCCGGGCAGACGGCGCCTCCGGGACGCCGGATGGGCCACGCCGGCGCGATCATCAGCGGCGGGCAAGGCACAGCGTCCGACAAGATGAAGGCCATGACCGCGGCGGGGATTCATGTGGTGGTGTCGCCTGCGGAGATTGGCGCCGAGCTGGCAAAGGTGATTGGACGCTGACGCGCCAGCTCCTAGCCTCCAGCTTCTAGCTGCCAGCGAAAAACGAAGGCCCACCTTGGCGGTGGGCCTTTTGCTTTCAGGTTCGAGAACTGCTACCAGACGCGGCAGGGTTGCGAGCTGACCATGGGTGTGCCCTTTTTGCAACTGAAGCTTTTTGCGAAGTCGGGCAGGTCCTGGAGCACGGTATTGGTCCGGTCCTCGTCGGGCGCGTGAGGATCGGTCTGGGCCTGCGTGCGGAGCTGCTCAGGGCGGGTCTGCGTGCACCACTGCTGCGCGTAGGCGATCCAGAAGCGCTGGTCGGGCGTGTAGCCGTCCATCTTCGCGGTCATGTCGACGTGATGCATCGCGGCCTGCTCCTGCCAGGCCATCCAGGCGAGCCAGGTGCCGCCGATGTCTGCGAGATTTTCGCCGAGGGTGAGCTTCCCGTTGAGGTGGACGCCGGGAACAGGCTCGATGGCGTCGTACTGCTTGACCACGCACTCGGCCTTCTGGTTGAACTTCTGCTCGTCGTCTTTGGTCCACCAGTCTTTGAGGTTGCCGTCTTTGTCGAACTGTCGGCCATTGTCGTCGAAGCCGTGGGTGAGCTCGTGGCCGATGGTCGAGCCCATGTCGCCGTAGTTGGCCGCGTCGTCTTCCTTGTCGCTGAAGAAGGGCGGCTGAAAGTAGCCTGCGGGAAAGTTGACGTTGTTCATCTGCGGATCGTAATAGGCGTTGACTGTCGGCGGAGACATATCCCACTCGCCTCGATCCACGGGCTTGCCGATCTTGGCCAGGTCACGCGCAAAGTCGAACTCACGCACACGCTCCTGGTTGCCCAGAGCGTCGCCGCGCACGATGGTGAGTTTGGAGTAGTCGCGCCACTTGTCGGGATAGCCGATCTTGTTCATCACCGTGTGCAGCTTTTCCCTGGCTTTGACTTTGGTTTCGGCGCTCATCCAATCCAGCGAGTCGATGTCGTTGCCCATGGCCTGCTCGATGGCCAGCGTCATAGCCAGTGCCTGCTGCTTTTCCTCCGGCGGAAAGTACCTGGCCACGTACACCTGTCCCAGCGCTTCGCCCATCTCGTGGTCCACGCGGCTGGTGCAGCGCTTCCAGCGGTCCTGCTCTTTCTCTGCGCCGTTGAGAATGTGCGCGTAGAAGTTCCATGATTCATGGTCAAAGCTCTGGGACATGCTGGTACCGGCGTAGGCGTGCAGCAGATGCCAGCGCAGATAGGTTTTGATCCGGTCGGGCGGCGTGCTTGCCACGAGGGTGTCGAACTCGGCAAAGAACCTGGGCTCGCTGTCGTTGATCTTGCCCGCGGTGGGCGCGTGCGCAGCCTCGACGTAGCCGGGCAATGAGAAGTGCGGCATCTCCCTGCTGAAGGCGGCCAGATCAGTGGGATGATCCAGATTTTTCGGGTCGCGCAGCTCGGTAATGGTGAGCGAGGCTTTGGCGAGCTCTGTCTCGATGGCCAGCACGCTGGCGGCATCCTGTTTTGCCTGCGTGTCGGGTTCGCCCGCGAGCATGAAAATGTTGTGAACGTGATCGACGTACTGTTTGCGTTGCTCGACGGATTTGGGATCGGTGCGTGTGTAGTAGTCGCGCTCCGGCAGGCCCAGGCCGCCTGCGCCGTAGAACGAGATCATCCTGTTGGCGTCGGCGAAATCCGGGCTGGCGCCGAAACCGAAGAAGGCTTCGACGCCGATGGCGTGGAGATGGGCCAGCAGCGCGG
The DNA here is from genome assembly GCA_021836865.1 of Acidobacteriota bacterium. GTDB lineage: Bacteria > Acidobacteriota > Terriglobia > Terriglobales > Acidobacteriaceae > Telmatobacter. Next base: position 10,455 of record JAKBHH010000113.1, read on the forward strand.
GCAGGTCCTGGTTCGACTTGAGGGCGGCAATGCGGTCCAGCTCAGGCTGGATGGGCGCCAGCCCTTGCTTGTCGATCTCGGCCGTGTTCATGCAGCTCGCATACTCGTCGCCGATCTTCTGCTCGTTGGGCGTGCGGGTGGGTGAAGGCACAGCGGCCTGCTCGAGAATCTGCCGCAGGTGAAGGCGGTTCAGCTCATACAGCTCAGTGAAGCGACCATAGGCAACTTGGTCGGGCGGCAGAGGGTTGCGCTTGAACCAGCCGTTGCAACTGAAGCGGTAGAAGTTCTGGCAGGGATCGATCGTGGTGTCGATGAGGGATGGATCGAAGACGCGTAACTCGTGTGTTGCGGCTGGGGCCGCGGCGGGCGCGGCGGTTTGGCTGAAGGCCGGCACGGCAACCAGCAGGGCAAGGAGCGCGAGGGGGTGACGGGGCGGGGCGGCGATGCGGAACATGCCGACACTCTAGCAGATTGGAGCGCGATTGCGCGGTGCCCGGTGCTGTGGCAAGTACAATAAAGCGCAGGGTCAAATCCCCATGAGGAGCACGAATCCATTGGCGCAGCGCACGTTCAGCATCATCAAGCCAGACGCGGTCCGCAAGGGCTATACCGGAGCCGTTCTCGCCGCGATCGAGCAGGCCGGTTTCAAGATTCTCGCGATCAAGAAGGCATCCATTTCAAAAGAGCAGGCCGAGGGCTTTTACTACGTTCACAAGGAGCGGCCGTTCTTCAACGACCTATGCACGTTCATGTCTTCCGGGCCGTTATTTCTGATGGTGCTGGAGAAAGACAACGCGATTGCCGACCTGCGCAAGCTGATGGGCGCGACGAATCCGGCGAACGCGGAAGAGGGGACGATCCGCAGGAAATTTGCGGGGTCAATTCAAGAGAATGCGATCCACGGCTCCGATGCGGAAGAGACGGCGGCGTTTGAGATCGGCTACTGGTTCGCGGGCTACGAGCTGATCTAGCTGCGGCCAAGGATGATGCGGCGACGGGGAGGTCCGGTCGCCGCTTTACTTTGCGCGCTCGAAGGTGAGCGAGGCGGAGTTGATGCAGTAGCGCAGGCCGGTGGGGTGTGGGCCGTCAGGAAAGACGTGGCCCAGATGGCCGCCGCAGTGGGCGCAGGTGACCTCGATGCGCCTCATGCCGAAGGTTGTGTCTTCGTGCTCTTCAACTGCCGTGGAATCGGCCGGCAACATGAAGCTGGGCCAGCCGCAGTGCGAGTCGAATTTTGCGCCGGAGAGAAACAGCAGCGTGCCGCAGCCGGCGCAGTGGTAGTTGCCGGTCTCATGATTCTCAGTGAGCGGGCCGGTGAAAGGGCGCTCAGTGCCCTTCTCGCGCAGGACGTGATACTGCTCCGGGGTAAGCTGTGCGCGCCACTGGGCCTCGGTGCGGACGATCTTATCTTTGGCTTCACTCATGGGATGAACCTCCTGGGGAAGGTCGTTCAGACTTCGGCGACGAGTTCTATTTCAACAAGGACATCTTTGGGCAGACGGGAGACCTCGACCGTGCTGCGCGCAGGCGC
>JAKBHH010000114.1:0-11522 GCA_021836865.1 Acidobacteriota bacterium
ACAGTGTCGAGTCCGAGACTAAAGACAAGCTCTTTGCCGCGCTAACGCAGAAGTTTCCCTTCCCGGTGCCGGAGTCGCTGGTGCAGGATCGCATCGATGCGCGCCTCGACCGCGGCCTGCGCGCCCTGGCCGCGCAGGGCATGGAGGCCGAGCAGATGCGCAAGCTGGACTTTGGCCGCCTGCGCACTGCACAGCGGGACGGAGCCATCGCCGAGGTAAAAGCCTACATTCTCATGGATCGGATCGCAGAGGCTGAGGGAATCGCGGTAAGCGACGAAGAAGTGGACCGCGAGATTCAGATCGCCGCCATCCAGTCGCGGGAGCCCGTCGAGGCACTCCACAAGCGATTGACGGAAGATGGCGGGCTGGCTAGAATCCGGGAACAGCTCAAACGCGAAAAGGTTGCGGATTTGCTCTACGAAAGGCTGCCCGCTTAAGGGGCCTGTACACGGTTCACGACGCCGCGCCGGCCAGACTTTACGGGCTTGCGCGGCCAACAGGGACGGGAACTGAGAATTCCCGAAGGAAAAGCGAGAGAAGCACTCTATGGCATTGGTTCCCATGGTGGTTGAGCAGACGAGCCGGGGCGAGCGCGCCTATGATATCTATTCCCGTCTGTTGCGCGACAACATCATCTTCCTCGGCACGCCGATCGACGACCAGGTGGCTAACCTTATCGTCGCTCAGATGCTTTTCCTCTCCGGTGAAGATCCGGAAAAGGACGTACAGCTTTACATCAACTCGCCGGGCGGATCCATCACTGCAGGGCTTGCGATCTATGACACGATGCAGTTCATCAAGAATAATGTGGTGACCTATTGCATCGGTCAGGCCGCCAGCATGGGAGCTTTTCTGCTGCTGGCCGGTACCAAGGGCAAGCGCTTCGCGCTGCCTAATTCGCGCATTCTGATCCATCAACCTTCGATGGGTGGCTTGAGCGGTCAGGCAACAGACATCGACATCCACGCCCGCGAGATTCTGCGCATCCGCGAGATCACGAACAATCTGATGGCGAAGCACACCGGCCAGTCGCTCGATCGCATTGAGCGCGACGTCGAGCGCGACTTCATCATGAACGCGCAGCAGGCCAAGGAGTACGGCATTGTTGACGAGATCATAGACCGGCCGCGCGTCTGAGCCGGGTGGGCCCCGCACAGAGGGGGGGTCGCAATAAGATAGACGTAAAGAGGGAGCTGGACCATGAAAACGCGCACGGGACCTGAAGAAGCGCTTCGCTGTTCGTTCTGCCACAAATCGCAGGACGCGGTAGCCAAACTGATCTCGTCGCCCAGCGACTATCCGCGCGCCTATATTTGCGATGAGTGCGTAGCCGTCTGCAACTCGATTCTCGAGGACGACCGCGGCGAGGCGCATCCCACGACTGCCGCCGGCCATCTGCCCAAGCCGCAGGAGGTCAAGAGCTTCCTCGACGACTTTGTCATTGGTCAGGACCAGACCAAAAAGAAGCTGGCCGTCGCAGTCTACAACCACTACAAGCGCGTGCAGATGAACCGCATGCGCAACAATGAGGTCGAACTCGCCAAGTCCAACATCCTGCTGATTGGCCCCACCGGCTCCGGCAAGACCCTGCTGGCGCATACCCTCGCCAAGATGCTCGACGTGCCCTTCGCAATTGTGGACGCAACCACCCTGACCGAGGCCGGCTACGTGGGCGAGGATGTCGAGAACATTATCCTCAAGCTGCTGCAGGCCGCCGACGGCGACGTGACACGCGCCCAGCAAGGCATCATCTACATTGACGAGATTGATAAAATCGGCCGCAAGGACGAGAACCCGTCGATTACCCGCGATGTCAGCGGCGAAGGCGTGCAGCAGGCGCTGCTCAAGATTCTTGAAGGCACCGTGGCCAACGTGCCGCCGCAGGGCGGGCGCAAGCATCCGCACCAGGAGTTCACCGCGGTCGACACCACCAACATCCTCTTTATCTGCGGTGGCGCATTCGTTGGGCTGGAGCGCGTGGTAGGCCGTCGCGTCGGCAAAAAGGCCTTGGGATTCAAGGCTACAGACACCGAAGCCGAGTCCGCGCAGCGTTCCCATCGCGACACCGAACTGCTGCGCAAGACAGAGCCGCAGGACCTCATCAAGTACGGCCTCATCCCTGAGTTCGTCGGTCGTCTGCCCGTCATGGGCATCCTCGACGAACTGGATGAAGCGGCACTGATCGAGATTCTCACCAAGCCCCGTAACGCCATCCTCAAGCAATACCAGCGACTGCTCGAATATGAGAATGTACGCCTGCATTTCACGCAGGATGCTATTGGCGCGGTGGCCCGTGAGGCACTGGCGCGCAAGGTTGGGGCGCGTGGTCTCCGCATGATTCTGGAAGAGTTGATGCTTGACTTGATGTATCACCTGCCAAGCAACAAGCGAGTCCGCGATCTGGAAATCACGCGCGAAATGGTCGAGCGCCGCGACCTGTCGCTCTGCCTGCTTGAGAAAGCGGGCTGATCTCACGCGACCTTCGGTGAAACCGGCCCCCTTCTCCCCGGACGATTACAGCTTCGCGTGACTCCCGTCGCAAAACGGATGATTTCCCGTGTGCTTGCACCCGCAAAGATAAACTGTCTTTGACTCGGACGCTTCGAACTTCACCGGAGTCATGCCGGTACCTTTATGGCTTCCATCACAGAAGGGCTGGTTGGCGCTGTGCCCGCATGCACACCAGTGGTAGCTTTTACCGGCCTCCACTGCGACTGGATACGGGCCTTTTTGAGCGATCTTCGGTTCTGACATTCCATTCTCCTTGAGAGGTATTCCAACCATTATCGCCTGCGGAAAGGCGCTACCCCGCCGGAAAACAGGCCGGATGGCGCTCATCCAATAACGTCTCCGCGGGCTATTCCGCTGTACAATCCCAACAAGACTTGTGAAAAACGCCTTGAAGCGCAGGCGGCATTCGCGAGTCTAACCTATCAGGAACCCTTATGACCGCGCCGCGCGAAAAAACCGAGCCCCGCAAGCTGCCCATGATGCCCATCAGGGACATGGTGATCTTCCCCTACATGATGACCCCGTTTGTCGTGGGCCGCCTGTCGAGCGTGCGCGCTCTTGAGGAAGCAATGAACGGCGACCGCAAGATCTTCCTCGCAACGCAGCACGATGCCTCCATCGACGAGCCCCGCGCCAAGGACATCTACCAGGTAGGCTCCATCTGCAACATTGTGCAAAGCGTCAAGATGCCCGACGGCAACATCAAGGTGCTGGTCGAGGGCGTAGAACGCGCCAAGTCTGTTGAGGTCAACGACCGCGATGGCTTTTTCGTGGCCACGGTCCGCACGGGCAAGGCAGATTTTGAAATGACGTCGGCGGTGGAGCAACTCATGCAGCGCGTCACCTCGCTCTTCGAGCAGTACGTCAAGCTGCAGCAGTCACTCAACTACGAGACCATCATCGCTTCGGTGCGCATGGATGAGCCGGCAAAGCTCTCCGACACCATTGCGGCCAACCTGCAACTTGGCATTGAGGAAAAGCAGGAGCTGCTGGCGATCTTTGATCCCGCCGCGCGCCTGGCCCGCATCGCGGATGTGCTCGATATCGAGATTGAAAAGCTGGATCTTGACCGCAACATCCAGTCGCGCGTGAAGCGCCAGATGGAGCGTGCGCAAAAAGAGTACTACCTCAATGAAAAGATCAAGGCCATCCAGAAGGAACTGGGCCGCGGCGAGAAAAGCGAGTTCGATGAGCTGCGCAAGAAGATCGAGTCAGCGGGCATGCCGAAGGATGTGCTCGACAAGGCTGTCCAGGAGTTGAAGAAGCTGGAAGCCATGCCACCCATGTCGGCTGAGTCCACCGTGAGCCGCAATTACATTGATTGGCTACTGGCCGTGCCGTGGAAGAAGCGCTCCAAGGAAACGCGCTCCATAGACTTTGCGGAGAAGGTGCTGAACGAGGATCACTACGGCCTTGAGAAGATCAAGGAGCGCATCCTTGAGTTCCTTGCAGTGCGCCAGTTAGTCAAGAATCCCAAGGGCTCCATCCTGTGCTTTGTCGGGCCTCCGGGCGTGGGCAAGACTTCGCTCGGCATGTCGATCGCCAAGGCCACCGGCCGCAAGTTCGTTCGTCTTTCCCTGGGCGGCGTGCGCGACGAGGCCGAGATTCGCGGCCATCGCCGGACATATATCGGCGCGCTGCCCGGCCAGATCATCCAGCATATGAAGCGTGCCGGCACCAAGAATCCCGTCTTCCTGCTCGACGAGGTGGACAAGATGGCGTCGGACTTCCGCGGTGACCCGGCATCGGCGCTGCTCGAGGTGCTTGACCCCGAGCAGAACACAACTTTCCAGGACCACTATCTCGACGTGGACTACGATCTCTCCCAGGTCCTGTTCGTCGCCACGGCCAATGTGATGCACACCATTCCAGCCGCTCTCCAGGACCGCATGGAGGTGTTGCGCCTGCAAGGGTACACCGAGCAGGAAAAGCTGGAAATTGCGCGCCAGTATCTGGTGAAAAAGCAGCGCCAGCAGACCGGCCTGAGCGAAAAGAACATCGTCATCCACGATGACGCAATTCTCGAAATCATTCGCAGTTACACGCGCGAGGCAGGCGTGCGCAACCTGGAGCGCGAACTCGGCAACGTGTGCCGCAAGGTAGCGCGCCGCGTGGTCAAGAAGGGCGCGAAGCACAAGGAAGAGCTGACCGCGGCTAACATTGCCGAATTCCTCGGCGTCTCACGCTACCGCGAATCCGAAGTGCATGAGAAGAGCGAAGTCGGCCTGGTGACCGGCCTGGCGTGGACTGAGGTTGGCGGCAGCATTCTGACGACCGAGGTCCAGGTGCTCGACGGCAAGGGCAAGCTCACCATCACCGGCCAGCTCGGCGACGTGATGCAGGAGTCGGCGCAGGCCGCCCTCAGCTACATCCGCGGCAGGGCGCAGGCGCTTGGCCTCAGCCGCGAGTTCTATCGCAACGTAGACCTTCACCTGCACGTGCCTGAAGGCGCCATTCCCAAGGATGGGCCCTCCGCCGGCATTACCATGGCTACGGCGCTGGCCAGCGCACTAGCCAAGATTCCTGTGCGCCGCGACATCGCCATGACCGGCGAGATTACGCTGCGCGGCAAGGTGCTGCCCATCGGCGGGCTGAAAGAAAAGCTTCTGGCCGCTCTGCGCGCCGGTATCTTCGAGACCATCCTGCCCAAGGCCAACGAAAAGGATGTGGCCGAATTGCCGGACAACATTAAGAAGTCGATGAAGCTGCATTTTGTGGACACGATGGATGAGGTGCTGGCGCTGGCTCTCGAAGGACCGTTGCCCGCCCCGATCCCAGGTGAGTCTGAGGTGCTGGCTGCGGTGCCCGCGCCGGAGTCTGCAGGTGGACAGGTCGCGCGGCAGTAGAATACTGCCCGCCATCCAATTCATCATGCGCTATTCAACCCAATTCCTGCTCTCGGCCCTGGCGACGGCTCAGTTCCCTCCCGCCACCGTGCCGGAGATTGCCTTCCTCGGCCGCTCCAACGTAGGCAAATCAAGCCTGCTGAATGCTCTCGTCGGCGACAAAGCAGCCAAGGTCTCTTCCACACCGGGACGTACACGCGCAATTAACTTTTTTGCCCTGCTCGGACCAGACCAGAAGCAGAAAATAATCTTCGCCGACCTGCCCGGCTACGGCTACGCCAAGATTTCGAAATCCATCTCGGCGGGCTGGCCGGCCTTTATCGAGCCCTATCTTGCGGAACGGGCAACGCTCGGCCTCTGCGTCTGCCTGGTCGACTCGAATATCCCCCCGCAGGCCAGCGACCGGCTGCTGGTGGATTGGCTGCGCGCAGCGGGCCGTGAGTTTGCGGTGGTGGCCACCAAGGCGGACCGGCTGAGCGGCAACGAGCGCACCCGCAATCTGGCGGCAATCAAAACATCTCTGGATCTCGATGCAGTTCTGGCTGTTTCAGCCAAGACAGGCTTCGGCGTTCGCGAGCTGTGGAGCCGCATCGATAAAGTCCGCGCAGGCCAGAGCTAGGGCCTGTTCACCCTACCGGCCTCCGGCTCAATCGCCGAAGCGAACAGGTGTTGCTCGCATCCCGCTGCGTCGCATACGCGCACGGTAACCGGTACGGCGATCTGCGCAGCTTCGACCTGATGCCGCACCTGCTCCAAAAAGCGCCGGGCAAAGTCCGCATCGGCGAAAACGAGGCGCTCGCCATGCGCCAAGCGGCCCAGGTAACGTGGCGCCAGCCGCAGCCAGCGGCGCGCCGATGCGGCTTCCCCACTCAAACAATCGGCGGCAATCGCGTCGAGGCGGGGCAGCCACTGTGCGGGCGCCGTAGCAACGCGCCAGCTAACCGACACCCCGCCCCGGGCAGAAGAATTGCGGTTCCGCAGCACCGCATCCCGCAGCAGATTCGGCGCCACACCGCGCCCGATCATCTCGCTCTCCACCGCCTCGGGCACAGCAGCCACACAGACGGCAACTGTTCCGCCTTTGCGGATTTCGTTCTTGAGAATACGGAGCGCCTCGTCAAGCGCGGTCACCAGAAAGTCCACGACACCGTCGCGGATGGCCTGCTTCTGGGTTGCCGGGTCAGATGCTGCGGCCAGGGTGGCGGCCCCGGCAATGTTGCCGGCCACGACCAGCGCTCGGCCCGCATCATCCAGTTTTCCGGCATAGAGCAGCCTGCCGCCAAGCCCAGGGCCGGTGCCGGCCTCTGAAACCCCTGCATCCGCTGAGCAGGAAATGATCGCGTCGTACGTCCGCTCAACTTCAGTCATGAAGCCGAAATCAGGCGCGAGATTCAGTTGTGGAGCCGTCACTGCCAGCCTCTCCCGGTAGACTTGCCTTTAGACTGGCGGAAGTGTTCTTCAGTCCTGCTCGCGCCAGCCGCGGCGTCTAACATAGACGACGAACTCTCCCTGCTTGGGATCGATCCGGATCTTGTCTGCGATCTTTTCCTTCACGCAGTCGTTCGGCATTGTGATCCCTGATTTGAGTATGTCAGAGATGGGATACCATGTGTCGCCTTCAGTGTTCTTCTGCTTCGCCACATCGCAATTGATGTAAAACTCCATCGCATTGTCATAGGTTGCATGGACGGAGATCACCATGGCGCCTGGCGGAATGCGGACCTGAACAGTGCCGTCGTCGTTCTGATGCGACCAGTTGCCATCCTTCTGTTGATGATGATCAAACTGAACGAGCACATTGGATGCGTCAACTTTGACACCGGTCTTTCCATCCAACAGCCTCACCGTGATGGACTGCTCCTCTTGTGCGCGGAGAAAGAGGGAACACGAAAGCAAGCAGGCTGCCGCCAGAACGATACGACTCACACCAGGCCTCATCAAACCTCCCGACTACCATGCAGAATAGGGTTGCCCGTCTGAACCTGTCTCCTGCGACCCGGAGTGCACGTCGTCGATGCCCGGCTCGGTCTGGTCCAGCGAGTGGAGCGCATCGCTGGTGTCTGTCACCCAGGTGTCGGCGCTCTTGGTCATCGGATCCTCGGGGATGCTCCGCAGATAGCCCTCCTGTATCAGATCGTCGAGAGTCTGCGGCGCCTTTTGCTTATCCATCGTATAGGAATCGATGGCCGCGCGCATCACATGGAGATCCTCTTTGAGCACTGCCTCCCTGGCGGACTTGATGGCGCCGATAAAGCTGGGGACGGCAAGCGTCGCCAGCACGCTGATGATGGCCATGACAATCATCAGCTCCATCAGCGTAAAACCCGCATCCTGTTTGCGATTTCCGCGCATGCCGCCTCTACCAGTCAGAATACTTGGTTCCGTCCAGCGCAATGCCTGTGGACTTTGTGTACACATCGAATACGCTTTGCCCGCCGTACGAATCCGACGTTGGATCGTCCTGCATCGAGTGCAGCCCCCATTGGGTCGAACCCGTCATCGGATCTACGGGAATACGCCGCAGGAACTTCACCTTTTTGCCCTGTACATCCACGCCGTTTACCAGGGTCTCCAGATCCGGCGGATAGTTCTGGCTGTCCACTTTGGTCTGGAAAGCGCCTTTATCGGCGGCATCCTTGTAGTGGTCAATGGCGTCCCGCATCTCCCACAGGTCGCGCCGCAGTTCGCGTTCCTTCTCGCGCTTGACCTGAAAGCGCGCGACGGGCACAGCCGCGGCGGCGAGAATGCCCAGAATGGCCACGGTCACGATCAGCTCGACCAGTGTGAGCCCATCTTCAGCGGGCCTTCGTCCGATCTGCCTTCCGCGCAGTTGCATGGCAGCCCTACTTCACCACAATCGTGGCTTGCCCGCCCTGGGCCTGCACTGGCTTGGATGTCGTGTTCAGAGCGCCAGGACGAGAAATTGTGAGCGCAGATTCGCCCGGAGCCTTGGCCTGGAAGCTCAGCACGCACACCACGCCGGCGCCGTTGACTCCCGGCGCTCCCGGCGGGCGCGAAGCATTCACTGTCAGGCTGCCCGGACCGTCATCGCGATGCACCAGGGCGACCGCCTGGCCATCACGACCCAGGAAATCGCCATCGCTTACATTCACCAGTGCGAGCTTGGTTGCATCGTATTGGATCTGCAATGGCACTGAGGCTATGTCGGCGGCCCCGCTGATGACCACCGGAACCTGAAACTGCGCGCCATTGGCGACCGGCATCCGGGGAGGCACAAAAGCAAGGCGCAACGGCTCGCCCTGGGTCGGTGATGGACCGGCCGCAGCCGGGGCGGCGGACGGTGGTGCAAGCGCTGCAGGCGGCGTAGGCTCTGCAGCAGTCCGCAACTGCTGCAGAGCGGCATCGCCGGCAGCCTGCGCGGTCGCCCCCGGAACTGTTCCCGTATTGGACGCAGCATTTGCAGAGGCTGAAGTCGTATATGCCGTCGGCGCCTGCGCGGCATCCGCTCCGTTGGCGGAAACATGCCGCAGCTCGATGGTCTGGCCCGCACCTGTGTCGATCGACCGCAGGTTGACTGGAGTCAGATATGGCGAGCGCACGATGTGCGGTACCAGCAGGAAAACAATCTCATCGTCCGTCTTGATGTGGTCCATCGACCCGAAGAGATATTTGAGGATCGGGATCGAACTCAACCCCGGAATGCCCGTCCAGCTCTGCTGGTCCTCCGTGTTGAGAATGCCGCCCAGAATGCTGGCCTCGCCCTCGCGCAGGCGGATTGTCTGATCGCTCGTCTTTTGGGCAATAATGGGTTCGGTCACGCCTTCAATCGTCGTCTGGCCGCTCTCTGAGCTGACCTCGATCTTCAGCTTCAGCGTCACGTCCCGGTCATAGTGCACCGTCGGCGTCATTTCGATATTGACGCCGACATCGATGTACTGGAACTGGGTCTCTGCCATCGGCGTGATGGCCGCCGCCACGCCCACGCCGGACTGAAACGAGCCCGTCGCAATGGGAATGCGCGAGCCAATCTTCATCGTCGCCTTCTGCGCATCGGTACAGCGAATCCGCGGATTCTGCAGGATCTTCGTGTTCGAGTCGGTAAGAAGCATATTCGCCGTGGCCGTTCCCAGCGTTACAGCGAATTCCGTCGAATTCAGGTGCGCAAGGTTATAGAGGGTTGGGGTCGCTGAGGTCGTGGCACCGGTCACAGGATTCGTCGTTGTGGTCGAAGTGCTTGTGGTGGGCGGCTGCAGCGTCACGCCCGCACTCTGCGGCCAGGAAATGCCAAGGTTCTGCTCCCAGTTCTTGGCCACCTCAAGCACCGAGATGTCCACCACCACCTCGGGGCGCGCCTTGTCCAGATCATTGATGAGCTTTTCGGCCAGCAGAAGCTCATCGGGGGTCGCACGCATCACGATGGCATTCTGGCTCGCGACGCCGTACACCTTTGCGTTCGGAAGCACGTTGCGCAGCGCGGTCTGCACGTCGTTGAGGTCATTCTGCTGCCACGCATTCGTCAGGTAAAAGGTCTGAACCGCCTGCTCCTCCAGCTCCGTCCGCTTGGCGCGGCTGTTCTGGGCGACAAAAATCGTATTCGTCGTGACCGGCCGCCAGAAGGTACCCGATAATGTCCCAACAATACGCAGCGCATCGATCAGCGAAACACTGTTCAGATCCACCTGGATACGCTTGCCGGTGTAGTCGGGGTCGAAGAGCACGTTGATGCCTGCCGCCTTGCCGACCGCCTGATAGACGATCTTCGAGTCCTCCACCATGTGCAGTGTGAGCGGCTCGCTCGACATGGGCTTCAATTGCGTGGGCGAGGCCATCGAATCGATGCTCGACTCTTCGCTTGCGGTTTCAGGAACGCCGCCGTTACCGTTGCCCTGCACGGTCTGTTCGCCGTGGCGCGCCCGGATCTTCGCAATCTCCTGCTGTGCGGCCTCGTTGCCGGGGTCAATCTCGGCGGCACGCAGCAGTTCCACCAGCGCGCCCTGCTCGTCTCCTGCGGCCTCCAGCTTGCGCCCGTTGGTCACATGCAGCGTCGATGCCGAAAGCCGCACACGATAGAGAGCGGTGCGGTAGCGCATGTCTTTGGGCGCCATCGTCCAGGCCTTCTGGTAGTCCTGGTAGGCGGCGTCGAAGTCATCGCGGGACTCGGCCGCTTGACCTTGTTTGTAGAAGGCGGTTGCCGAATCGGCATGGATAGGCACACAGATTGGCCCCCCACCCAGGAGAAGGACCAGGGCTGCCATCCAGAAAAAGGGCCCGTTCACCGCCAAGCTTGTCGCACAGCGCTTCATCTATCTCCCATAAGTGGTGGCCAGTACAGCCTCATCGCCGCAACGGCCCGCGAAAATCGAGTCGTCCGCATCGCAGTCACTGACGCAATCTGCTTTCAAATTTAATTCCGCAGAGTGACGCCCCATTCTAGCAAAGCCCCGCTGTTGCCCGTGCGTCTTTTGCGCCAATGCTAGGATGAAGATGCACAGGTTTGCCCCTATGGCCCGCCAGACCAGCCACGTTATCACGCAGCCCAGCAGTACCGGGGCCCAAAAACCAGCCCGGCCACGCGACCCCGTAGCCGCCGGCGAGCGCGACGCCGCCCAGAACCGCACCGCCAGCCACAACTACTTTCTGATCGAAAAAGTCGAGGCAGGCGTAGCCCTGCGAGGAACTGAAGTCAAGTCGATTCGCGAAGGCAAAGCCAACCTGAAAGACTCCTATGGCCTCATCAAGGACGGTGAGGCGTTTCTCCTCAATCTGCATATCGGCCACTACTCCCATGGCAACCTTGCCAATCACGACGAAACCCGGACACGCAAACTGCTGCTGCATCGGGACGAAGTCCGGCGGCTACAATCCAAGACGCAGATCAAAGGCCACACGCTCATCCCTACCCGGCTCTACTTTCGGAACGGCCGCGTAAAATGTGAACTGGCCGTAGCCAAGGGTAAACAGGATTGGGACAAGCGCGAAACTGAACGCCGCCGCGAGGCGGACCGGGAAGCTCGCGCAGCCGTAAACGCCAGCAAGCACCGCATGGGGCGGTAAGTATCCCCCGGCAGAGCCCGGGGGCCTTACGGTGTGAGCCGCTCAAAGCGGCTTGAGCGGGGTCGCTAACGCGGCCCCGGTTACGTTGGGCCACCTTAACGGTGGCTGGTCACTTCCACAGGTTGAGTTGGTCCAGCCGTTGGTCTTCCT
>JAKBHH010000114.1:11532-11916 GCA_021836865.1 Acidobacteriota bacterium
AGCACCGCATGGGGCGCTAGGGTCGAGATCCGCAGCGCTGAATTGACAGAAAAAAAACCAACTTGGGTGGAATGTGAATCCTTTGCCGACGGGTGCGGCCAGTCCTATGACTCACGGCGTTTAAGGCTGCAGCCATTCCGTCCCCATGTTGTCGTCCGTGACCAGTCTTGCACCTTTCAGCCGCTTCAGCAGGCTGCTTCGCGACTCCAGCAGGCCATTGGGAACATCCAACTGATCCGCCAATTGCAGGACCTCCTCAAGCCGGGCCTTTTGCCTTGAATTCGCGAGATCAAAGACGGGGCGTCCGTTGATTCGATAGTGGGTCAGCGCCATTCTCCAAGTGCCCTTATCCAGTGCGATTGGACTGTCGCTCACGGCCAGAAA
>JAKBHH010000026.1 GCA_021836865.1 Acidobacteriota bacterium
AGGCGCGCACACGGCTGTGTACTTCAGCGCGAACACGCGCTTTCTGAAGCAGGTGATTGCGCGCTCCGCGGGGCCTGCGGTGGACTGCAACGCAGAACTGGAGATGGCCCGGCTGCCGGGAACACTGGAGCCTTGGAAGGCCGCGGGCATCCACAGGCAGGACGTGATTGCCGCAAGCGGCGAGGGGGACGCAGCGGAAAGACAGGTGGGCGCAGTGGTGATTGTGTTGCTGGACCCTGGATGTGCGCGGGAGGCGGGGAAGTTGCTGGCTAACTACGGCAAAACCTGGCTGGCCGGCCGCGTGACCGCGGTGCAGGGAAGCAGGATCACGCTGGCCAGCGCGATCGATCTGGGGTCACGGACTCTCGTGGTGGGCGCGAAAACCGAAGTGGAGCAGGCTGGGACGGGGAACAAAGTGGATGCGGTGCAGGTGGGGGACATGGTGCGCGTGGAGGGAGCCAGGCGGCACGGAGTGTTTGCGGCGAAGACGATCCGCGTGGTGGTGTTTCCTCGTCCTCATGGCGGCCCGCAGTTGCCCAGAGAGGGCGAGCCGCGTTAGTAGGGCGGTGAGTTTGGGTCAGGCGGCTGCGTAGAGCGTGGAGTTGGCCCAGTCGAGAGCTTCCTTGGCGCAGCGGCTGAGGCAGGACGAATCGACGCCGGCGCCGAGGGCCATGCTGTCGCAGCGCGCCCAGTCGGCCTGTTCCCAGGCCTCCATCCAGCCGAGTGGGCAGCGCTCAGGGTTTGTGGTGCCGAGCAGGGCATCGGAGATCTCCTGACGCAGCGGAAGCGAAGGGACGATGGTGCTCATGGGGATGCGCAGCATGGCAGGCAGAAGGCTGAACATGCCGAGGAGATATTGCTCGGTTGGGTCGAGCGCGCAATGGTCGGCAGCGAGTTCGCAGAAGCGAGCCCGGACAAGAGCCATTCGCATCAATTCAGTGGGCTGGCCTGCGGTGAACTCACTGGCGATGGCCAGGGTGGCAATTTGACGGAAGGCTGCTTCGCCGACGGCAAGAATCGCCGCGCGGATCGAGCTGACTTCCTGGCGCACGGCGAAGAGAGGTGAGTTGACGAGCCGCAGCAGGCGGTAGGTGAGAGCCGCATCGCTCTTGACCAGTTGGCTGACGCGGAGCAGGTCGAACGGCTGATCCTGGAGAAGCTTGAGCAGTTCAAGATGCGAGCGGCCCGTAACGGGGATCTTGTGGTTTTTCAACAGAGTCGGATGGCAGAAGTAGTAGCCCTGAAAGAGGGTGAAGCCTTCAGCGCGGGCCAGTGCGTTCTCCTCGGGAGTTTCGATTTTCTCAGCCAGCAGTGCAACGGGGTGGGGATGGATCTGGCGGAGGAGGTGTTTGCGCTCTTCCCGGCCTGAGAGAGTGAAATCCACCTTGATATAGTCGGCAAGCTCGACGAGCGGGAGAAACCTTGGCTTCCAGATGAAGTCGTCGAGAGCGAGGCGAAAGCCCTGCGATTTGAGTCTTCGACAGGCCTCGATGAGGGGTGGAGTGGGCTCGACGGTTTCGAGAATTTCGAGGACGGTCAGGCTGGGCGGCAGGACTTCGACGAGGTTGCCGGTCAGGGCTTCCAGGGTGCAGTTGACGAATGCCGGAAGGCCGCCCGTGAGGGTTTCCATGCCGAAGAAGACTGTGTTGTCGAACATGGTACGGGTGGCGAGGTCGCCGTCCCCGCGAAAGACGGAATCCGGGCCGCTGCGAAAGAGCAGCTCGTAGGCGTGGACCGTGCCGTCGAGATTGAGGATGGGCTGGCGGGCCACATAGCGCAGGGCATCTGCATGCTCAGGCTGTGCAGAGGAGAGAGCGCCGACAACAGGTACGGATTGTGGCCTCATGCCCGCTACCTCATTGGTTTATCGTGCGGCGCTGTCAAAAGCTTAACCTTTCTACCAGCGGTTAGGGGCCACCCCGATTCGAGGAGGGCCTTATGCGCCCATGAACATGCCGCCGTTCACATCGAGGACGTGGCCGGTAATGTAGGCAGCGGCGTCTGAGGCAAGAAAAGCCACGGACTGGGCAATCTCTTCAGCGGTCCCTGGGCGGCCCAGCGGAATGGCTGCCATCATGGCCTCGCGCTGCTTGTCATCGAGGACGGCGGTCATGGGCGTCTCGATGTAGCCGGGTGCGACCGCATTGACGGTGATGCCGCGCGAGGCGACCTCGCGGGCCAGCGACCGGGTGAGGCCAATCAAGCCGGCCTTGGAGGAAGCGTAGTTGACCTGGCCGGCCTGGCCGGTGCGGCCAACTACGCTGCTGATGTTGATGATGCGGCCCCAGCGATTTTTGAGCATGGGCCGCAGCAGTGCCTGCGTGAGCAGAAAGGCCCCGGTCAGGTTGGTGCCAAGCACGTCGTCCCAGTCAGTGCGTTTCATCGCCATCATGAGGCCGTCGCGGGTAATGCCCGCATTGTTCACCAGGATTTCGACCTTGCCGTAGCGCTCAAGGACAGCCTTGGCCCCGGCTTTGAGCGACTCTTCGCCGGCGACATCGAGAGCGAAGGCTTCAGCCTGGCCGCCTGCTGCGGCAATCTCCGCGGCGACGGCGGCGAGCTTGTCCTGGCTGCGCGCGGCTAGCGCCACGGTGGCGCCTGCGCGCGCCAGTGCAAGGGCGCAGGCCCGCCCGATTCCCTGACTGGCTCCGGTGACGAGCGCGATTCTTCCCTGCAATGCCGCCATGTGTGGTTTTGTCCCCCTACGCGCAAGGGCGCGCCTTTCCGCCCTTCATTATAAGTGGACTTGGGTAGCGGGGTGAGGCGAACGGGAACGGCGGCTAACTGGAGGGTGCGACCGCGATGGGCACGCGGCGCGCGGCGACTGCCCGGCACACGGGCTCTGCAGGCCAGACATAGACAGCGAGACGGCGGGAGTAGTGGAGGACCGGAGCGATGTCCGGCAGCTTGATGCCGATGGCTGCCGCGAGGTCGTTGCGATGTATCTCCGCCTCTGCTTCCTCCAGCGGCCAGGGAACGTGGTGGATGTTGGCCCTGACCAGGTTGCCGGCGCGGTCGTAGGTGAAGAGGCAGTAGCGCTCGGTGAGGAAGTGCTCCAGCGAGCCGGGGCTGCTTTCGACGAGGCGGCGCGTGGGGCCGAGTCCGCGATATCGGGCGATAAAGAGGACGGGCCGGCTGGTGAATCGTCTGCGACTGTAGTAGGAAAACTCGCGCTCGGAGCGCCGCTCGATGCGCATCTCGGCCCAGTAGTAAGGCAGGTGATAGACGCCGCGCGCGACGGCGACGGCCAGGAGGCTGCCCGCATCGAGGGAGAAGAAGTAGACGCCCTGTGACCCCGTGCGCGGGTCGCGGACATAGGTGCGGAGGTTGAGTTCAGGAAACTGGCGCGCGGTGGGGACAGGGGGAATGCCGCGAATCTTGATGCGGTCCATCCAGAACGGAACGACGCCGAGCCATGCGGAACCCTGGAAGGTATCAACCACCAAGCCTTCGGGAAGCAGGGGCGCAATCTGCGAAGGAGCGACGGGCCAGTGGGCAAAAAGAAGATCGTTCCATCGCTGGGTCATGACCCAGCGGCCTGAGGGTAAAGGCCGGGGGCGCTGGGACGTTCGCACTTTGATCTCCCGCATGGGCCCCTTCTCCTGGTTCACAACGTACGACGCGCAGCGCGGTTGTCAACCGAAGAAAAACTTTCGCGCTCTCATGTCGTATTCTGTTCGCGAGCCCTCAAAAATGTCCAGTAAATCTTTTCAGCCGGAAAACGCACGTAACCAGACCGAAGTCTTTGCCGTACATGGAGCCGACCCCGAGGTACTGGCCTACGCAATGGCCAAATATTCGCGCTCGGCGTTGTCAATGCGCGAGTCCGTGGCCGAGATCAGCGCCCAGCGCGCGGAGCAGTTCCTCAACACCTTTTATTTTCAATATGGCCACCGGTCGATTGCGGACTTGGCGCACATTGCCTTTGCGGTGGAGCGGTTGAGCCTGCTGGCGGCGATTGTGCTGGTGGATGAGCAGAGGTGGGACGGTCAGGAGCGATCCACCAGGTACCAGAACTTCCTGCAATCCGGGTGGTATTTTCCGGATTTCGGGCCGGATGCGGCAGCGGCGCACCTGTATGCCGGGACCGTGGAAAACCTGTTTGCAACCTACCAGCGCACCACCGCGTCTGTCCTCGACGCGCTGCGCAAGCGCGTTGCCTGCCCCGCTGCGATGAAGCCCGAGGCCTACGAGCGGACGCTGAAAGCGCGCGCCTTTGATGTGGCCCGCTACCTGCTGCCGCTGGCCACCAATACCTCACTGGGCCAGATTGTGAACGCACGCACGCTGGAGACACAGGTGTCGCGGCTGCTCTCGCATCCCATGGCGGAGGTACGCGATCTGGGCGTCAAGCTTCGCGAAGCCGCTACCGGCCCCGCGTGGAATGTGAACGCTGCCGCCGGCGCGGCCTTTGTCAAAAAACTTGGCGCTGATCCTGAGCTTGCCGCCGAGGCTGCGAACCTGCTGACTCGCGAGGTCCGCACCGCAGCCACGCTGGTAAAGTATGCCGCGCCGAACCAGTACATCATCGAAACGCAGGTTGAGTTGTCGCAGGCCGCCGCGGAACTCTTTGCCAAAGTCCCGATTGCGGAGGCGCCGGTAGTGGACCTGGTGGAGCGCACGGAGACGCTTGAAGTCGAACTGGCGGCGACGTTGCTTTACTCGGCGAGTCACTATCCGTACCGGCAGATTCGCGATGCGGTGGCCGTGTGGCCCGAAGCACGCGTGAACGAGGTGATCGAGCTGGGCCTGAAGCATCGCGGCAAGCACGACGAATTGCTGCGCGCGTTCCATGCGGGAGCAGCGTTGCGGTTTGATGTGCTGATGGACGTGGGCGGTTTCCGCGACATGCACCGGCACCGGAGGGTGACGCAGATTCTGCAGGGATTCACGGCACTGCACGGCTATGAGACGCCTGTGGCGGGCGATCTGGGCCCGGAGGTAAATCTGCTGGCCGAGGCTGGGGCGCTTGAGGACTTTCAGAAATCGGTGGAAGCGGCGCACGCGGCCAGCGCGCGGATTGCGGCTGGAACCGCGCCCGAGGCGGCGCAATCGGCGCAGTACCTGCTGCCGCTGGCCACGCGTGTGCGGTGTCTGTTCAAGATGGACTTTGCCGAGGCGCAGTACATCAGCGAGCTGCGGTCAGGGCCGGCGGGACACTTCAGCTATCGGCGCGTGGCATGGGAGATGTACCGGGCGCTGGAGCGGCAGCATCCCACGCTGGCGCGGCATGTGCGGGTGACGGACTTTACCAAGCCAATCGATCTGCTGCAACGGTAAGTTGGCGCGTTCAATTCGTTCGCCCATGGGGCCGAGGAGGTGAGCCAGCATGAAAGTAAGAGTGCCGCTCGTTGCAATCTGCGTGCTCGCGTTGCTGGAGGGAGCGGCCGGTCTGCATGCGGCTCCTCCTAAAGGCTATGCAGTTGCCGAAATTACGGTGACGAACCCAGTCGCCTACAAGAAATATCTGGCCGCCGTGACGCCTGTGGTGGCTCAGTTTGGCGGGAGATATCTTGTGCGCGCCGGACAGGTGATTCCACTCGAAGGCCAGGCTCCGACGGGACGCTTCGTTGTGATTGAGTTTCCAAGCCTGGCGGTTGCGCAGCAGTTTGAAAATTCCTCCCAATACATGGCCATTGCGCCGTTGCGAAAGAAGGCCGCGCGAACGAGGCTTTTTCTGGTTGAAGGCGCTGCCGAAGATCCGGCGGGCCGGTAAAGAGCGTGGGAATTGCGCGTGACGCATCCTACGAAGCCCATCGATCTGCTGTAGCGGTGATGGCGCGGGCTGGGCGTTAGCTCTCGGTGGCGGCCTTGAGCGCATCATCGGGCTGCGGTCGCAGGGATGCCGAGTTCAGGCCATCCACGCGGCGCAGGCTGGGGAAAAGGCCGGCCCAGACGCCGGCCACAACCAGAGCACCAACGCCGCCGAAGATGGTGGCCCGCACCGCCCCCCACCACTGCGCCGTGACTCCACTCTCAAACTGGCCCAGCTCATTCGATGCGCCGATGAAGAGCGAGTTGACGGCGCTGACCCTGCCGCGCATCTCCTGCGGCGTAGCCAGCTGCAGCAGGGAGCCGCGGATGATCACGCTGATGGTGTCTGCCGCGCCGCCCACGGCCAGGGCGAGCAGGCTTATCCAAAGGCTGCGCGAGATGCCGAAGAGGATGGTCGCGATGCCGAAGATGCTTACGCAGATAAACATCTTGTGACCGGCGCGTCGCACGATGGGGAACCGCGCCATCACCAGCGACATGCTTACCGCGCCCAGGGCTGGAGCCGCGCGGAGCATCCCCAGGCCACGCGGCCCGGTGTGCAGAATCTCGCTGGCGAAGATGGGCATCAGGGCCACGGCGCCGCCCAGCAGCATGACAAACAGGTCGAGCGAAAAGGCGCCCAGCAGCAGCGGCAGGCTCCAGACATACTTGAAGCCCGCCAGCAGCACCTGCATCGAGACGGCGCGATGCTCCATGCGCCCCGGCCGCACCGAGAGGCTGCTCACCAGCGCCAGAAACAAGAGCTCCGTGGCCACGGCGAACAGGTAAACAACGCCACCGCCTTCCAGACGACCGGTGGGCCACCAACGGTCAAAGGGCAGCGTGAAGAGCACACCGCCGAGCGCGGGGCCGGTGATGTTGGCGAACTGGAAGATGGCGCCGCCCCAGGTGACAGCATTGACAAAGTGCTCTTCCGGCACGAGATGGGGAATGAAGGCGGAGCTGGCCGGGCCGGAAAACGCGCGGCCTGTGCCCACCATGAACAGTACCGCATAGATCGGGAAGATCTGCTGCATGCCGCTGCGCGCAAAAACAACCAGCGTCACAGTGCAAAAGACCTGCAGCGTGTAACACAACAGGATCACGTGGCGGCGGTCGAAGCGGTCTGCCACATGGCCCGAGGGCAGCAGGAACAGAAGACCCGGCAGAAAGAGCGCCAGCCCCGTGTATCCCAGGTCGATGGCGCGGTGGGTAATCGAATAGATTTGCCAGGCCACGGCCACGGCCTGCGCCTCGGCGCCGAGGATGACCGCGCTGCGCGCAAGCTGGTACCGCCTGAAGTCACTTGAGGCAAAAGCCTCCATGCCGCGCCGTTGCGGCTTTGGGGAAGGGGAATCCATCTCTGAACACAGGTTATATCGCCGGGGCGGCGCACATGCTGGAACCGGCGAGGCGGCGCTGCATTATCCTGAGGCTTGGCTTCTCCGGTCCAGCCGCGTCCCGCGCCCAGCCACTGGGCCGCAGTTGCTGTGGCACTGTGCGGTGTCTGCGCGTTCCTTGAGCTCTACTGCACGCAACCGCTGCTGCCCATGCTGGCGCGGGTCTTCCACGCCTCCAAAACCGGCGTGGGCCTGACGGTTTCTGCCGCAACGCTGGGCGTGGCGCTCTCTGCGCCGATCTTTGGCGCGCTGAGTGAGCGGCTGCCGCGGAAGAGGGTTATTGTCGGCTCATTGCTGGGCATCTCCGTGCCGACGCTGCTGGCCGCCACCTCCACATCGCTCGCCCAACTTGTGTTCTGGCGGTTCCTGCAGGGCATTACCGTGCCCGGCGTGGTCGCCGTGGTGATCACGTACATCGGCGAGGAGTGGCCGCCGGAACGCGTTGCCCTGATTATGAGTTTCTATGTGAGCGGCACCGCGCTGGGCGGGTTTACCGGGCGATTCTCCGCGGGCATTCTTGCCGACTGGTTCAACTGGCGGGTCAGCTTTGTCGCTTTGGGAGCGGCCGCGCTGGCGGGAGCCGCGGGCGTGGCCGCGTGGCTGCCCCGCGGACGTCGTCGTGCCACGCCGCATCCTGAGCCCGGCACGCTGCCTGCGTTTCCCTACCAGGTGCAGGCGCTCTTCCGCAGAAGCCGGCTTGTCGCAACATTTGCCGTTGGGTTCAATGTGCTGTTTTCGCTGGTCGGCGTCTTCACGTGGATTACATTTCACCTGGCCGCCGCGCCCTATTGTCTGTCCACCACTGCGCTCAGCTCGCTGTTCTTCGTCTACCTGGTGGGCCTGGTCGTTACACCCGTGGCCGGGTTCATCATCACGCGCGTGGGGCTGCGCGCCGGCATCAGTGGAGCCATCTGCCTCTCCATTGCCGGCGTGCTGCTTACGCTGGCGCCCACGTTGCCGGTCATCATTCTGGGACTGGCCATGCTTTCTTCCGGCGTCTTTGTGGCGCAGACCGCGGCCAGCACCAACCTGCGCGTGGCGGCCCCGGCAGGTGCGCGCGTGACCGCCGCAGGCCTGTACATTACGTGCTACTACCTGGGCGGAACCGCGGCCGGCGTAGTCCCGGGCTTCCTCTGGACGCTTGGAAAATGGCCCGCCTGTGCGGCCTTCATCGTGGCGATGCAGATAGTGGCGCTGACCATTGCGCTGGTGAGCTGGGGGACCCCACGGGCGGACTCCGCCGCGGAGCCTTCCGCAGCCTGAGACGCCGGCAGAATCCATGAACCCCGGCGGCATATAGGAGAATCTAACGTGGAGTATGCGGAGCACGCGAAGTCTGTCAGGTCCGCAGAGCGCCGCCACTTTCCCACGCAACGGGACGCCAGGACGAATGCACAGCAGGACAAGCGCATAAAGGAGACGTTTTGCCCGATACGAAATCCCTATCCCCGGCCGAGACCGGAGCCCGCACCAAGCGGGTGGACAATCCTAATCCTGTTGACCTTCATGCGCAGTGGAAACCTCGCGTCAATCCCTGGCTGATTGCGATGACGGTGGCTCTGGCCGCCTTTATGGAGGTGCTGGACACCTCGATTGCCAATGTGGCTCTGCCCCACATTGCCGGAACCCTGGGGGCCAGCACCGACCAGGGCACGTGGGTGCTGACGAGCTATCTGGTTTCAAACGCCATTGTGCTGCCGCTTGGCGGCTGGGCATCGAGCCTGATGGGACGGCGCAATTTCTTTGTCTTCTGCATCACGATCTTCACCATCGCCAGCTTTTTGTGCGGGGCCGCGCCCACGCTGCCGATGCTGTTGATCTTTCGTGTGATCCAGGGCGCGGGCGGCGGCGGCATGCAGCCCATGGCCCAGGCCATCATGGCGGACTCCTTTGAACCGCACAAGCGCGGCCAGGCTTTTGCGCTGTATGGGTTGGTTGCAGTGCTCGCGCCCTCCATCGGGCCGACACTGGGCGGCTGGATTACCGACAATTTTTCCTGGCGCTGGATCTTCTTCATCAACATTCCGGTCGGCATTCTAGCCTTCTTCCTCGTTACCCGCATGGTGGAAGATCCGCCCTGGATCAAGGCTGACCCCTCGAAGCTGCGCAACATGGACTACATGGGCCTTGCCTTTCTCACCATTTCCATGGGCGGACTGCAGATCATGCTGGACAAGGGCGAGGAGAACGACTGGTTCGCCTCTGGATTCATCCGCTTTTTTGCGGTCCTGTTCGTCGGCGGCCTCATCAGCCTTGCGATCTGGGAGTGGCGGCACAAGGACCCGCTGATCAATCTGAAGCTGTTCCGCTTCAGAAACTTTGCCATTTGCTGCTTCCTGATGATGCTGGTGGGCGGCGTGCTGAACGCGAACACTGTGCTGCAGCCCCAGTTCATGCAGGAACTGCTGGGCTATAACGCGACGACAGCAGGTCTCGCACTTACGGCCGGGGGCATCACGCTGGTCTTCGTGATGCCGTTTGCAGGCTTTGCCACCGGCAAGGTCTCAGCGCGGACGCTCACGCTGGTCGGCTTCACCCTGCTGGTGCTTACCTTCCGCTATGCCGCCAATGTGACAACGCTGCAGATGAGCTTTGCACAGGCCTCATGGCTGCGCGTGGTGCAGATGCTGCCGCTGCCCTTCTGCTTCATCTCCATTACCAACGCCGCTTATGTGGGCATGCCGAAGGAAGAGAGCAACCAGGTGGCCGGGCTTATCAACTTTGTCCGCAACATCGGCGGAAGCATCCTGATTGCGATTACGAACGCGCAGGTGACCAGTCGCGCCATGTGGCATCAGGCGCATCTGCAGAGCGCCATGCAATCGGCGTCGATCGCCTTCCAGCAGCAGGCGCAGGCGCTCAGCGGCTTTCTGGGCGGGCAGTTTGGCAGCGCCAACGGCAAGGCCATGGCGATGGCCTCGATCTACGGCCAGCTCAACCAGCAGGCCCTGATGCAGGGTTATCAGGACGTGTATATGGAGCTGTCGTGGATGTCTACCGGCCTGATCGTACTGGCCTTCATGCTGAACAAGAACCGTCCCGGCCAGGCCCCCAGCGGGGCGGCGGTGCACTAAGGAGTCGCAGGGCAGGCCGATCGAGTGCCTTCGGAGCCCTTTGGCGCCAAGCCATGCATGACCGTGAAGGGCAGCGGCTAAAGTCCATGGAGGTCGGGAAGTGATTTGGGGCACGGCTCAGGCCGTGCCCCGGATTGTTGCAGGAGGATGCGCATGGACTGCGATGCGGCGCTACTCGGCAGTCTTTTCCCAGCGCTTGGGGCGGCGGTTGGCCTGCAGGATTTTCTTGCGCAGGCGCAGGGACTTGGGCGTGACTTCCACCAGCTCGTCATCGGCGATGAACTCGATGGCCTGCTCAAGGTTGAGCGCCTTGTAGGGCACAAGGCGGATGGCATCATCGGCGCTGGAGGCGCGCATGTTGGTCATCTTCTTTTCGCGAACGACATTGACATCGAGGTCGTTGTCGCGCGAGTGCTCGCCGACGATCATGCCCTCGTAGACTTCGACACCGGGACCGACGAAGAGGATGCCACGCTCCTGCAGCCCATTGAGCGCGTAGGTGGTGGTGGGGCCCTGGCGGTCGGAGATGAGCGCGCCCGTGGGGCGCTGCGGGATTTCGCCCTGATAGGGGATGTATCCGTCGAAGAGCGCGTTCATGACGATGGTGCCGCGCGTCTCAGTGAGCATTTCGCTGCGCAGTCCGATGATGCCGCGGCTGGGCACGCGGAACTCCATGCGCACACGGCCCGAGCCGTGATTGTGCATCTTGGTCATCTCGCCCTTGCGCGGGCCGAGCTTCTCAATCACGACGCCGGTGTAGGCTTCGGGCACGTCGATGGTGAGGCGCTCGACGGGTTCCATGCGCGTGCCGTCCACCATCTTGGTGACGATTTCAGGGCGGCCGGCCATGAGCTCGTAGCCTTCGCGGCGCATCATCTCAATCAGAATTGCAAGCTGCAGTTCGCCGCGGCCCAGCACCTTGGAGCTGTCGGGCGAGCCGGTGTCTTCCACGCGGATGGAAACGTTGGTGAGCAGCTCCTTTTCCAGTCGCTCACGCAGGTTGCGGCTGGTGACGTACTGGCCTTCGCGACCGGCGAAGGGCGAGTTATTGACGCTGAATTGAATGGCGATGGTGGGCTCGTCAATGACAATGAGCGGCAGCGGCGCGGGGTTCTCAATGCCGGTGATGGTTTCGCCGATGGTAATGCCCTCAACGCCGGCGACGGCGACGATGTCCCCCACAGTGGTCTCGGTGGTCTCAATGCGCTTGAGGCCCGAGAAGGTGAAGAGTTTAGTGATCCGCGTCTTCATCAGCGAGCCGTCGCGCTTGGAGATGTTGACGTCATCGCCGGCGCGAAGGGTGCCCTGGAAGACGCGGCAGATGGCGATACGGCCGAAGTAGTCGGAGTAGTCAAGATTGGTGACCAGGATTTGTAGCGCGCCATCGGCATCGCCCGTCGCCGCGGGGATGGTTTTCACAATGGCCTCGAAGAGAGGCTGCAGGTTCGTGCCCGGCGTGGCGAGATCCGTGGTGGCCGTCCCGGCCTTGGCGACTGCGTAGAGAACGGGGAACTCAAGCTGATGTTCGTCCGCGTCGAGATCGATGAAGAGGTCATAGATCTCGTTCAGCACTTCCTGGGGGCGGGCGTCGGGGCGGTCAATCTTGTTGATCACAACGATGGGCGGCAGCTTGGCTTCAAGCGCCTTGGCCAGCACGTAACGGGTCTGCGGCAGTGGGCCTTCGGCGGCATCGACGAGAAGCATCACGCCATCGACCATCTTCAGGGCGCGCTCAACTTCACCGCCGAAGTCGGCGTGGCCGGGCGTATCGACGATATTAATCTTGCCGCCTTCGAAGACAATTGCCGTGTTCTTGGCCAGGATGGTGATGCCGCGCTCGCGCTCCAGCTCATTTGAGTCCATCACGCGCTCGGCAACCTGCTCATTGGCGCGGAATGTGCCCGACTGTCGCAGCATGGCGTCAACGAGGGTGGTCTTGCCGTGGTCAACATGGGCGATGATGGCGATATTTCGTATCGTCTGGCTCACAGGTGCGGAGTTCCTTCTCTTGGGTTCGGCGTGAATGCCGTCAGGTTGGGGTATGCAAATGGCTTGATTCACCGCACAATGCGGCAGTTTCTATTCTACCAGCAAGGCGGATTTGCGGCTTATTCCGGGCCCGGTTTCGCGGGATGCGCCGATTCGGTTACACTTTCGGCCTGATGAGAAACGCTGCTGAATCACTTTTCTATCTATCGCGCCGCGTGCGGGCTGCGCGGTTTGCAGGTGTTTTAACGGCATTGCTTATGACGGCCTTTGCTGTGCTGGGGGTGAGTGCGCAAGGCAAGTCCAACGAGCTGCGCATCTACTCGATTGACGTGGAGGGCGGACAGTCCACGCTGTTGGTTGGGCCAGCGGGCACATCTCTGCTGGTGGATACGGGCTGGGGCGATAACAACGGTCGGGACGCGGGGCGCATCGAGGCGGCCATGAACGACGCGGGTGTTACGAAGCTCGACTATGTGCTGATTACGCACTTCCACACAGACCATGTGGGCGGGGTGCCGAACCTGGTGCAGCGGGTGAAGGTGGGCGAGTTTCTGGACCACGGAGAGAACCGCGAGGACAGCGAAATTACGCGCCACGACTATGCGGCCTACATTAAGGCGGTTGGCAAGACACCGCGGCGCATCGTGCATCCGGGCGACACGGTCGACATTCCAGGGTTGACGACGATTGTGCTGACGGCAGATGGCGAGCACATTGCCGCGGTGCCGGGGGTGAAGCCGACGCCGAATCCTTATTGCGCGAGTGAGCCGAAGTGGGAGCTGGATACGACGGAGAATCCGCGCTCGACGGGCATACTGGTGCGCTATGGCAAGTTTCGCTTTCTGGATCTCGGCGATCTGACCAAGGCCAAGGAAATTCCGCTGGTGTGCCCGGAGAATCTGATTGGGCATGTGGATTTGTACCTGGTGAATCATCATGGATTCAATCTGTCGAACACGCGGGCGTTTGTGGATGCGATTCATCCCAGGGTAGCGATCATGAACAACGGCGCGCACAAGGCGGGCAGCCCGGAGGCGTGGCAGACCGTGCATGAGAGCCCAGGGCTTGAAGACCTGTGGATGGTGCATACGGCGGAGGACTCCGATGCCGCACATAACAGCGCCGCGCCGCTGATCGCGAACCTGAAAGATGGCGCGGATGGCGCGTACTTCAAGGTGGTGGCTCATGCGGACGGCAGCTTCAGCGTGACGAACTCGCGTACTGGGCAGACAAAGGAGTATTAGGCGAAGTAGCGGGGCGGTTGCCGAGCGTCTTGAAAGCAAGACCTGTGCATGCACTGGATGGAGAGATGGGGATGATGTTATCGCGGAGGAGTTTTTTGGCGGGGATAGGGGCAGCGGCGGCGATTCCGGCCCGAGCGCTGGCGAGTTGCCCGTTTCGGGTTGCGGTGATCAATGACGAAATTTCGCAGGACTTTGACCACGCCTGCTATGTGGCCGCGCATGACTTTGGCCTGCAGTGGATTGAGCTGCGCGGCATGTGGAACAAGAATATTACGACGCTGGATGCGGGCGAACTGGCGCAGGCGCGGACGATCCTGGCGAAGTACAAGCTGCGCGTGACGGACATCGCGAGTCCGCTCTACAAGGTGGACTGGCCGGGTGCGCCGTTGTCAAACCAGAGCGAGCGGCGGGACCAGTTTCACGCTGACTATGATTTCAAAAAGCAGGATGTGCTGCTGGAGCACTGCATCGAGTTGGCAAAGACCTTCGGCACCGACCGGATTCGCTGCTTCGATTTCTGGCGGCTGGATGATGTGACGCCGTACCGCGCCGCGATGAATGAGACGTTGCGCAAAGCGGCGCGGCGCTGCGCGAAGAGCGATCTGATTCTGCTGCTGGAGAATGAGATGAGCTGCAACACAGCGACGGGCGCGGAAGCCGCGGCGACGCTGAAGGCAGTGACGGAGCCGAACTTCATGCTGAACTGGGACCCGGGAAATGCGGCGACTTTTCCGGGCAGCGATCCGTTTCCCCAAGGGTATGACCTGCTGCCGAAGAAGCGGATCGGCCACTGCCATGCCAAGAATGTGGTGCGCCAGCCGGGCGGCAAGTGGGAGTGGGCGCCGGTGGGCACAGGCGTGGTGGACTGGGCGGCGCAACTCCGCGCGCTGGACCGCGACGGCTACCGCTATGCGGTGAGCCTGGAGACACACTGGCGCGGCGCGGGCACGCCGGAGGCTTCAAGCCGGATCAGCATGCAGGGATTGAAGGCTGCGCTGGAAAAGGCGGGCACGGGCTGCTAGGGCTGTCCAGGGCAGTTTTTAACAAGGAATGGAATCCTTCGGCTCCCTCGGACATCTGAGAGAATAATGGTTGTGAGTGGAGCTGTGTCTTCATCTATCCGCTGGGTAAAGGCTCCGGCGATGATTACGATTCTGGCGGTTGTGGGAGCCGGAGCACTGGTCCGCGGCCAGATGGCCAATCCCAGCTCGGCGGAAAATCCATTCTTTGGCAGCGTCACGGCGCGCCCGGTGGCAGAGGCGGCGTTGAGGCTCTCTCTGGACGATGCGGTGCGGATGGGTCTGGAAAACAATCTGGGTCTGAAAGAAGCCGAGAACGCAGAGAAGATGATCCAGGGTGAAAAGAACACTGCCCTGCAGGAGTTTTTGCCGACCATTACTCTGAGCGGCGGAACCGGTATCTTTCAGCATGACCTTGTTGCGCAGGGGTTTGGCCCCAGCGTCATCAATCGGTTTGGCGTGTTTTTCCCCGGCGGGATCGTGCCGGCTGGTTTGTCGTTGATTACGCGCGACGATCTGACGCAGGGCCAGATCAACTTCAACCAGACGCTATTTTCCGGCCCCGTGATCGCGGGCTGGCGCGCGGCCGGCGCGGCTGTGCGCTCGGTGTACTTTGCCAAGATGACGGCGCGCGGCAATGTGGTGCAGGATGTGGCAACGGCGTATCTGCACGCCATTGCGTCGGGCAGCGAGGTGGATAACACGATCGCGCTGGAGGCCGCCGACCAGGTGCAGGAGGATCAGGTCCATGCGGCGCATGAGGCGGGAACAGCTTCCAATCTGGACGAACTGCGGGCGCGGGTGCAGTTGCAGGCGCAGAGGCAGGCGCGGATTGCGGCGGAGAATGTGCATGAGAAGGATCTGATCCTGCTGAAGCGCGAGATCGGCCTCGACCCTGGGCAAAAGATTACACTCACTGATCCTGTGCCCTACAGCGATCTGGCATCAGGTACGCAGCAGGAAGTGCTGGCTACGGCGTACAAGGATCGCCAGGATTACCAGAATTTGCAGAATCAGCTGGTTGAGTTTCGCGCGGCCCATTCGGCATATCGCAGCCAGCGGCTGCCCAAGCTGAGTTTCAGCGGCTTCTGGGGCGTGGATACGGTGAACGGCGCCGGCACGCATGGCAACTTTGCTGCCGTTGGAACGCTCAGCGTGCCGATTTTCAAAGAGGCGAGCCTGCGCGGCGATGAGGATGCGTCCGCGGCGCAACTGGCAAATATTCGTTCGCAGCTGGATGACCTGCGAATTCGCATCGACCAGCAGGTACGAGACGCGCTCCTGGATGTGAATGCGGCGGCGAAACTGGTAGAGGTGGCGAGGTCCAACGTCGCTCTAGCGACGCGAGCACTGGACGACGAGGCAGACCGCGTCCATGCGGGCGTGGATGACAATCTGCCGCTCGTGACGGCGCAGGCGTCGCTGGCGGCTGCCGAAAGCAATCTGGTGGAGAGCCTTTACGAGTACAACGTGGCAAAGCTTTCGTTGGCGCGCTCGGCCGGCGTGATTGAAACGCAGTATAGGGAATATCTCGGCCGATAGTAGGCGCGCCGCGTCAGGCGTCGGCAACTCTTCCAAATCAAAAAAGTGAATTTCCCCCGGGGCCTCGCGGTTTGCGTGACCGATGCCGCGCGCAGCCGTGCCACTGCGAGCCCTGACCGGATATAGTGGACGCTTCTGGAGATGGGTGACCCAAGCCCGTTTGCACAGCGGGTGCGGGCAGCATCCTCTTTGGAGATGCCGCACGAAGTAGCGTCCCGGGCACGTCTAGAATCGAGCAGAGACAAGGATCATCATGGTTGTGATGCGGCGCTACACGGTGCGAGGACTGCTGATCTTCTGGCTTTTTGTGCTGAGCGCGGTTGCCTACATGGACCGCACGAATATTGCGATTGCGGGTGCGGCAATCCGCGACGAACTAGGCATCGATAACATTCATTTGGGCTGGGTCTTCAGCGCGTTCCTTGTGGGGTATGCCGCGTTTCAGGTGGCCGGCGGCTGGCTGGCCTGTCGTTACGGTCCTCGATGGGTTCTCGCGATGAGCGTGTTGTGGTGGGGCGTTTTTTCCGCAGGAACGGCAATGGTCCATGCGGGGCTTGGCCATGCACTGCTTCTGTTGATTCTGATTCGCACCGCTCTGGGCGCGGGCGAGGCGGTGATGTATCCGGCAGGGAATCAGTTCGTCGCCCAGTGGATTCCGGTGGCGGAGCGGGGCCGCGCGAATGGCTGGATCTTTGCTGGCGTGGGCGCGGGGGCGGGGCTCAGCATCCCGGTGCTGACGTGGATTGTGAGCCGCCATGGCTGGCGCGCCTCGTTCTGGTTCAGCGCCGTGGTGGGCGTGTTGGCCGGGCTGGGGTGGTTTCTGCTGGCGCGCGACCGGCCGGAAGAGCATGCGCTGGTCTCGCGAGAAGAGCTGGAGTTGATCCAGGCGACGCGTATGACGGAGGCAGCGCGCGGAACGGATGGGCCAGTCTCGTGGAGGCAGGCGATCTTCAACCGCAGCATTATGGCGATGACCTTGAGCTACTTCATGTTTGGTTATGTGGCGTGGATATTCTTCAGCTGGTTCTATCTTTACCTGGCGCAGGTGCGGGGCATGAAACTGCAGTCGAACGCGGTCTTTTCAATGATTCCCTTTCTGGCGATGACGGTGTGCTGCCTGGCGGGCGGGTCGATCAGCGACTGGATCGCAATGAAGTATGGACTGCGCGCGGGGCGCTGCGGCATTGCGGTGGTGGCGATGGCGCTGACGGCAGTGTTTCTCGCAGTGGGCGTGCATGTGCGCGGGCCCTACATGGCGAGTTTGATCCTGGCTGGCGGAGCGGGTGCACTGTATCTGTCGCAGAGCTCGTTCTGGGCAGTCACGGCCGATCTTGCGGGTGAGCGGTCCGGGGTCGTGTCCGGCGTGATGAATATGGGCGGCCAGATCGGCGGAGCAGTGACTGCTTCGCTGACGCCGTATCTGGCGGCGCGGCTTGGCTGGAGCGCGGCGTTTGATTTTGCGGCTGCGTTTGCGGCTGTGGGTGGTGTGCTGTGGCTGTTTGTGGAACCTGGACGCGTGCAGACCGCCCGCACATTACTTGTCGGCACCGCCGAGCCGGCAGGGCGCGAATAATTTTGCAGCCGCAGGGCGTGCTTTGGGAGCATACTACTGGCAAGCGAGGAGGTCGGGCAGAGATGAGAGTACATATTTCCCGCAGAGAGTTTCTTGGCGCCGCAGGGATGGCGGTCGGCGCACACATCGCGCGTCCAGCGATTGCATCGGCACTCAAGGCGCCGGCCAGTCGCGTGGCCATCGGGCAATGCCAGGAATACAACCGCGAGGTGACGGCGACACTGGCGACGATGTTTGACCAGTTGGGCGGCCTGGACAAGCTGGTAGGCGGAAAGACCGTGTCCATCAAGCTGAACATGACGGGCCCGACCAGCGACAAGCTGAACTCGATGCCGAACCAGATGACTCACTGGGTGCATCCGCAGGTCATTGGATCGCTGATTTCGCTGCTTGGCAACGCGGGCGCGACGCGGATTCGCCTGCTGGAGAGTGCGCCGATCGGGACCAAGCCGCTGCAGGATTTCATGCTGGCCGCGGGTTGGCAGCCTAAGGATTTTGTGAGCGCCGCGAAGCTGGTGGAATTTGAAAACACGAACTTTCTGGGCAGCGGTAAGACGTATGCGCGCTTCATGGTGCCGGGCGGCGGGCTGATGTATGCGGGCTACGACCTAAACCACTCCTACCGGGACACCGATGTATTCATTTCGCTGGCCAAGCTCAAGGAGCACCGGACGGCGGGTGTGACACTGTCGATGAAGAACTGTTTTGGAATCACACCCTGCACCATCTACAGCCAGGAGGCACCCGAGGACGAGCCTGGCATTCTGCCGGTGGGCTATCGCGGGCCGATGCACTCGGGCTCGCGCGTGCCGCCGAAGAGCGCGCCGCAGCCGGTAGCGGAATCGAAGGACCCGGGCTTTCGCGTGCCGCGCATCACGGCCGATCTGGTGGCGGCGCGGCCCATTCACCTGGCTGTGATTGACGGCATCTACACCATGACCGGCGGTGAACTGCCGAATCAGGATCCCAACTGGATTCACCAACCGGTGCATCCGGGGCTGCTGATTGCGGGCATGAACTGTGTTGCGACCGATGCGGTGGCGATGGCGACGATGGGCTTTGATCCGATGGCTGACCGCGGCAGCGCGCCTTTTGAGAAATGCGACAACACGCTTCGGCTGGCCGAGCACTTGGGCGTAGGCACGCGCGATCTGAGCCGTATTGAAGTGGTAGGCACGCCTATTGTGAAGGCGCAGTACCGCTTCCCGACGCTCACGCAGTTGACGACGTAGAATGGTGGGCGACTGATGGCAGGAGGGTAAACAGTTGCCGATCGAGCGTCGTGATTTGTTAAGGGGCATTGCCGGGGCGGGTGCAATTGCACTCGCCCCTCGTGTTGTCAGGGCCGAGGAAGAGGTGGCGCGCGCGACGCGAGCCATGCCTGTACCGAAGATTAGAGACATCCGCGTCATTGAGTGCGAGCCGGATGGCGTGCGACTGACGGTGGTGAAGATTACCACGGATCAGGACGGGCTTTACGGCTACGGCTGTGCAACCTTTACGCAGCGCGCAGACCTGGTGAAGCCCGCGGTGGAGAAATACCTCAAGCCATTTTTGCTGGGCAAAACGACGGACCGCATTGAAGACATCTGGCAGTCCTGCTACGACAGCTCGTACTGGAAAAACGGCCCTGTGCTGAACAACGCAATCAGCGGCATCGACCAGGCGCTATGGGATATCAAGGGCAGACAAGCTGGGATGCCGGTGTATCAGCTTGCGGGCGGCAAGTGCCGCGAGGCCGCGGACACCTACGCGCACGCCAGCGGGGCCGAGTTTGCTGATGTGGTGGAGAGCGCCAGGCGTTACATGGCGCAGGGCTTTCGCAATGTGCGCGTGCAGGTTGGCTTGCCCGGCATGGCGGGCTATGGCTCGCGCCACGCGGAGGCGGGCAGGCCGCAGGCGCTGCATGACAAGCCACTGTTCGATCGCGACGCGCAGGTGCGGCGCGCGCTGAAGCTGCTGGAGACATGCCGCCGCGAGCTTGGCGATGAGGTGGAGTTGCTGCATGACATGCATGAGCGCCTGACGCCGAACGAGGCCGTTCAGTTCTGCAAAGAGGCCGAGCAGTACCGGATGTTTTTTCTCGAGGATCCGCTGTCGCCTGAGGACTTGGGATATTTCAGGCAGATCCGCGAGAACTGCGCGACGCCGATTGCGATGGGAGAGTTGTTCAACAGTCCGCATGAGTGGCAGCCGCTTATTGCCGAGCAGCTCATTGATTACATTCGCGTGCATGTTTCGCAGGCGGGCGGCTTCAGTCCGGCGCGCAAGATCGCGATTCTTGCCGAGCAGTTTGGCGTGAGAACAGCATGGCATGGGCCGGGAGACGTCTCGCCGGTGGGTCACATGGCGAACGTCACACTCGATCTGGTGAGCTATAACTTCGGCATTCAGGAGTACTCGCCGTTCAACGAACGTACGCAAGCCATCTTTAATGGCTGCCCGGAGTGGCGCGACGGCTACCTGTGGGTAAGCGAGAAGCCGGGATGGGGCATCGAGATTGACGAGAAGGAAGCCGTGAAGGCGCCCTTCACCGCCAGCCCCCTGAACGGCGGCTGGGGCGAAATTCGGCTGCGCGACGGCACAGTAATCAAGCAGTAATGGCGCGGCTCAGCTGAAGAGCGCATCGTCCCAGGACTGTACTTCATCCCACATGGGCGTGGGCTCAAAGTAACCTGTACCGGGCTTCAGATGCCTCTTGATCTCATCGTCATTCAGTGTGATGCCGAGGCCCGGTGTGTCGGGAACCTTGATGTAGCCCTTGTTGACGATCGGTTTTTCGATGCCGGTGACGAGATCCTGCCAGAAGGGCACATCGAGCGAGTGGTTTTCAAGCGCGAGGAAGTTGCGCGTGGCGGCGGCGCAATGCACGTTCGCCATGCAACTGACGGGCGTACCGGCGAAGTGCATCGCCATGGGCACGCCGTAGCGGAAGGCCATGTCGCCAATGCGATGCGTCTGCAGAATGCCTCCAGAGGTCGCGAGATCCGGATGAATCTTGTCCACCACGTGTTCCCTGCATAGGGTCTCAAAGTCCTCAATCCTGTAGATGTCTTCGCCTGTGAGCGTCGGTGTGGGGCTCTGCTGGGTTATCTCCTTCAACAGGTCGGTGTAATACCAGGGAATCACGTCTTCTATCCACTCGAGGTTGAATTTCTCATACGCCTTGCCGAGCCGGATGACGGACTTTACGCCGATGTGGCCGAGGTGATCCATGGAGAGCGGCATGTCATAGCCGATGTTGTCGCGCACCGCGGCCACATATTCGCAAAGCCTATCGATGCCTTTGTCGGTCACCTCCGTGGCGATGAATGGATTGGGCTGGTCGCGCAGCTCCCACTTGCTCATCCCTGAGGGCTGCATCACCGTGCCGGGGATTCCTCCGAGGACGTTGATGCCGAGGTCCATCTTCATCCACGTGAGCCCCATTTCCTTGCGCTCTTTGGCACGGCGGCCATATTCGGCGGGGTCCATGGATTCAGTGGTATCTGCGTACACGCGAATCTCATCGCGCCACTTGCCGCCCAGCATCTGGTAGACGGGAATGTTGTACACCTTGCCCGCAATGTCCCACAGCGCCATCTCCACGGCGCAGACGCCGCCGGCCTGGCGCGCGTTGCCGCCGAATTGCGCGATCTTCTGGAAAAGATAGTCAATACGCAGCGGGTTCTCGCCGAGAAGGCGGCTCTTGAGCACCAGAGCGTATTGCGGGCCGGCAATGTCGCGCACCTCGCCCAAACCATAGACACCTTGATTGGTATCGATGCGAATCAGCACGCAGGGGCTCGGTCCCGGCTTCACGACGACTGCATAGCGCATGT
This sequence comes from Acidobacteriota bacterium, assembly GCA_021836865.1. GTDB lineage: Bacteria > Acidobacteriota > Terriglobia > Terriglobales > Acidobacteriaceae > Telmatobacter. The sequence continues at coordinate 21,417 of JAKBHH010000026.1, forward strand.
CGGTAATCGTCAGGTTCGATGGGCTTGAGGCGGTGTTCACATTCTTGATTTCCGCTTCGGCGCCGGCGACAGGGCCGACAGCGCCGCCAGCGAGCAGTGCGAGTGAGGATTTGAGGATGCTGCGGCGGTTCAAGTGAAGGCTCTCTGCAATGGACATCGTGGTCAATTCCTTTTCGATGGGTCAAATGCGACACCCCATCTTACTCCAGCTATTGCAAGCCTTGCCTTGGCGCCTTCATTGCAGGTCTGGACGCGGATCGAGGACTTGTGGAAGAATGCAAAACCATGGCCGCGCCCGCAAATTCTGCGCGCGCTGCGGCCACCATCATGCTGCCGGCTCGTTTGTGTAGGTGCATGTTGCGACCTCAATTGATTCCGATGGAGTGTGCCTATGCAAGCCTCTCTGCTTTCGCGCCGCAAGCTGATCCATCACTTCCTCCGTAGTATGGGCGCAGCAGCTTTGACGCCTGCGTTGGTTCCATTTGCGGGCTTTGCGCAGCAGGAGAAGAAGCCCTGGTGGCTCGGCGACGGCATGCCACAGGAGAGCGCCCGCACTCCGAAGATAGCCTGCGCTATTGCCCTGCACGGCGGCGTGACGGACGAGGCCATTCGCGGGGTAGTGCAACTAGGCGTACGCCATGTGCTTTCCGGAGGCCCGGCGATTCCCTGGACGGTGGAGCAGCTTCAGCCCATCGTCGATACGCTCAAGGCCGGAGGCGTGACGCTGGGCAATCTGATGTTTGACGGCTTCCCAAAGACGATTTATGGGCAGCCGGGGCGCGATGAGGAGATTGAGAAGGTGCGCGCTTCGATTGAAGCCGCAGGAAAAGTAGGCCTGCCGGTGATGGAGTACAACTTCTACGCGCATCGCGCAATGGAGGGCTACTACGAAGAGACCGGCCGCGGCGGCGCCGGGCTGACAGGCGCGGACTATGGCCGCATGAAGGGGCTGCAGCCGCTGTCCGCGGAGGGCGCGCATACGTTGGATGAGATGTGGGCCAATATTGCGTATTTTCTTAAAGCCGTGGTTCCGGTTGCGGAGAAGGCGAATGTGCGGCTGGCACTGCATCCCAACGATCCGCCCTTTCCGCTGAGCCGCGGATCGCAGCAGATCATGGGGTCGGTTGCAGGCTGGAAGCACCTGATTGAGATTGTGGACAGCCCGGCCAATGGGATTACGTTTGACTGCGGCGTGACGCGCGAGATGGGCGAGGATCCTGTGGCTGTGTGCCGGTACTTCGGCAGCCGCGACCGCATCAACCACATGCACTATCGCAATCCGCACGTGATGAAGCCGTATGAACGGTACGACGAGGGATTCATCGACGAGGGCGACGTGAACATGTTTGCGGTGATGCGCGAACTGCTGAAGGTGAACTACACGCGGGAGATTTATCCGGAGCATCCGCGGGCGCTGGACTACGATCGCGCGCGCGGACCGATTCGCGGCTATCCGGGCGGCGGCGGATACACGGGCGATGTGTACGACATTGCCTATGCGAAGGCGATGCTGCAGGCGGCGCTCGTCGTCGAGCAGTCGCAATAACGCAGTCACTTTTGTTGAACGATCTGCTGCAGCGTCGTTGCGACGGAGTCTCGTATGATGCGGGTTATCTCTCGTGCTGCTTTGCCTTGGTCAGAATCGTATCGAACTCGCTGCGCGGCATTTTCAGCTTCTCCGGGTGAGCATCAATCCACTTGGCAAAGGCGTCATACTTTTCCGGTGTCCATCCGCCTTCAAACTGCCCGCCATTTTTGCCTTGCTGATTGAGTTCAAAGTTGAAGGCATCGGTGAGGGCAGTAAATTCCGCAGAGCTGATGGCATCCTCCGCAAGGATTGCGGGAATGAACAGAACTCCTTCCGGCTTGGCCAGAACCAGGTCCCCGGGGAGCACGATGGCCCGTCCGATGCGAACCGGCGCATTGATCGCGGTCAGCTCCATGTCTGCCCAGGCGGAGGGATCATAGCCGCGATAGAAGCCGTTGAAGTTGGGAATCGCTCGATTCTCTTCCTGGTCGCGGATGCCCGCATCGAAGACGAAGCCGGTGTGCGTGTGCGCGGCCACCCCATTGCCTAGATTCGAGCCAATCAATGTGCCTTCAATAATCTTGCCGAAGCCGTCGGCGACATACACATCCCCGGGCTGAAGCTCGGCGATGGGCCAGCTATTGTTGTCGCCCACGCGTCCTTCAGCCTTGCCCTCGTCCCGAATCGCCCTGGCCATATCAGGGCGCGTGGGCATGTACTGCGCGGTGAGCGCGCGCCCGGCAAAGGGCTTGTCGATGTGCAGCGCCTGCCAGCCGGACTCGAATTGATTGCGATAGCCATGCGCGCGAAGATATTCCCACACATCTTCGATGGTCATGTTAACGGCGCGCTGCAGCAGCGAGTCGGGGAGCCTCGGCCGGCCGTCGGGGAAACGATCACCCTTCCACTCGGATGTGTAGAACAGCATCTGGTCGCGCGTCATCTTGACCTGCGCCCATGCGGGTAGCGCTCCGAGCAACGCGCACACCATCACAACTCTACCCAGAAATCTTTTCATTGCGATCCTCCTCTTTACGGCGGGAATGAATTCCAGCTCACCCTGGCGGTCTATTTCTGTCGATTTCGCAGGAAAATGTGATGATAGAGCCGCCACGCGGCGCTGTGCAGCAGGCGGGTCTGCTCGGCCTTGAGTGCGGCGTAAGACTTCTTGACATAGATATCGAACTCCGGCGGCCAGCCGATGGTGGAGCGGCGCTCCGTGTAGTCGCCCTCTGCCCACTTTGCCATCACAGCCTTGTAGCCGACAACGTGGGTGACAAAGTCAAGCAGGCATTGCGGCATCTTTTCCTCGACGATGAGATAGGCCTTTTCAATGATGACCTTCTCGCGAATGTCGTTCAGAGGCATGAAAATGGTGGTCATCCAGAGCATCCACTCCTTCATGTCCTCGTCGCGGATCGGTTCGCTTTTCATCTTGCCCTGCCGTTTGAGCAGAGAGCGGTAGGCGATGTCACCGGCTTCAGACGCGACGTAGAGCGGGCCATAGAACTCGTTGAGGCGCTTGTTGACGAGGCGCAGCTTGTCGCGGCGGAGGGCCAACATGCGGGCGCTCAAGAAGGTGACCAGATAGCCGGCGAAGGCGAGAATGACGGTGAGGATGACGGTACTGTGCAGAAGACTGGGCTGGATGAGTCCGGAGAGGTCCATTGCGTGTCGTGCCTCGCGGAGAAGTATACCCGCAGAGGGCGGTCAAGCAAGGGCTCTAACTTGTACCCAGGTAGACGAAGCGGAGCAGGAAGAGCGCAGCCAGCGTGTAGAGCAGCCAGTCCTGTTTGCGAAAGCGGCCCGTGGCGAGGTGCAGCACGGCCCACGCGATGACGCCGAAGCCGAGGCCATTAGCGATGGAGTACGTGAGGGGGATGAGCACCAGGGTGAGGAATGCGGGGATGGCGACGATGGGATCGTGCCAGCGAATTTCCGTGATCGTGGCCAGCATCATGGACCCGACGAGAATGAGGGCGGGCGACGTGGCGGCCTGGGGCACGACGCTGATGTAGGGTGCAGCTCCGATGGCGGCGAGGAAGAGCAGACCGGTGACGATGGCAGTGACGCCGGAGCGGCCTCCGGCGGCGACGCCGGCGGTGGACTCGACGTAGCTGGTGACGGTGGAGGTGCCGATGAGCGAACCGAACACGGTGGCGGTGGCATCGGTGAGCAGGATTCGGTTGAGGCGCGGGATGGAGTGATCGGCAGCGATGAGGCCGGCGCGTTTGGTGACGGCGACCAGGGTGCCGAGGTTGTCAAAGAGATCGACAAAGAAAAAGACAAAGATGATTTCAAGCAGGCCTTTGTTGAGTGCGCCGCGAATGTCGAGCTTGAAGGCGGTGGCGGCTAATGCGTGAAAGCCGCCGGGCGCGGGCGTCCAGTGGACGAGGCCCAGCGCCCAGGCGAGGGCCGTGGTGGCGAGGACGCCGATGAGGATTGAGCCGCGGATCTTGCGAACTTCAAGCACGACCATGAGGGCCAGGCCGAAGAGCGAGAGCGCTGCAGAGGGGTTGCGCACGCTGCCCAGGCCAACCAGGGTTGCTGGATCGCTGACGACCAGGCCCGCATTGCGAAAGCCGATGAAGGCGATAAAGAGGCCGATGCCGCTGGCGACGGCGGCGTAGAGCTCGTGCGGAATGGAGCGGAGAATCATCTGGCGGATTCCGGCGGCGGTGAGCGCCAGAAAGATTGCGCCGGAAAGAAAGACCGCGCCCAGCGCCGTTTGCCACGGAATATGCATTTTGAGGCAGACGGTGTAAGTGAAGTAGGCGTTAAGTCCCATGCCGGGAGCAAGGGCGATGGGATAGCGCGCGACGATGCCCATGAGAATGGACCCGAAGGCTGCCGAGAGGCATGTGGCTGCGGTGACGGCGGCCAGCGGCATGCCGGTGGCCGACAGGATGGCCGGGTTGACGAGCACGATGTAGGCCATCGTGAGGAAAGTAGTGACGCCAGCCAGAATCTCCGTGCGCCAGTTGGTCCCCAGATGGGTGAATTCAAAATAGCGTTCCAGCGGCTTGAGCATAGGCGGGTACGTTTAGAAAACCACACACCTGCAGGAACGCAAAGGAATTTGTGGCAAAAAGGGGCATGCGGGGGCTTCCCTTGTGGCCGGAATTGCTCGCTGCAATGTCTGGGCAACACCTGACTCAGATTTGCCCTGCAACTGGCGTTCGCCAGGGGCATCCAACAATGAGAGCGGAAGGCCCGATGGTGATGGTCTCGGCGGTCTCAGGCCGAACGCAGATCGGCAACCATGCCTTCTCAACCGATTACTTTTTCCAACCGCAATCAAGGAGTTGCCGATGCCGACGATCTCGACCAAGGATGGAACGCAGATTTACTACAAGGACTGGGGCATGGGACAGCCCGTGGTCTTCAGCCACGGCTGGCCGCTGAGCGCCGATGCCTTTGAAGACCAGATGCTGTTTCTGGCTTCGCACGGATACCGCGCTATAGCCCACGACCGCCGCGGGCACGGGCGGTCAAGCCAGCCCTGGAACGGCAATGAGATGGACACCTTTGCCGATGATCTGGCGGCCCTGACGGAGGCGCTGGACCTGAAGGGCGCAGTGCATGTGGGCCACTCGATGGGCGGCGGCGAGGTGGCGCGCTACATCGGACGACATGGGACGAAGCGCGTTTCCAAGGCAGTGCTGATTGCAGCCGTGCCGCCGCTGATGCTCAGGACGGCGACCAATCCGATTGGATTGCCGATGGAGGTCTTTGATGACATCCGCGCCAAAGTTCTGGCCGACCGCTCGCAGTTTTTTAAGGACCTCACGGAGCCGTTTTACGGCGCCAACCGCAGTGGCTCGACGGTCTCGCAGGGTCTGAAGGACTCGTTCTGGCTGCAGGGAATGCAGGCCGGCGTCAGGTCCGTCTATGACTGCATAAAGGCGTTCTCTGAGACCGATTTTACAGATGACTTGAGAAAGATCGATGTGCCCACGCTGGTGCTACATGGCGATGATGACCAGATTGTGCCTATCAACGGCTCAGCCCTGCTTTCGGTGGCACTGGTGAAAGGTGCGGATCTGAAGGTCTACAAGGGTGCGCCACACGGGATGTGTGCCACGCACAAGAATGAGGTGAATGCGGATCTGCTGGCGTTCATCAAGGGATGACAGGTCAGGCAGCTCAGGCGAGGGCGCCGGATCAGGCAGCGGTCTGCCTGCGATTCCAGCGGTGCAGTAGCCAGTTCATCGACCCGCCCTGGAAGACGATCGAGAAGACGACCACAAGATATGTTGCGCCCACAATCCAGGAGCGGCCCAAGGCTTCCGGCACGGAGAGCGCAAGCGCAATGGAGAGGCCGCCGCGCAATCCTCCCCAGGTGAGCACGAACGCTGAGCTTTGATGTCCGCGGTGGAAGAGGCGCACAAGGGCAAGCAGTCCGGTTACGGCCAGGAAGCGCACGGCATTGACAGACAGGATCGCTACCATGCCTGCGCGCAGGGTTGCGGCGTCAAGAGTGATGGCCAGCGCTTCAAGGCCGAGCAGAACAAAGAGAATCGAGTTTTGGATTTCGTCGATGACCTTCCAGAAGCCATCGATGCTCTCGTGGGCGATGTTTTCGCGCGGGACCAAATGATTGAAATGGCGCAGGGCGATGCCGGCGACAACCGCCTCAAGCGGCGCGGAGAGGTGGAGTGCATCGGCGAGGGCGTATCCCCCCAGGGCCAGAGCGATGGTAAAAAGGATATCTACCTGATAGGCATTGACGCGGCGCATGAGTTGCGACGTGGCCAAGGCAGCGAGGAGGCCGGCCAGCACACCTCCGCCGGCTTTTACCGCAAGCAGTCCCGCCACCTGCCAGGGCGTAGGCGCATGACCGTGTGCCACTTCAAGCAGGGTGAGGAAGAGGACTGCACCGATGCCGTCGTTGAAGAGTGACTCGCCGGCGAGTTGCGCCTGCAGGAGCTTGGGAACGCCGACGCGACGCAGCATCTCCAGCACCGCGATGGGATCGGTGGGTGAGATGAGCGCACCGAAGAGCAGGCACTGCATCCAGGGGATTCCAGAACCGGCAAGAAGCGCCATGAGCGCCGCGACCAGAATGAAGCAGATGGCTGTGCCTGCGACGGAGAGCAGCGCAACGGCGAGTTTTTCGCGGGCCAGTGCTTCGAGGTCGAGCATAAATGCCCCGGCAAAGAGCAGCAGGGGCAACATGCCGCGGAGGATGAGGCTCTCGAAGTCGATATGGCGCACCAGGTCCAATGCCCAGCCGTGGATGCCTGGAGCGGGGCCGCCGGCTGCGATCAGACCGATCGATACAACCACGGTGAGGAGCATGGTTCCGATGGTGATGGGCAGGCGAAGCCAGCGCGTGCCGATCCATCCGAAGAGCGCGGCGGTGGTGAACAGCACGCTGATGAGGGCCAGGATGGTCATGAGCGCAGCGTCTGCAAAGGATGCACTTATGGTACCGGAGAAGACACGCACGCATGCAGCATTTCGAACAGCGTAGTTGCAGGGGTCTTCAGCCGAGGAGCTTTGCGGCGTCCTTGGCGAAGTAGGTGACGATGAAGTCTGCGCCGGCGCGACGCATGCCGAACAGCGACTCCAAAATAGCGCGGTCGCGTTCGAGCCAACCTTTCTCGAAGGCGGCCTGCAGCATTGAATACTCGCCTGAGACCTGGTAGGCGCCGATGGGCACGGCGACGCGATCGCGCGCGGCGCGAACAACGTCAAGGTAGGGCATGGCGGGTTTCATCAGAATCATGTCTGCGCCTTCTTCGAGATCGAGGTCGATTTCGAGGAGGGCCTCGCGGAAGTTGGCTCCGTCCATCTGGTAGGACCGGCGGTCGCCGAACTGCGGCGTGGATTCGGCAGCCTCACGGAATGGCCCGTAAAAAGCGGAGGCAAATTTGGAGGCGTAGCTGAGGATGGGTGTCTGGGCGAGGCCGCCGGAATCAAGGGCGCGGCGAATGGCGGCGACGCGGCCATCCATCATGTCGCTGGGAGCGACGATGTCGGCTCCGGCGCGCGCGAGGCTGGCCGCAGTGCGAGCGAGCAGGTCAAGCGAGGGATCGTTGTCAATCTCAAAGCCGTCTGGAGTCTTGACCACAACGCCGCAGTGTCCGTGGCTGGTGTACTCGCAGAGGCAGACGTCGGCGATGAGAACCAGCTTGCTGCCCGCGCCGCACTGCTTGAGGGCACGAAGGCCTTGCTGGACAATGCCATCATCGCTCCATGCGCCGGTGCCTTGCTCGTCTTTGGAGTCGGGCAGGCCGAAGAGGAGCAGACCGCCGATGCCGAGCGCGGCAGCTTCTTCGGCTTCGCGGAGAGCTTCATCGATGGACAGATTAAAAACGCCGGGCATGGAGCTGACAGCCTGGCGCAAACCCTTGCCGGGGCGAAGAAAGAGAGGATAAATCAGGTCGCCGGGGTTGAGGGTCGTCTCGCGGACTAGCGCGCGAAGCGGCTCTGTACGGCGCATCCGCCGCATGCGATTCTGCGGGAAACTCATGCCTCAATTGTAGTCCAGCGGTGCGTGGCGCGCACCGTCAGAGCTGTTCGTAGAGCGTGCTGTTGCGATAGCCAAGCAGCGTGACCAGAGTCCAGATGCCGAGGGCAGTGCCGATGGGAAACTTGATGAGGCTGAGGAAGGCCGCGACGATGGCGACGATGCGGCCCCATTGTGTGCGGTCCATGAGGCCCCAGCCAGCGGCGAAGGCGAGCGCCGAACGCAGGATGATGACGACCCAGGCGACGTGCATCGCGGGTCCGAGCCAGGGAGGCACGCCGGTTCCGCCCCACGGAGCGTTAGCCCACGGGCCGAATCCCCGGTTGAAGAAGGCATTGGCAAAGGTGAGTCCAACGAAGCCGAGAACCAGCGCGAGTCCGCCGTAAACAAACCAGACGATACTCAGAGCGCGGATCTTTCCGGCGTAGTCATGCAGCTGGAAGTCGAGGTTGGGAATGGGAGGAATGATAGACGCCACCGGACGACCGCACTGGGGGCAATCGGGCTGCCCCGGCTGCAAAGCGTGACCACATCCACTGCAAAACATGGCTACCTCCTGCGGCCTGTCTTCCTGGTTTGGCCGGACGGCTAAGACCTACCCTTACCACTACGCACGCACCCTGCACCACGTTCCATTGTCCGGTTCGATGCGGATGGATTTTTCGGACGGACCTGCATGGGCCTCGGAGCGTAGCACCTCATCGGCCGATCACTTGCGTTCCAGGCGTTCTTCATGACGGTCATCCCAATAGACCAGTGCCGTGATGCGGCCCTCGGAGTTCCGCTCGACGGCAACGCGGCTGCTGCTGCCGCCGTTGGGATAAAAGAGGGTGGAGAACGACTCCGCGGCAAGCTCGGCGATTTGTCCGTGCAGATCCTTCTGGTAGAGCTGGTCGCCCTGGCGGAACACGGTCATGGCCAGTTGGCCGTGATCGTCGTAGTATTCGCCCGCAAAGCTTTCCAATTGCTGCGGAGAAAGGCGCAGCGCGGGCGGATGCAGCGGAATTACAACCCGCTCCGCAAGCGGGGGCGTTTCCTGGTTGAGCTCCCGGTGTGGCTCAAGGTGGCGCGCCAGAAGCCAGCGGGGCAGGTCCGGCTCGTTGTAGGCGCGGCTCCAGCAGTCGTGCTTGAGGCCCTGGTAAACCCATAGGCGCATGTGCCCTTCGGATTGCTTGAAGGCCTGCAGCATGAGATCGTCCTCGCGCAGAGGGACAATGGGGTCGTCGCTGCCATGAAAGAGCCAGATGGGCGTACGGCCCACGGCGCGCGCGTACTCGGCCGGCAATGTGGCGGACTGGCGCCAGCGCAGCGGAGCATAGCTCCAGAAAACGCCACCGGCGGCGATGGCGATGGCCGCCCAGCGCTGCGGGTAAAGGCGCGCAAGCTCCCATGCGCCGTAGCCACCGAGCGAGAGGCCGGAAAGGTAGGTGTGTGCGACATCGCCGTGAAACTCAGCCGACTCCTGATTGAGCGCAGCCATGGCCATGGCCAGCATGTCGGGGTCTGTCCAGTAGCGGCCCTGCGGGCACTGCGGCATCACGACGATAAACGGCCAGCGCTCGGGATGGTCGCGGATTGCGGCCGGCAGGCCAATCTGCGTCTGCCACATGCCTTCTGACCCGCGCTCGCCGCGCCCATGCAGAAACAGAATGATGGGCCAGAGTCGGCGATCATCGGGACGATACTCCTCCGGCAGGTAGACCTGGAAGTGGTAGGAGGCTTGGTGTATCTGAAGCGTTCGATTCAGGAAGCCTGTCTCCTGCATGCGGTGCATGTGCGCAAAGCCGGCGCCCGCATTGGCGCGGGCCCCGGCAGGCGCAAGGATAGCCAACACGGAAAGGAAGACCGCCAGCAGTTTCAAAATGCGGTGCATGATCGTTTCCCATCATAAGGCCATGAATCGGGCGCTGGGCGGGAATCTGCCGGCATGGGACGACAAAAATCGAAGCCTCATGTCTACAGCCCGGCAAACTCTTCGACCATCCTGACGATCTTCTTACGCACAGGCATGAAACAATCGAGTGAGACGAACCGCACGAATCCATGAACCCACTTGAACCCGGAGAGACGCTCGACCACTATCGCATCGAGGCCACCGTTGCCCGCAGCGGCATGTCCGTGCTCTACAGGGCCACGGACCTTGCCAATGGCAAGCAGGTGGCCGTCAAGGTGCCGCACACGGAGATGGAGGCCGACCCGGTGCTCTTCGAGCGCTTCAAGCGCGAAGAAGAGATTGGCCAGTTGCTCGATCATCCGGGCATTGTGAAGACCTATAACGACGAAGAGCGCAGTCGCGTCTATATGGTCATCGAGTGGGTCGACGGGCGGCTGCTGCGCACAATTCTTAATCAGGAACGGAAGCTGCCCATTGAGCGGGCGGTGCGCATCACGCTGGCCATCTGCGAAGCGCTGGATGTGATGCACAAGCACGGGATCGTGCACCGCGATCTGAAGCCGGAAAATGTGATGGTGGACGACGAGGATCGCATCAAGCTGATCGACTTTGGCATTGCGATGAAGGAAGATGCGCGGCGGCTGACGTACGTGAACATGACTGCGGCGCTGGGAACGCCTGACTATATTGCACCGGAGCAGGTGAAGGGCGGGCGCGGCGACCAGCGCAGCGACATCTACGCGCTCGGCATTATGCTCTACGAGATGCTTACCGGGCGCGTGCCGTTTGTGGAGCCGAATCCGCTGGCGGCGATGAATGAACGCCTTCTGCATGACCCGACGCCGCCCCGCCAACTCAATCCGGAGATAGCGCCGGAGTTGGAAGAGATTCTCTTCCGCGCGCTGGAACGCGAGCCGCGCCACCGCTATGCCACGGCCGGCGAGATGGCCTGGGAGCTGGAACACCAGGAGCAGGTGGGAGTGGAAGACCGAGGCATACGGCCTGTGGGGCGCGGCGCTCGACGCGTCGCAGTCAACAAGCGCGTGGTGCTGTACGCGGGCCTTGCTCTGTTGCCCGTGCTGCTTTTTGGCCTCATGCTACTGCTGGCGCGGCGCTGAGACTTACAGACGCAAGGCCTTGGAGCGCGACTCAGGCGCGGCCGGCGAACTCGCGTGTTTCGGTGTAGACCTTTATTTTCTCCCCTTCTTCAATGAAGAACGGGACGCGGATCTCGAGGCCCGTCTCCAGCCTGGCGTGCTTAGTTACAGCGCCGCTGGCGGTGTTGCCGCGGACGCCTGGCTCGGTGTAGGTCACAGTGAGCTCGACCTTCTCAGGAAGCTGGAGGCCGATGGGATTTCCGTTGAACTTGTCGAGCTGAAGCAGCGCGCCTTCAACGAGAAAGTCGAGCGCGTCGCCCAGCTTGTCGCTGGGCAGCGTGATGGTCTCAAAACTCTCCTGATCCATGAAGTGCGAGCCTTCGTTGTCGGAGTAGAGATAGGAGACCTCGACGGTTTCAAGGTCCGGCTCCTTGAATTTTTCGCCCGCCTTGAAGGTCTTGTCGAAGACGGCGCGGGTGAGCAGGTTGCGCATCTTGAGCCGGACCAGCGTCTGGCCGCCGCGCGCCGTAGGTGTGGAGATCTCCACGTCAAGGCAGTAGTAGGGTGCGTTTTCAAACTCAAAGTACATTTTGCGCTTGATGTCGAGCGCATCGAGAAGGGATGCCATGAATTCCTCACTGTCTCAGTTCCTACTATTTTATCCGGCAGCTTCCGCGCGGAGTAGTACGCCCGTTCCAATGGCGGAAGCAGATCGCGAGTACACAGTCACCGCGCTGGGCAGGCATACCAAAGTAACCAGATCCAGGTAGCTTTCGGCTCATGTCCTTCAAGAATGTCGCGATATTTTTCCACGTAAGTGGAATATACGGACGCCAGAAAACCTCACAGACTGTCTATTACAGGCTGGAGAGGTGGAGCTTCATGCCATTTTGGCCTGAGCGGAGATTGCCTGGCACAGACCCCCTCAGCGAAACAGGCGAGGGGCGGGATACACGATGAAGACTTGGCAGCGCAGAATGATTGCCATTCTGAACAAACTCGCTGACGAAGAGGGCGCCGATCTCGTTGAATATGTTCTCTTGATCAGCTTCATCGCATTCGGTGCAACTGCCGGTGCCATGCCAGTCGCCCAAAGCATCGGTGCCATCTTCGACAAGACGAGTTCACAATTGGCTTCCGCAGTTGGCGCCTCCTCTGGAGGCTCATCCTCAAGTTCCGGTGGTGAGGGCGGATCGGGCGATGGGTCCGGTTATGGCGGCGACCACTAGAGCGAAGGGAATGGGCTGCCGGATCAGTGAACCGGAGCGCGCATCGCGTCCAGTGAAGCGGTGAGCGTCTCCGCCAGCTCGCGCTGCTGGTCCCCGCTGAGCTTCGCGCCGTGACTGGTCAGATAAAACACGTCGATGGCGGTTTCGCCTTCGGTGTCGATGAGGGCGACCTCAATGTTGCACTGGTGCGTGCTCAGGGTGAGCGCGATCTGGCGGAGCAGGCCGGGAACATCCTGCGCGACAACCTGCAGCAGGGTGGAGTGCGTCGAAGAGTCCGAGTCGAATTGGAGGCGCGTGGCGACCTCGACCTTGGCGTTGCTGTTGTGGTTGAGATGACGGCGGCCTTCTAGCAACTGGTCGACGGAAACCTTTTGCGAAACGACGTCGTGGAGGTTGGCAAGAAATCGGTCCTTCTCGCTGGGGTTGAGCTCGATGGTCCGGAAGACGTCGGTGAACTGGAAGCTGTCGACGACGATGCCGACGTCGTTCGAGAAGGCTCCGGCCTTGACGATGTTCATGCCCCAGGCGGCCAGCGTGCCGGCCACATCGGCGAAGAGGCGGCTGCGGTCGCGCACGATCACCGTCAGGTCAAATAGTTGGCGATGGGGCCGCAGGTCGAGCTGCACGGGGTCATTGTCGAGGTTGAGGGCGAGCTGGAAATGGTTGCGGATGTGCTCGGGGAGGCGGGTCTGCAAATAGCGCTGAGGCAGGCCTTCAAGGAATTGCTTGAGCGCGTCGTACTGGCTGGCCGGAACCATGGAGCGAATGCGGTTGAGGAGCGAGGGGTCGATGGCGGCGTGATAGCGAACCTCGTCGACCGAGCGGTCCATGAAGTTGGCGGTGGTCATGTAGAGCTGCCACAGGCTCTCGGCTTTCCAAGGGGTGAGCGCCTCGGGGTTCACCGCCTTGATGTCCGCATAGGTCATCAGGGTGAGCATCTTGAGCAGAGTGGGGCTGCCGACCTTGTCCGAGAAGCCGCGCACATTTTCGAGGTCGAAGATGTCGCGGCGGAGGGCGTTGGACATCTCGAGATGCAGGCGGATGAGCTTGAGGACGGACTCGCGCTCTTCGGCATCGAAGTCCAGGCGGGCAAGGAAGCTGTCAGCCAGCTCGACGCTCTGGCCGGTGTGTTCGCCGCTGCGGCGGCCTTTGCCGGTGTCATGCAGCAGTAGCGCAAGCAAAAACAGGTCGAGGCGGTCGATTTCAGGCAGTAACTGCGCCAGGCGGTGCTCGTAGTCGTGGGTGGGCGTGCGCAGGCTGTGTACATTGTCTATGGTGAGGAAGGTGTGCTCATCGACGGTATAGCGGTGGTAGGAATCGCGAATGACCAGCGCATCGATGCCGTGGAACTCCGGGATGAGCATCTCAAGAATTCCCAGGGCGTGCATGGTGCGCAGGGCGTGCGCCGCATGCGGGCCTAGCAGGATCTCGCGCAGCGCGTTCCAGAGATATGGTCCCTCAGGGACGTGGATGGCCAGCGCGGGAAGGGCGTCGGTGATGCGGTCTTCGGCGGCCTGCGAGAGCGCGTAGCCGTGGGTGGCCATCAGCGAGAAGACGCGGAGAATAGCAGCCGTCTCGTTGAACTGCGCGCCGGGCAGGATGTCGATACGGCCCTGGTCGAGGATAAAATCGGTCCCCGCGATGGGCGTGCGGCGGCGACGGAACTGGCGGTAGAAGCTGACCGGGGCGGGCAGATGCTCCATGAGCAGCGCGGCGCGGCGGTAGATGACACGCGCGTGGCGATAGTAGGTGCGCATCCAGTAGGCGGGGTCGGCGGTACCGCGCGTCTCCAGACCGATGGAGTTGGCCGCGGCTTCGTCTTGTGACTGCCAATCGAGGGTATTGTCGTCGCGTCCGTGGCGGAAATGGAGGAAGCAGCGCGCGGCGGCGAGAAAGTCGAAGGCCGCCTCGGCGTCTCCGCGGGCGCTCTGGAAGACGCCGCCACGCTGGCGGGGCCACTCCTTTGTCTCTTTGAGGTGAAAGAGCAAGGCGAACCAGACCGCCAGGTGGTAGTCGCGCAGGCCGCCGGGACACTCTTTCAGGTTGGGCTCAAGATGAAAGATGGTGTTCCCGTACTTGGTGTGGCGGGCGCGGGCAATCTCACCCAGCTTTTGCGTAATGGTGTTCCACTCGCTCAGGACCAGGCCGGGAAAAACGGTCTGATGCAACTGCTGGTAGAGAGGGAAGTGGCCAGCGAGAAATCGGCGATCGAGGGTGGCGAGGGTGAATTCGAGGTTGTCGGGGTCGAAGCGCCCGGCTTCCTTTACTGTGCGGGAGGCGGGGCTGGCGCGCAACCCGATATCCCACATGCCCTGAATGATGGTGCGAACGGTGTCCTTGCTCTGCTCTTCGGTCTTCTCGTCGGCAAAGACGAAGAGCACGTCGATGTCGGAACAGGGAAAGAGGTCCTTGCGGCCATAGCCGCCAAGGGCAAGCAGGGCCACATTCAGCGCGCTTTGTCCAGCAAAGGCCCGGCGCCACATTTCAATGAGGATGCGATCGACGATGGCCGAGCGTCTGCGGATGGCGGCGGTGCCGTCGCCGGTGCGGTCACAGGTCTGGCGGACAAGCGCCATCTCGCGCAGATACTGATCCCGGAGATCGTCAACCGCAAGAGCGACTGGAGTCATAGAGGTTGTGCGTGGCTCGCCGAAGCAAAAAGGATTATTAACAGAATACTAAATCCCTGAGCCAACACAAGCTAAAACCCATGCGGGGTTCCAGGCGGAACGCGCGAAGTGCGCCGGGATTAAGGATGTTGCTCCACGTGGACGCTGAGCATGCTGGTGTTACCGGTGGCGGCCAGTCCAGTCATCTCGGTGGCGACGCCGGGAAGCGATGCCGGTGCAAAGGTGACCGTGCCATCCAGCGCCGAGGTGGCCGTGGAGACCTGCGTCGCCAGCAGCTCGCTGGCTGCGCAGCGTCCATGGGGCGGGCAGGGCGGTGCCCACGCGTAGAGCGACTGAAAGAAAGTGACGGTGCCGCCGGCCATGGGGTTGCCGTCCATGTCGCGCACGCGCAGGACAATCTGGCCCGGCGTACCGCCGGTGGCAAGGCTCTGGGCGGTGCCGGCAACGGCCTCCAGCCAGGCATACTCCGGGCGTGCGCCGGTGGCGGTGAACTGAACGCATTGGGTGGTTCCGTTGAGGCAGGCCGTGGCGCTGGACTGCTGGCCCTCAGCAAGCGGACCCACGGTGAGCGCCTTCGCTGCGATGCCGTTGGTTCCGGTGACCACCGGGGTGCTGCTTTGAGATGCGATGCCTGCGGCCGGTTGCCACGCCACGGTCTGGCCGCTGAACGGTGCGCCGTTGTTCAGGGCCAGAGCCTGCGTAGTCCAGCCGATGGTGGCTCCGGCGGCGACTGAGACCGTGGGTGCGAGCGCGCTGAGGACAGGCGGCGATCCGCCGGTGAAGTGTGCCTGCAGAGTGACGCCGTTGGTGAGCGAAGCCGTGACGACGGCAAGAGCGCTGCTGGTGGGGGTGATGTTCAGCGTGGCCTGCCCGTCCCCGCTGGCGGTCACCTTGCAGCTAGTCTGCCCGCATCCCAGTGTTGCCGCGCCGCTGGTCAGCGTATACGTCACGGTCACGCCGCTGGCCGGGGTCAGGTTGGAGGTGAGCGCCGTGACGGTGAAGGGCAGCGGCACGCCCAGAGGAACTGTGTTGGCGGGCGCGGTGACCAGGGTGATGGAGTCGCCCGAGCCCGCGTCATAGCTGATGCCGCCGGAGATGATCGCCGCCGCATAAAAGATCGGCAGATCGTCCACCTCCACATCGACCGAACCCGTGACACCCGGCGTCACTGCCGGCGCGACCGCCGTAATCTCGTTGGGCGAGACGCTGGTGATGATGGCCGGTTGACCGCCAACGAGCACCGTGTCCGAGGGGCGAAAGCCCATCCCGTGAAGGACGATCGGGCCACCTGTAGTGGGCAGATGGGTGGACAGTACGGTGTCTGCGTAGAGCACCCAGCCGTTGTAGGCGTAGTCCGGGCGGCCATCGCCGCGCATGTCGGCAATCCCCAGTCGCACCAGGTCGTCGGCGCTGGCAGCGACTCTGAGCCAGCTTTCGCCGGTAGCCGAGCCATTGAGTCCAGGGGCGGAGCCAACGGATGCCGAGCCGATCGGATCGAAGGCATCCCATATGCCCAATGCGAGCAAGGCTTTGCTCTCTGTGGGTATGCCGGACTCGTTCAAAGCCTGGGTGACCACGGTAAAGGTGCGCCCGCCGCGGACCGGCAGGAGATACCAGTCGGTCTGGCCCACCTGGCTCACCCTTCCTGACCACAGACCGCTCGGCGGCAGGTTGCGGGGCTGGGCTTCGGTCCCGATGGCGTCCGCAACGCCTCCCGTGGCTGAGTCGCCGATGTTGACGGTGAGCGCCTGCGACATTCCACCCGCAAGTGCCGGTACGGAGAGAGTGGGCATGGTGCCGGAAGGCGCGGGCGAGCCATCCACGTAAGGGCCGACCGAGGCGGAGAGCATGTAGAGGGGATTGATGGGCTCAAACGTGATCTGGTAGTTCGCGGCAGTCATGCCGGGCGGCAGAGGCATGTATCGCAGATCAAAATAGCCCTGCATCCCCGGGTCATTGGATCCCCAGCGCGTCAGCGGGTTGCCGTTGGCGTCGGTCCAGCCGCTCACGGGGTTTCCGTGTTTGCCGTTGAAGTAGCCGCCGGAGACGAAGGTGACCGTGTACTCGTAGAGCGGATTGCCGTTCGCGTCCAGAGGCCGCGCGACGACGTTCACCCCCTGCATGCCGGTCCCGTTGCGAAAGGTGAGAGTGCCGGTGATGGAGACGGTGTTGGCCGCGGTGATCTGCTTGCCGGGTAAGGTGGAGAGATTGGCTGCCGTGACGGGGTAGATGCGATTCAGCGCGGCGATATCGTCAAAGCGCAGAAGGGTGGGGTCCGGGATGCAATTGCCTCCACTCGGCCCGCAGGCGCCGCTGAGCGGCTGCATGATCGGCCAGCCGAGTGCGCCATTGGGCTCGCCGTTGGTCATCGCGCCGGGGTTTACCTGCGCGGCGGCCAGTCCCAAAATGCTGCCGAACGCTCGCTCAACCTGGAAGGTCATCATGGTGAGTTGGTTTGGAGTATAGGCGCACAGGCCATTCAGGATGATGATTGCGTGAGCGATGGTGGCGTCGGGCTGAATGTCGTCCAGCCAGGACCAGACGCCGTCGTTCTGGCAACTGCCGGGGTCGCTCGCGGTTGCGCCAAAGATGGCATTGATGACCGAGCCGTCGGCATCATAGATGACCCCGACTGGATAGCTGGTGGCCGTGGGAGCCACATCGCTGGGCTGCTTGATGGTCTGATTGCCGGCAATGATGTTCGCGCCGCTGACGTCCTCGTTGAGCGGGCCGGCATCGGTAAGGGACACGCTGGCCGTCGGCACCGCGCTCCAAAGAGCCGCCGCGGCATCCACCATGGCGGTGGCCTGCTGGTTGGTGACCGCGCCATTCAGTGGCCCCTGGTCCACGTAGTAGTGGACCTGCCCCCCGGACCAGTGCACGGGCTGGCCCAGAACGGCGGGGTTAAAGTATGTCGCTCCAGCCACATATTTTGGCCCCCCAGCCTGCACATGGGCCGGCGAAAGCGCCAACACTCCAGCGCCCAGAAATATCGTCAGAATAAGCCACTGTGAGCGATCGAGGCGTGGCACGGTGCGGCCCTCCCTGTCGAATCCCATGCAGAGGCGGGGCCACCGCAGGCGTCCAATGTTAAGAAAAATCTCATGTTACTGGTGAGAAAGCTGCCATGGTAGATCGGCTCGAGGAGGCGGCCAAATCCCGAAGCCGCCGCAGGCGCATGCCCGGTGGGCGTCCCCGAGGATCTGCCTGCCGGCGTCATATCCCACTTGTGTGTAGTTGTCTTCTGCTGCTGGATTGGTTTAAGTGGTAAACAGCGGGGAATTCCCGGCACTCAAAGTGTGCCCCGAGGCCATCCCCGAGGAGGGCGTCATTTCAACCCGACTTCGTTTAGGCGATTTGCTCATTCGAGCGAAATTGGTGACCGAGGAGCAGGTTGCCCAGGCCGTGCACCGCTTGACCGAAGAAGGCGGCAGGCTGGGCGACAACCTGGTCGCCATGGGAGCCATTGACAAGCGCACGCTGGAGTCCTTCCTGCACCGGATTCCGAAGGAGCCGGGCGACATCAAGTCTATTGGGATTGATGAGATTGATCTGATGGGTTTGCTCCTCAAGCTGATCTACCGCGACCGTCTGGAGACGACCCGGCAGTTTGTGGAGGCTATCAAGCTTCCCTACCACATCGTGCTGGATCTGATTCAGATGGCGGTGGGCCGCCAATTGCTCCAGACGCTGGGTTCGCGCTATTCCGATAACCCGATCGATCTGAGCTATTCGTTCACAGAAGAAGGACGGCGCTGGACAATTGATGCGCTGAATCGCCTGCGCTACACGGGGCCGGCTCCGGTCACGCTCGATGAGTTTAACGAGCAGGTAAACATGCAGAAGCTGACGAATGAGATCGTCAGCTATGACCGGATTCGCAAGGCAATCGGCGAACTGACGTTTGACGACAGCATCATTGAGCAATGCGGTCCGGCGCTGAACTCGGGCCGCGCCATGTTGCTTTACGGACCTCCTGGGAATGGCAAGACATCTGTGGCGCACTCCTTTGCCAACGTGTTCAGCGATGTGATCTATGTGCCCTACGCCGTCATCGTGGAGGGGCAGATTATCCGCGTCCACGATCCCAGCATCCACGTGCCGCTGGCCGCCAGCACCATGGAGGACGACGACCCGTCTTCGGTCGTCCGGCGCGAATCATTTGACGCCCGCTGGGTTCCCTGCAAGAGGCCATTTGTTGTGACCGGCGGCGAATTGACGCTGGACATGCTGGACCTGCGGTATGACGAGGTCGGAAACTTTTATGAGGCGCCGCTGCATGTGAAGGCTCTCGGCGGCTGCTTCATTATCGATGACTTTGGCCGCCAGCTGGTGAGCCCGACCAACCTGCTGAATCGCTGGATTGTGCCGCTGGAAAATCGGGTGGACTACCTCAAGCTGCACACTGGAAAGACCTTCAGCGTCCCATTTGAAGAGCTCGTGATGTTCTCTACGAATCTGGAGCCGGAAGATTTGATGGATCCTGCCTTCCTGCGCCGCCTTCCCTACAAGATCGAGATCGGCGCGCCGAGCTGTGAGAACTACCGGCGGATTTTCGAGAAGGAGGCGGAACGGCAAGGGCTCAAGCTCACCGATTCAGCATTTGATTACGTGGTGCAAGTCCTCAGGTTCGAGAAAGAGCTTGACTTTGCAGCCTACCAGCCAAAGTTCATCGTCGATCAGGTTGTAGCCACATGCCGTTTCATGGGTGAGCCGCCGCACTTCGAGCCGCGGTTTGTGGACTACGCGCTGGGCAACCTGCGCGTGCGGCGCAACAAAGACGGCAAAGTGGAGAACCGGACCTCGGCGCGCATCGACGATGAAGAAGCTGTCGGCGCGCGCTGATCCTTAAGTGCCGGCAACGGAGCGTTGAGCGCGCGGCTCAGAGCTCCGGGTAAAAGTCGAAAAAGGCGTCCAGGCTCTGCTTGAGCTGTTGTTCGATCTCCTCGCGTGAGCCCTCCAGCACGTGCATCGTCACGTGTGCCTCGTGGCCGTTCGCCAGCTTGAGCGTTGCGTCGTGAATCTCCGCGACCTCGCCCTCGGGCAGCAGTCGCATTCCATAGATAAGAGTCAGATTTGCCATGTGCTTCATCATAATGAAGTGCGGCTCATGCAGCATTGCGCGAGCCACGCCCCAGACCGGGTAAAATCGACCTTGGAAAATCCATGACAGAGACTCGCGACACCGTGATCCTTGGCTCGGGCTGTGCCGGGCTGACCGCCGCCATCTACACTGCCCGTGCAGGCCTCAACCCATTGGTTCTGGAGGGCCACGAGCCCGGCGGCCAGCTCTCCATCACCACGCTGGTGGAGAACTTTCCCGGCTGGC
>JAKBHH010000115.1 GCA_021836865.1 Acidobacteriota bacterium
CAACCCAAGAAAATCCCTTCAATGGGGAGGAATACGAAGTTGAGCGACCGTTTCTTGTTTACCTCTGAGTCCGTCACGGAAGGTCATCCGGACAAAATTGCCGACCAGGTCTCCGACGCCATTCTGGACGCCTGCCTCGATAAGGACCCCTACAGCCGTGTGGCCGCGGAAACTCTCACCGCCACCGGCCTCGTCGTCATCGCAGGCGAGATCACGACGCAGGCCTATGTGGATTTTCAGAGCCTGGTCCGCGGAGTGATTGCCTCCATCGGCTATGACAACGCGCTGTACGGCTTCGACTCGAACACCTGCGCCGTCATCTCGACCATCAACAAACAGTCGGGCGACATCGCTCAGGGCGTGGACACCGGCGGCGCCGGCGACCAGGGCATGATGTTCGGCTACGCCAGCAATGAGACTCCCGAGCTGATGCCTGCCCCCATTTCGCTGGCGCACAAGCTCACCCGCCAGTTGACCGACGTGCGCAAGAGCGGCAAGCTGCCCTACCTGCGCCCCGATGGCAAGAGCCAGGTCACCGTCGAGTACGACGAAAACGGCAAGCCCGCGCGCATTGACGCCGTCGTCATCAGCACCCAGCACTCTGAGACCGTTTCCAATGAGGAACTGCACGCCGACATCCTCAAGCACGTCATCCAGGCCGTCCTCCCCGCCGAGTGGCTCGACGAGCACACCAAGTACCACATCAACCCGACTGGCCGCTTTGTCATTGGCGGGCCCATGGGCGATACCGGCCTTACCGGCCGCAAGATCATTGTGGATACCTACGGCGGCGCGGGCAGGCACGGCGGCGGCGCCTTCAGCGGCAAGGACCCGACGAAGGTCGATCGCTCGGCTGCCTACATGGCGCGCTACATCGCCAAGAACATCGTGGCCGCAGGACTGGCCGACAAGGCTGAGGTCCAGCTCGCGTACGCCATCGGTGTGGCCGAGCCTGTCAGCGTGCTGGTGGAAACCTTCGGAACCGGCAAGATCAGTTCCGGACAGCTCACCGCTCTGGTCCGCAAGAACTTCCAGCTCACGCCCAAGGCCATCATTGAGAACCTGAAGCTGCGCCGGCCCATCTACCAGAAGACCGCCGCCTACGGCCACTTCGGCCGTAACGACCCGGAGTTCACCTGGGAAGCAACCGACAAGGCAGCTGATCTCGCCGCTCAGGCCGGAAAGCTCGCCGCAGTCAAGTAACGCATCGCCACAGCGCCTAATGGCAGAGAAGCGGAGTTCTCCACGGAGGATTCCGCTTCTTTTTTCTTGGCCGGTACGTCCATGCAATAGAATGCTTCGGTATCTCGATTCATACCTGAACGTGAGGTATTCATGATTCGCTATCTTGCGCTTGCCGCTGCTCTGGCAGGCTTGGCAACTGCAGTTCCTGCGCAAACCTCTGCACAGTGGGACTATCAAGGCAAATATGGCCCGTTGTCCTGGGGCAAGCTCGACCCCGCCTATCGTGCCTGCTCGCAGGGACTAGCGCAGTCTCCCATCGACATCCACGGCGCGCACCGCAACAAGGCCCTGCAGCCGATCGCGTTCCACTACATCTCCGGCGGCGTCACCCTCAAGAACACGGGCCGCACCATTCAGGTCCTCGTGCATCCCGGCAGCTACATCGTGGCCGGCGGTGTGCGCTACAACCTCGAGTCCTACGACTTCCACCGCCCCGCTGAACATGCCATAAATGGCCGCCTCGCGGATATGGACATTCAATTCATGCACCGGAGCGCCGACGGCAGGCTCGCCATCCTCGCCGTTCAGCTGACTGAGAGCCGCGACGCGCCCAACGCAATGATGTCCGCGCTATGGGAGCACCTGCCCCAGACTGTCGGCAGCAGTGAGCAGATCACAGAGATGATCAATGCCGGCGGCCTACTCCCGGCAGATCGCGGCTACTGGACCTACATGGGATCGCTGTCTACCCCGCCCTGCACGGAGGGCGTGCGATGGTTTGTCATGGAGCAGCCCGTCACCATCAGCACAGATCAGTTGCTGACCTTCCGGCGTCTCTACAAGATGAATTCGCGCCCCCTGCAGGATCCCCACGACCGGCTCATCGAGGGAAATGAGTAAGGCGCTACGGCGCAAGCGGCGTGAAAGACAGGGTGAGCTCCGCACTCAACGCCCCTGGCTTCACTTCAATGCCGGTTAAATTCGTAACCAGGTAATGTGCGGCGTTCAATTCCGCTGCTGCGTGAGAAAACGTGGTCGCAATCACTGTGCATCCGGCGTCGCGCCCAGCCTGTGCGCCGGACGCTGAATCCTCAAATACGACGCACTCGGCAGGCTTGAATCCCAGCAGTGCCGCGCCGGCCACAAACGGCTCCGGATGCGGCTTTCCGTGAGTCACGCGCTCGGCGGTCACCAGGCGCTCAGGCACCGGAACGCCGCCGGCCGCCAATCGCACGCGCGCCAACCGTTCCGTTGCGCTCGTCACCACAGTCCAGCAACTTGCCGGCAGCGCAGCGAGCAGGTCCACCACGCCCGGCAGGACAACCAACCCGTCGTTGTCCTCCATCTCGATATCTTCAATAATTTTTAACTCAGCTTCGCTGTCCAGGTCCGGGCGCAGCCTCGCCACGCTGTCGATCGCGCGCCGGCCATGCACCACGCTGATTGCATACTCCGGATCCACTCCGCGCAGGATCGCCCACTTGGTCCAGCTGCGCTCCACTGACCCCAGGGACGAGATTAAAATCCCATCCATGTCAAAGAGGACGCCTTTGCAATGAATCCTTACCGGGGAAGCGGCACTCGGTTGGCCCATGGCTCCATTGTAACGGCCGGCTGGTCGTCCTTCAGTGCTTTGCGGCCGCTCCCGGCCCCGGCGCTGCGAAGCGAATGTGTGGAGGGCTCGCAAGCGGCACTGTGGCACTCGCCCTGAACTGTTTCGCTCCTTGTGTCACGGTGTTCTGCTCCAAAGTAATCGCGCCCTGTGCAATTCCGGCATCGCCGGTCCACAGAGCGAAGTGCGCCAACTCGACGGGCGTTTGCAGCCCGGTATCGCCGGCCACCGCTCCTCGCCGCCATTCAAAGTGCATGCTTCCCTTCGCCGACGCTGCGAGGTCCGCCGCGGAGAATCCCGCCAGGTCCACCTTGCCCTCTGCGGCAATCGGCCCGCCTTTGCAGTGCAGCCCTACCAGTTGGCAGACGGCCGCAGCGTCGGCCTTCTCAACGCTGCCCTCGATCGCATAGGCCGGCTTATCTCCCGAGGTCACCGTCCCGGCTGCATGAAGCTTCCCTCCCAGCAGGCCCGCATCCAGGCTCACAATTTCCGCGCCACCAGCCTTGATGTGCAGATCGGCCTGGGCCTTTTGCAATTTCACCGGACCCATAGTCAGCGTCGAGGCTTGCAGGGTCGCATCCAGCAGCGGCCACGGGGTCGTGCTCGCGGAAGTGAATCGCGCAATCAGGTCCGACACCACCGTGCCCGGCTTTCGCGCACCCAGCAGTGCGGCCTGCACGGTCCCTGCGTCTAGGTCCTCAAACTCCAGGTGCAACGCCGGCACGCAAGGCCTCGCCGGGTCGCACCTCACGGGCAGCACAAGTGTCCCGTTGCCCTTCAATGGACCATAACTGAATGTGACCGGGTCCCAGCGCAGCTCGTCCGGGCCAAGGTGGAGAGTTCCCTGCGCAATCTCTACCGGACTGGCCAGCGCATCGGTCTTCCAGTTCGCTTTGTGCAGGGTTACCGTGCCCGTCACCTGGTCGGCGTAAGGCCCTGTGTGGCGCGGCGAACCCTCCGGCGCTACCCGCGCTCCGGCAGGGCTCTCTGAACTCGCCGGCACATCCTGCCTTGGCAGCCACGGTCCCTCTGCCGTCAGGTCGAGTACCGGGGCTTCGCCGGCCACATTCGCCAGGGCGCCAAACTGTCCCGTTCCCATGGCGCTGGCCAGTTCGCGCAGCCGGACAAACGACGCCGGCCCACGCAGCGTTGCCAGATAGCCTCTGCGGGTCAGGCGCAGCCCAATCTCCAGGGGCGTATCGCCGCCCGAAGGCAGCATGAGCTGAGTGCCCAGTGCCTCCGGCTCGCCCGGCACGGGGGATACGGGCTCCAGCACCGCTTTCGCAATCTGGATTGTCTGCTTCAGTGGGTCGCCGGAGAGCGCAAAGGACTCCACCGCGAGACTGCCCGTTAGCGCCGGAGTTGGCGCGGCAATGGCGTGCTGCCGGGCCTGCCCGGCATTGCGCGGCTGGGGCTTTGATGCCTGCGCTTCCTGGCTGCCGCCGGCACCTGAGTCATAGGATAGCTCGCCGCTCACCGTGCCTGCGGCTTGCAGCGTTGCGTCTATCCCGCTGCGCACCGTCCGCAGCATGTCCAGTCCCGCCTGTGCCGGAATCCGCTGCAGTTGTGCGTGCAACTCCTCAACTCCGCTGGCCGGGAGCGTTCCCGTCAGATGGATGCGCCCATCGCCCAGCGGCGAATCGCAGGCCAGTTGCTCAAGCGATCGCGCCGAGTAGTGGTACACAAAGCTGCAGTTGGCGTCAAAATCCAGAGCCGTCACAGGAGCGAACTCGGCGCGATGCACGCCCGTCGCCCGCAACCGGGTCTTCACGCTGGCCGCTTCGCCCGTGCCGTCCAGTTGCAGATTGCCTTGCAAATCGCCGCGCCATCCGGGGTCAGAGCCCAGCACGAGCCGGCTCAACTGGCCCAGTTGCGCATCGCGCCACTCCACATCCAGATGTACAGGCATGTTGCGCAGCTCAGCGGCCCTTCGGAGGTCTGCTTCCACCTGCACGATCCCCGTATCCGCCAGGTCCAGCGTCACGTCCGTGCGCGCGGGCTGCGCGCGCAGCCGCAGACGCCAGTCTCCCGGATTCTCCTGCCAGAAGGACAGATCCGCGCCAACCAGCGAATAGGGCAGCTTTTCCAGCCCATTTTTGATATTGATGCGAGAATCTGTCGCTTCAAGATAGGGCAGTTGCAACGCCTTGCCCTGATTGCCGCCGCGGGCATGCGCCGCCGTGCGAAAAATCGGATCCAGGTTCCAGCGTCCGGCGCTTGACCGCACCAGGTTCAGGCTTGCCTCGTCCACGCTGATGCGGCTGATCTCCAGCCGTCCGCGCCACAGTGAAAACAGCCGAACCGACGCAGTCACCGTATTAGCATGAAGCACAGGCTCCGCCCCAAACACCGGGTCCTCGTCCACCGTAAGGTCCGTGAGCACAAAGCCAGGCCTGGGCAACAGCCGCAGCTCCACTGAAGATAGGCGCACCGGCCGGCCCAGTGAGGCAGAAACAAGCTGAGTAATACGGCTCTTGTAGCGGCTGACGCTCACCAGCGGAGGCACGATGAGCACGGCAACGATCCCAGCAATCGCTGCCGCCGCCCACCCCAGTCGCTTCTTGTTACGCTGCCGCCGCTGCGCGTCTTCCGTCATGGTCTTCTATCGTAATCGGCTCGGGGGTTGTGGCTCAGCGTATGACGTGCAGTGTCCGGCTCCAGCGCGTCTCCGTAAAGAAGTGCAGGGCGACGTGGGCCAGCCAGGCCACGTTGCTGGCCGCGCCCGTCTTCTCGTATTCGCTCTCCGGCGTGCGGAACGACCAGTAGTTGAACAACGGACGCCCCACGATGTTCGCGCGCGGAACAAAGCCCCAGAAGCGCGAATCCAGGCTGTTATGGCGGTTGTCGCCCATCATGAAGTACATCCCCGGCGGCACCGCCAGATCCGCCCCCTCGATGAAGTTCGGCATCGCCACAGACCACGCCTCAGTTGCGCCCATATCCGGGGTCATCGGGACCATTGGAAAGTTGTCGAGATAATCGCGAAAGTTGTCCGGCGTCGTTGGCTGCGCATGAGGCTCATCCTGCGCCACGCCGTTCACAATCACGATCCCGTCGCGCAGATGGATATGATCGCCCGGCACGCCGATGAGGCGCTTGACCAAATACAAATACTGCGGCTGACCGTTCGCGTCCAGGTCCGGCACCGGCTTCAGAAAGACGATCACGTCGCCGCGCCGCGGCTCGCGATAACGCACCAGCGGCATCCACTTCGTCGGCGGCGCCAGCGTGACGCGATCCACAAGCAGATGATCGCCCACGAGCAGCGTCTTCTCCATCGAGCCAGAGGGGATCACAAAGTTCTGCGCAAGAAACGTCAGAATGAAGAGTCCAATCACCAGAACATTGCAGATGCCGGCAACTGCCTCGAAAGGCGTCTCCTCGACTCGCTCCTGCACAGCCGCTGGCTGCGGCGATAGGTCCGTCGCGGTGGACGTCGTATTCTTTCTCGTCATTCCTTCTCTCGCTTGTGGAGATCTCATCCGGCTGGCCGCCGGGTCCGCATCAGTGCACCACCTGGAAAATGCGATGCCACCGCGCAAAGGAGTTCAGTCGTCCCGCAACTTCCCCGCCGTGTCCGAGTCTATCATCCGCGGCCGGTCCGGTATCGGTAGTCGAGGGCCGTCGCAGCGAGAAGTAAATCACCAGCGGACGCGCCACAATCGCGTCTCGCGGCACCAGTCCCCAATAGCGCGAATCCTTACTATGATTGCGGTTGTCGCCCAGCACAAAGTACTCGCCCTGGGGCACCACAAGTTCCCCGTTGTGCGTCAGGCTCTGCAGCTGCTCCCACCATCCGGGGTCCACATTCGGATCGGTGTAGATCCGCGCGGGAAAGTTGTCGCGAAAGGGATTCGGCGGTGCTGGCTCATACACCGCATAGGGCTCCGCAACCGTCACTCCGTTCACCAGCACGCGCGTGTCCTCCATGCGGATTCTGTCCCCCGGGACGCCCAGCACGCGCTTGATCAGGTAAGGCGGCGAAGGATGGTGAAAGACAATAATGTCGCCGCGCCGCACCTCGCGATAAGGCAGAATCCACCGGTCCGGGCTTCCGGCACTGCCGGCCGGTGCAAAAACCTGTTTATTGACCAGCAGGAAGTCTCCCACCAGCAGCGTCCGCTCCATGCTCTCGGAGGGAATCAGGAATGGCTGCAACACAAACGTAAGCAGAAACAGGGCCACGACCACCGTGCTCAGCAGCGAAGCAAGCGCCTCAGCAACCGTCGGCAGACGGTGCGCCGGCAGCGCCTCAAGGGCTGCCATGGGCTGGCCTGGCGCGGTCATTCCGCCCTCGGCTCCTCAATCGCCGGCTCGTCGCCGCCAACAGGCCCGGCTGGCGTCCTCTCCAAGCGAACCAGTGCGCGCCGCGCCGCATCTTGCTCTGCATGTTTCTTCGTGCTGCCTGTCCCCCGCGCCAGCGGCTTGCCCGGCTCACCTTCGGCCGGCTTCATCCGCACCTCCACCAGGAACCGCTTGCGATGGTCCGGCCCGCTTTCGCTCTTCAAGCGGTACACCGGTGTGCCCGCATGTGCCGCCTGCAGGCGCTCCTGCAGCGCCGATTTGTAGTTGCCCAGCGCCGCGCCTGAACGCAACTGCTCGGCAAGCTGCTCCACCGCTTCGCCCATCACGTGCCGGCGCACAAACCTCTGCACCGGCTCCAGGCCGCCGTCCAGGTAAACCGCGCCAATCAAAGCCTCCACGGTATTGGAAAGAACCGTGCTCTTGCGGCGCAGCCCGCTGCGATCCTCGCCCCGGCTCAGCCGCAGATGACTGCCCACTTGGATCACGCCGGCTACCTCTGCCATGTGCTGGCGGCTCACAAGCTGCGCGCGCACGCGGGTCAGTTCCCCTTCGTCCCACTCTGGATGGAGCTGAAACAGAGACTCGCCCACCACGAGCCCAAGAACAGCATCGCCCAGGAACTCAAGCCGCTCGTTGTCCTGCGAACCTTCGGCCGCCTCGCCAGCTCCCTCCTGCGCGTGCTGGTTCGCGAGCGAGCGATGGGTCAGAGCGCGCACCAGCAATGCAGGCCGGGTAAACGAATGTCCCAGCGCCGTCTCCAATTCCGATAAATCGGCCTCCACGGGTTCCTTGATCCCTTCCTCTGTCTTTCTGCGGGGTCGCGTAGCGCCCTGCTCGGAGCGGCCTGCCGCATCCACCGGAATGATTTTCCTCTATTGGACGCATCAAAGGGCGTCTCGGCCCTATCGATCTTACGGCTTTGCCGTACCCGCCGGGCTTGCTGCTCCCGCGCCGGGCTTGGCCGGTGCGTCGCCCGGAGCATCCGCGTCGGCATCATCCTCACAGTTGTGCCCGGCCACTGCGTAGGCGGCTTTCACGCCGCGCTCTGCTGCCAGCCGTGTGTCCTGCTGCCCGTCGCGCACCGCCAGCGCCGCCTTGTACTCGGCGAGAGCCGGGTCGCGCTTGCAGTCCAGGTCCAGCATCCGGCCCAGATAAATATGCGACCAGGCAAGCAGGCGCGGCTCTTTGCTTGTCGCCAACGTCTTCTGGAAGTCATCGATCGCCTCGCCTGGATTGCCCTTCAGGATCGCGACGCGGGCGAGGATGAAGTAGGCGCGCGCCTGGTCGGCCACCGATTGCAGCGAATCCGCGTGTGCTGCCAGGGCCTGGCGCGCCAGAGCGCTGGCTGCGGCTGCGTCACCCGACTCCAACCGTGCCTCGGCCAGGTCCAGCCCCGTCAGCACGCGCGGCTTCGGCCGCTGCAGCACATCCTCGTCGGCCTCCTTGTCAAAGTCCAGCGCGCGCGCGCGGTGCACCTGCTGATCTACATCCATGCTGTAGACCATCTCGCCGATCGTGTCCCCAAGGCTCGCCGGATCCTTCTCGAACTGGATCATCTGCTCATAGAAATACCGCGTCAGCACATAGCCCTGCGTCATGTCGTGATGCACCGTCGCCTGCCGCACCGCTTCCACCTTATTTTGATAAATCTCCAGTTCATGTTCGTAGCGCGGCAGGTCCGACCGGTCCACCCCGGCGGGAATCTTGTAGATCGGCACCCCGGTATCCATCGTCCGCGCCTCAATCGCCTTGATCAGACACTCGACCGTCAGCGCCACTGAGCTGGATCGATACACAAATGGCAGTGGAGCGTCGCGGATCTCCTTGAGCACCGGCTGCGTGCGATCAATCGCATTGGCGCGCGTGTAAAGCAACGGCTCAATCACGTAGTGCAGATAGGTGTGCCGCACATCGCTCATCCTGATCTGTCCATGCGAAGGCGATACGATTACCACATAATCTGCGCCATACACGCGCGCATTCACCAGCGCGGGCGAAAGCATACATTCCACAATAACAATGAATCTGCGCCCACTATAGGTCGACGCCGGCATCTTGAGGTATGTGTCGGTCGAGACAATCATCCGTGAAAGCGGATCGTGAAGCTGATCGATCTCTTCGTCGTAAATGTGGTGGATGGTCAGCCAGATGCCGTGCAGATCCACCGCCGCCGCAAAATCGCGAAGTAGCGGAACAACCTCGGCAACCGCAGTCGAGTCAGGAGGCATCTGTGTCAGCTCTACTGTCGTCTCCATCTCGGGCGGCGGGCTCAGATACAGCGAAAGCGAGATGTACTGCGAGATGTCCTGTTCGGTGCCGGTCATCCGATGCTGCGCGATAAACAGGCAAAGTCGGTCGCGCTTCGAGCGAGCGTCCTCGCTCTTGGTCAGCGCAAGCGCCACCTCATCCCGGACGCGTTTCCGCACCGGCTCACTCGCCTGCAATCCTTCGTCATAGCCGCAGACGTTGAGGCCCGACGCCATGATGAAAACCGGTTCGGAACTGATCAGTGAAACTGTGGGACCGGCAGGATCGATCAGCGAAGGCGCCTTTTCCTGCTGGACCTGCGGCTCTCCAGCCTGCTGCTTGCCATTGGAGGAAGAGCTGCTCTCAGACGATTGTGCGCCGGCAGCAGGGGTATAGGCGAACGTGAATGCGCACCAGACGGTCACGGTAGCCAGCGCGAAGGCGGCAGCGGTACTTCGGAAAAATGGCAGCGACATGAATTGACCCTACCCGCCAGTCTAGTAAGCCGAACTCGCAGGGTCAAACGGACACGGCATTCCGCCGCAACTACCCGCGCACTGCAACACCGGAAAACGACAGTACTGCGAGTCCCCGGACCGGCTGCCCGAAGAACCGCGCCGGAGCAAAAACACCCGCCAGCAGCAGGTTTTCTACCTGCGCGCGTGTCGCCGCATCCGCCGGGCCGGAGACGATGCGGTAGTCGTAGACCTCGCCCTCGCCGTTGACATAGGCTTCCACCACCAGCGGTGCGCTCAGCGCACTGATCTCGTCACTGCTGCCTGCGCCGCCCTGAAAATACAAAAGCCGCGGTGCCGTCGCATTCCCCAGCGGTTCATCCCCGTTCGCCTGCGCCATCTCCGGCTGGGCAAACATGCCCACCATCAGCGTGACCGTGCCCAGCAGAAGCACCGCACTGGCAAATCCCGCCGTCGCCTGGAAGACAAATGGGCCCACCGAGTTCTTCCACGCCAGCTTCCAGCCCTCAGCCAGCGGCTTGCGCTGCCGCGCGCGCTCCTGGCTCAGCGCAACCCGTATCCTCAGCAGAAGGTCATGCGGCACCGGTACAGGCCCAAGAGAAGCCAAGGAAGACTGTGTCTCCTTGAGCGCCTTCCACTCGCTCGCGCAGCCCCGGCAGCCGTCCAGATGGGCGGCAACCCGTCGCATCTCGCGTCCCGTCAATCGCCCGTCGAGGTACTCAGAGAACTGTGCCTGTACTGAACTGCAGCTGCTCATTACCCCTCCTCTTCCATGGCCATTTCAAGACATTCGCCGGACGGTGCGCGTTCCACCTGTCGCGCCGCAGTCAGCAGCGTCTTCAGGCAAGCCCGGCCACGCGCCAGTCTCGACTTAACTGTGCCAAGATTCACACCTTGGATCTCTGCAACTTCCTCATACACAAATCCTTCAATATCGCGCAGAATCAGAGTGGTCCGGAAGGGCTCGGGAACCTGATTCAGAGCCGCTTCCACCCGCGCCCGGTTCTCGGCATGAACCGCCAGCTCATACGGCGACTCCGAATCATCCGGGAGCGAGTCCTTCAGCAAAATCGGGCAGCCGGAGTCGTCGCCGCCCACTTCCTGATCGATCGGCACCTCCTGCTGCTTGTGCCGCAACCACCACCGCCGCTGGTTCGACGCCTCACGCAGAGCGATCCGGTAAATCCACGTGCGTAACGAAGAATCACCGTGAAAGGAACCGACTCCGCGAAAAACCTTCACAAAAACCTCTTGGGTCAGGTCCGCCGCATCCGCCCGATCTCGAATCGTGCGGGCAACAAGTGAGTAAATTGGCTGATGATAGCGTGCGATGAGCCACGCAAACGCTTCCTCTGAACCGGCCTGCAGCTCTGCAATCAGGGCCGCATCTTCCGGCTGAAGCGTCAACGCACTGGCAAGATTGCCCATGGTGAGGTCCGCCTGCAAAGGTTTACTGTCCTCCCACCTTATCGCAATCGATGCACACTTGGCATCTGCCGTTGGCTCAGGCTCCCACTTTGCCGGTTGGCGATTCGCTGTCCCGTTAACCAGCGAACTCCAGCCCTGGTGCCTGAACCTCAGACTCCCGCGAAAACCGCAGGGGGGCGAAACTCCGGCCCAACGCAGGCTCGGCATTCCGCTCTCTAGTCTCTTAGACACCGCGACCCACCCAAAGTGTTCCCGGTCACGCCTGTTCCTCGTCACCCGCCGCGCTGCGCCGCGCCTTCGCGCCGCCGACCGAACCCCGCCGAGCCATCGCACCCGGCATAGACAACACGGTGCGCCGCCGCTCGCTGGTTTGACGAATCGCGCTCGAACAGGGACAATAGGAGAGTTACATCTCCCACCGAGTGGGCCTGTGGCGCAGCTGGGAGCGCGCTTCCATGGCATGGAAGAGGTC
>JAKBHH010000027.1 GCA_021836865.1 Acidobacteriota bacterium
AGCGCCAGCGCGCAGAACTTGTGAAAGAAGAGTATCGCTCCAAACCCGCCAACGACCCTGGCCAGCTCACGCGCCCATATACTCTCGCTGAAACGCAAAGGCAACCCAGTCGCGGCCAGTCCAAGAAAGGTGGTGAACAGTACAGCATGAAGGTACCGCTGGGCCAGCGTGAAACGGGTGAAGTAGCGCTCGTTCTCGCCGGGCTCTGTCACTCGTGGTTCCTCTATCCGCTCCAGTTCAGGCATTTTTCTCTCCGTCTCGCGATCTTTTCCTGATCTGCTCAAGCCGGGCCCGGAACAGCCACAGGATGGTGTGAATCAGGAAGAAGGTCAGCACGCTGATCAGCAGCACATTCATAAACAGGCGCACGTAGTAGAGCGCAGGGTTGAGCTTGCGGTCTCTCGAGTTGGCATGGGGCTGGTATTGCACAAAGCTCAGGTTGGCGCCCGCATGGCAATGTCCGCAGGTCTTCACCAGGTTCGCCGGTGCAATCGGAGACCTCGAATCGGATGCCGGCAGAATCTCGTGCGCGCCATGGCAGTCCCAGCACCGTGCCGTCTCCACATAACCGCCCAGCGACCCCAGTTGCGAGTGGAAGGTATCCCGATAGGTGGACATCTTGTCCGTGTGGCACGAGCCGCAGATCGGCGTGGACTTCGTGCGGAACGCTGCCTCGGTAGGCTGCAGAATGGCATGTGCCGTGTGGCAATCCGTGCATACGGGAGCCTTCAGGTCGCCGGCGGCAACGGCGCGTCCGTGTGCGCCGTTTTCGTAGTCCAGCTCGATCTTCGCGTGACAGCTGCCGCATGTCTTGGGGATGTTGGTCTTGTAGGTAGGGCTCTGCGGATCCTTGCGGCTCAGAATGTGATGCGAGCCATGGCAGCTCTGGCAGTTCGCCGCAACCAGCAGCCCCTCTTTGCTGAGCGCGAATCCATGGATCGAGTCCATGTAGGCCGGATAGACGTTGCGCAGCCCATGCTTATTCGCCATCGCACCGTCCCCATGGCATGTGCCGCAGGTGCGAGGAACATTCAGCGGGTAAACCGCCGATCTGGCATCGGCCTTGGGGAAGATGGCATGTGCGTCTCCATGGCAACTAGTGCAAGGATGCTCTGCCGCGGAGGAATGCACGCTGCCCGCCAGCCCAGACGCCTCGTCGGCATGGCACTTCCTGCAATCGACCTTCGCCAGCTTGTCCGGATGCGGGTATTCCTTGATGTCGGCGTGACAGTCGTTGCATTTGAAGCTGCCGTGAACACTGGCGCTGAACGTCTTCCCGTCGACAGAGATGCTGTGCCCGGCAGAGTCCTGCATGGTCTTGTCTCCATGGCAAGCCAGGCAGTCCGTCTGCCCACGGAGGGAAACAGCGGCCAGGGCCAGTAGTATCCCCCCCCCGGCGAAAAGCATTGTGCTCCGAACAAGTGACTTCGCGGTACCGAAAAATCGATCCTGAAATCCGCTCATCGCGGAACTCCCAGCAGTCTTGCGGTCACTTCGATGAACTGGCTTCTCTCCATCGCATACCTGGAAGCTTGACTGCTGCCCCCGGTCCGTGGAGTCCACCTTCCCGCTATCATCTCTCCGAAAATAGCCATGCACCGCACCTTCCTCCATCGCGTCTATGTGCCGATCTCGCCGATTCGCTTGACGGATTTTCTCCCAGGAATTGCACTTTTGAGGAAAGTCTCCGGCTAAGAAACTTGCAGTGATAGTTATCACAGCGTCAGTGTGATCAAGAAACAGACCCAGTTCCGCACCGTGACCGCCAGCACACAGCCCGGAATAGACGCGCTCTCGCGTGTTTCCGAGCGACGCCTCCGGAAGAGGCAAAATTGCCAGCGCGCGGCGTGCGGAAAAATGTTCCAGCTCTGCACGAAACCCGCCCCGGACGCGGGTCCCACCAATTCACAGGGGTGCGATATGGGTGTGATAGCTTAGGGTACGGGAGTAAGAAAAGACGCATGGCTGCGATCACATCGTTTATCAAGCATCACTATCGTCATTTCAATGCCGCGGCCCTGGTGGACGCCGCCCAGGCTTACAACGATCTGCTTGCCTCCGGCGGCAAGATGTTCGTAACCATCGGCGGCGCCATGAGCACCGCGGAACTCGGCCTCTCGCTGGCCGAGATGATTCGCCAGGACAAGATTCATGGCATCACCTGTACGGGCGCCAATCTGGAAGAAGATGTCTTCAACCTCGTCGCGCATGATTTTTACGAGCGTGTTCCCCACTACCGCGACCTGACGCCCGCCGACGAGGCAAAGCTGCTCAGCCGCCACATGAACCGCGTGACCGACACTTGCATCCCCGAGATGGAAGCGATGCGCCGCATTGAGAATGAAGTCCTGAAGGAGTGGGTGCGTGCGGACCAGGCCGGCGAACGATTCTTCCCGCACCAGTTCATGTACAAGATTCTGCTCTCCGGCGACCTTGAAAAGTCCTACCAGATCGATCCGAAGAATAGTTGGCTGCTCGCCGCAGCGCAAAAGAATCTGCCCATCTTCGTTCCCGGATGGGAAGACTCGACGCTCGGTAACATGTACGCAGGTCACTGCATCTCCGGCGACGTGAAAAATGTCCACACCGTGCGCACCGGCATCGAGTACATGATGGAGCTGGCCGAGTGGTACACGAACACCACGGCCAAATCCCCGCTGGGCTTTTTCCAGATCGCGGGCGGCATCGCCGGTGACTTCCCTATCTGCGTCGTTCCCATGCTGCACCAGGATTTGCAACGCGAGCATGTGCCGCTGTGGGCCTACTTCTGCCAGATCAGCGACTCGACCACGAGCTACGGCTCCTACTCCGGCGCGGTGCCCAACGAGAAGATCACCTGGGGCAAGCTAGGCGAGACAACCCCGAAGTTCATTATCGAGTCCGACGCGTCCATCGTGGCTCCTCTGATCTTCGCCTACGTTCTGGGCTGGTAACGCGCGCTCTCCGCGCGCAGGTCAAAACACGGGAAGGGCAGGGCGATTGCCCTGCCCTTCCCATTTCCACCCTGCGGTATTGCCTCCGCGACCCACTCAACGGAGGTTATCTATCCGGCATCACCACAAAAGGCCCGGACATTTCGCTTCCGCCGTCAAATGCCGTCTGCCCCATCGCCGGCGGGAATCCAATGTCCCACACTCGCGAAGGAAGTTCCGGCATCGGCTTGGCCTGGAAGAGCCTCTTGCACTGGCGTGCCGTCCAGCGTGCCCATGCTTTGGACTTCTTGCGACGCGCGCTGTCCGTTGAGATGCCCGTACCCGCGTACATCTGCCTGTAGAGCTTTGAGAGAAAGATAAAGGCAATTCTGGCGCTCAGATTGGGGGTACAGGATGACCTCTTCCAAATTGCCCCCCAGTCGTAGAACCGGTCCCAGACCTTCTGCGTGCGCTCGCGAATCTCATCCGAGCTCATCGTTGGATGCGGGGTGAACATCTTGGGCCGAACCTCGATGGGAATCAACCAGTATCTGGTAATCGGCACATCTCCGACCATGGTCGGATGGCTGGCCTGTTCCTTCTCCCATCGCACAAAGTCCACCGTGCCTGGGAACGGCGTCATCATCACAAACTGGGCAAAGGTGACGCCCGCCTTGAGCGCCATATTGACCGTGGCATCGAAGGTCGCCGGTCGGTCCGTCGGCAGTCCGAAGATGAACGAGCCCAGCACATGCACTCCGTGCTCGCGGAACGTTTGCAATTGCTTTGCCAACGCTTCGCCGGAGTAGTTCCAGTCCTTGAAGACCGCTTTGAGGCCCTCAGGCGTCACCGCCTCCACGCCTACCAGCGCGCCCTTGATGTTGGCCCGGCGCATGGCATCCAGATAAGCTCCGTCTTCGCCCGCTTCCATCGTGATCTGCGTGAAGAAGACCATGTCTTTCGGCAGCTTGGCCAGCTCATCCATCAGTTGGAAGCGCTCCCTGCGGACCGCCGTCAACTCTTCCAGCTTGGCCAGGTTGTTCTGCTCCTTGGCCTGCCGCAAATCAGTCAATGTGACCGGGTAAAAGTTGTCGTCGGCCAGCGCCACAAACCGAAAGCCAAGCCGCCGCAGATCGACAATCTCGTCGATCACGCGCTGGTGACTGCGCTGGCGCGGCTTTTGCCCGTCGGTCCTCCATACGCTGCAAAAGGAGCAGTGCTTCGGGCAGCCGCGAATGGTCTGCACAGAGGCCCACATATATTTTGCCGGGTCCATCAGATCCCACCGCGCCGGCAGGAACTCACTGCCCTCAATGCGCCCGCCCTCGTAGATCTTTTCGGGGTTGCCCGCCATGCAGGCCTTGACCACCTTGCCCCAGGCAAGGTCGCCATCGCCTTTCACCACCGCGTGCCCTTCCCCGCGCTCCAGTGCCTCTTCAGGGAACAGCGTGGCGTGAATGCCTCCGTACACAACCCAGGCGCCACGGCTGCGCGCCATCCTGCCGACCTGATAGCCGCGCAGCGCATTGCCCGTATGCACGCTGATGCCGACAATATCCCCCGGCTGAATGGTCTCGGGGACAATCTGCTCCAGAGACTCATCCACCAGAATGGGGTCGCCGGCATCCTTCGGGGTTGCAGCGGCAAGAACAAACAGCCATCGCGGTGTGATGACGGCGGTGCCAAAAGAATTGTCGCTGGGATTTACAAGATGGACGCGCATCGAATCCAGCCTTTCCTCGTGCGAATACAAGTGCGCTTGCGAGAGCGGTGGATTCATGGAGCATTTGCCCGATCGACACTTTTACCGACGGCAAGCCGCCCCGTAGAACAACTTCCTAATCATACAGATCGCGCGCAAAAATCGACGCAATTCTCACAAAAAAAAATAAATAGGACGCGACAGCGCACAGCCAAGCCATGCTAAAAGCACCGCAGTTCTCACTCTACCTCCGCCAAACCACGGTGGATGGTCAATTTTGTACAGCAGAGATGCCCTTGAATGGAGTGAGGCAAGTGCTCAAATACGTGCTCAACCGGCCAGTCTTTACCGGCTTCAGGAAAAGCCAGGATTCTGCGCTGGAGGCAGTGCCGCCGCCGGCGAGGCCAGAACCCGCAGTCCACCGCCAAAAGGAGCGGCTGCACAGGCAAAAGGTGGAGTCGCCCTCCGGCCTCCAGCGAAGAGATGCAGCCAGCGTACAGGGAGTGAAACTGTGTCCGGTTGGTGTTCGTGTATAAGTTCTTGACAGGCGTCAAAGTGCCCGGCTGCACTCTTCCACCGGAATAGGCACCTGCTCCACGATCTCCAGCCCAAAGCCTTCCAGCGCAGGGATGTGCATGGGCGTATTGGATAGCAGCCGAATCCGCTGAATACCCAGATCGGAGAGAATCTGGCCGCCGAGGCCGATGGCGCGCAGAATCCGCCCCGACCGCGCCTGCGAGCCCTCACGAGCGCGCAGTTCCTGATGCAGGATGATGCGCGAGGAGTGGCCAGAATGCACCGGCGGCGGAATGGCGATGCCCCCAGGCTCAAAAGCAGCTTCTTCTGCAGGAGCGTGGTCGATCTCAAATCCCCGCGAAGTGTTGTGCAAATAGAGCAGCACGCCGCAACCTTGCTGGGCGATCATGCGCATGGACTGGTTGAGGACCTCGCGGCAGTTGCAGTCCGCCGCAAATACGTCTCCGGCGGTGCATCGGGTGTGAACTCGCACCAGCACCGCGTGGGAACACGGGGGGCGGCTCGCGAGGTCATCCCCGGGCGGACTGGCCGACCCTTCAAGCATTGCGGGGCAGCCCGGGCAGAGATCGCCCCGCACCAGTGCGATGTGACTTTCCCCGCCGTTGACCTCGCTCTCGTAGGCAATCATACGAAACTCGCCGTAGCGGGTCTGAATGCGGCTCTCACCGGCGCGCACAATGTACCGCTCATGGCGCAGGCGGTACCGAATCAGCTCGGCCACGGTAAGAATCCGCAGCCCATGCTCTTTGCAAAATGGGATCAGGTCGGGGATACGCGCCATCTCGCCGTCGTCGCGCATAATCTCGCAGATCACGCCGGATGGGGTCAATCCAGCCATGCGAGCCAGGTCCACTGAGGCTTCCGTCTGCCCGGCGCGCACCAGCACCCCGCCCTTGCGCGCGCGCAGGGGGAAGATGTGCCCCGGACGGGCAAGATCGCTGTATTTCGAGCTCGGCGCAATCGCCGTCCGTATGGTGTGGGCGCGGTCCGCCGCGGAGATGCCGGTCGTCACGCCTTCGCGCGCCTCAATGGTCTCAGTAAATGCCGTACCAAAGCGGGAGGAGTTCTGCTGCGTCATAGGAAAGAGTCGCAGGTGGTCCGCGCGCTCTTCGGTCAGCGTCAGGCAGATGAGCCCGCGGCCGTAGCGAGCCATGAAGTTGATGGCTTCCGGCGTCACATGTTCTGCCGCCAAGGTCAGGTCGCCTTCATTCTCCCGGTCTTCATCATCCACCACCACAACCATGCGCCCGGCGCGAATCTCAGCCAGTGCGCCTGGGACATCTGTAAACGGTGACTCGAAGTTGCGTATATGCTCCGGCATAGCGGTATTCCTATTCTCGCTGATGCCATCCTAAAACAGCAAAAGCGCCGCCCGAGGGCGGCGCTTTTACCCACTTGGAGTGAAGCGACTTACAACGTCGATTCGATCTCGAATCCCCAGGCCTCCAGCAGCGCCTCAGGAATATACTTCGAGTTCTTGTTCCGGCGAGCCCACTCGCGAAGACGGGTCGACCGGATGTACTGATCCGGGCTAAGCTTGAACTCCTTGACGATTTGCTCGAAGGAGGTCACGGTAGGCACAACCGGCCCAATGGGCTCCGGCTTGCCCCAGTTCGGATTTCCACGACGCTTTGCCATTGATTTCTTTTCCTTGATTGAGGGAGTGCTCTGGTTGATTTTCCCGGGGCGCAGGACGGGGATTCCAGTCAGACCCGAGAAACAATTCCTATTTCATTTTAGGGATTTTTTCTTCAAAAATCAATAGGAAAGACCGACTATTTGCGAGCTTTTTGCAGGACACATCCATTCCGAGACTCAGGTGCAACTCTATGATTTTATGAAGACTTGCCAAATCTCTCGCAGTCTGAACCGACCGGATTTCCAGACTTTGATATAACAAAGCAGTCTGCATTCCTTTGATAGGGACACGATACTCTTATGATAACAAAGCCCGGTTTGTTGAGCTTAGGTCTTGTGCTGGTTACACTTGCAACTGCGCCGTGCAGGGCCGTCGAGTTGAGGGTCAGTCGGGACGCCTTGGAGCGAACGCTCGAACGGCAGCTTTTCAACAGTCCCGACGGCCGCTACTACCTTAAAGGTAGCCCGGACTCCGCCTGCTCCGTCTATGCCGAAGATGCCCACCTCCGTTTTGTTCAGGGCCGCATTGTCGTGCAGGTCAAAACCCAAGCCCGCATGGGCAAGGCGGTGCGGGGCGCCTGCCTCGGCATCAGTCTCGCGCCCACTGCCGAGGTTTCTCTTGAGCCCTATGGCGAGGGCGAAATCATCGGCTTTCGCGACGCACAGCTCGTCAAAGTGAGTGATCAGCGTGAGTTGAACTTCCTGCTAGCGCCTTTTCTCAAGCGCCAGGTTCCATCCGGCATGCAGGTGAATGCCGCTGATCTGCTTCGCAAAGCACTTGCCGGCTCCACGGCATCGTCCGGTTACCATGTGACCTTGGAACGGCTGAAGGTCCATTCCTTGCAGATTCAAGGTGATACGATCGTGGTGGACGTGGATGGCGACGTAAGCGTCCATTAGTTCTCCTGCCGGCGGCGGAAGACCTCTGGAGGACCTCGCGCCGCGCCGATGACAACCCGCTCTGGCAGACAAAGCTGGCGGTTCACTCCTCCTCAGGATTTCCTTGTATCCTTCCCCCATGAAGACCCTGCTTCGCACGCTCCTATATCTCGCTCTTATCGTCTGGCTCGGCGCGGAGATCTTTTTCCCTGTGGTGGCCGCCATCACCTTCAGCACCCTGCAGCCGGATACGCATACAGCGGGCACGATTGTGGGGCAACTGCTGCGCATCCTGCATGGAATTGGCCTAGTGTCTGGATTGGTTTCGCTGGCGCTTCTGGCGCTGGCTCCATCGTGGAGCATTTACAAGCCGGGTTCCGTGCTGGCGCCTATGGTGCTGCTGGTCTTGATGTTGGGCTTTACGGTTTACTCGCAATACGGCATCATCCCGGCGATGGAGCGCGACCGGGTTGCCGCGGGCGGTTCAATTGGCGCCGCGGATGAGAACAATCCCAGCCGTATTCACTTCAACAGGTTGCACAATCGCAGCGAGCATGTGGAGGAAGCGATCCTGCTGCTGGGATTGGCAACCGTGGCCCTGGTGGCGCGGGCGGAAACAGCGCGGGTGTAGGCAGAATTCGGCTCTGCTTACCAAAAAGGGTGTCGATCAAAACAGACGCGGCCTTCCCCGTTTGGGAGGAAAGGCCGCGTCTCGCAACTTGCAGATTCCCCTTATCAGGCTTGCGGCAGGTTAGCGGTCGCCCCCGTCTCCACCAAAGTCGAACATGCCAAACAGGTCACCGATCGCCGGGCCGTTCATCGGCACGTAGGGATTCTCCCAGCTCGACTCGGGATTGGGCAGGTTGTCGCGGCTGCGATCGGTTAGCGGATTCAGACTCCAGTTCCTCTCAATAAACTTGAGGATGGAAACGTGATCCGAGTAGTCGTGCGAGATGTGACCCTGACGCGTGTGCGCCGAGACCACCAGCAGCGGAACGCGCGTGCCATCGCCAAAGAAGTCCACCGGCTGCACGTAGCCTGAGTCATAGTAGCCGCCGCCTTCGTCAAACGTCACGAAGATCGCCGTGCTCTCCCAGAGCTTCGGATTGGCCTGGACGCCGTCCACAATCTTCTTCACAAAACCCTCGAAGAGATCGAGCTTAGACGAAGCCGGATGGCCATCTACCAGCCCACTCGGCTTGACATAGGAGACGGCAGGCAGCGTTCCATTCTGGATGTCCGCGTAAAGGTCTACCGTGTCTGCAATGTGCGCATCGCGAACGGTGGGATTGGTCATGATTGAAGTCGAATACGCAAGGAAGTTGCAGATGTTGCAGTACACGTCCGCAGGGTTCTGGTAGTACGGATCCTCCTTATACAGGTTCCACTGGTCGCCGTAGTACTTGAATGAAATGTTCTTGTCCAACAGTGCATTGCCGATGTTGCGCACCGTCGAAGGCGGAATGGTGAACACGGAATTCATGTTGCTGTTGTCGGCGTAGGCGTTTGTGCCGTCACCAAAATAGCCAGGGTTGTAGTTGTTCAGCAGGTAGTAGTGGCTCGCCTCGCACTTGGGATTCACCTTGTAAGACAATGCGCGCATATAGTCCACCACCGCCGAGGCACCGGGCGCGTTGGGATCGGAGCAGTTGCTGTAGCTGCCGCCGCCATAAGAAGGCTTGCCGTTTGACCCGCCACCGTAGCCATCTTCGCTATACCAGTTGTTGGTCCCCGGCGCGGCATTGGGGTTTTCAATTTCATCAACAATGCCCGCGTTGGCCGTGCCGCTTGCCACCATCCGATTGCTGGGGGGCACAGCCGGATTGCCGTTGCCATCGCTGAACCAGAGCGCGTCGCCGGTGCCGATCTCAATGTGGTTCATGCCGGTACCGCCGGTCGCGGCCTGGTGATAATTGTCGCTGAGGGCAAAGTGATCCGCCAGATACTTCAGATACGGCGCATCGCCCTGCTGCACGTTGTAAAAGCCCATCGCGGCCGAGCCTTCACCTGTGGACTCCTCTGTAAACGGAGCGGGCTGCGGTTTGCCATTCGACCCTGCGCCGATGGTCGTTTCAACCCACGGAAAGAGATCGCCTGCGCAACCGCTCGGATTGGAACGGGTTGCCTTGCTGGCATCACAGTCCAATTGCTGCCACATCTGGTAGAAGCGATGAACCGGGCTGGCCGCATAGGCGTCGTAAGGGATGCCAGGCGTTATCTGGAACGGGCCGGGAGGCAGCGAGTTCACGTGGGGGATGCGAGTATCCGGCACGCCATGGCTAAGGCCGGTGCCGCCGGTGGTCAGGTAGCTGTAGTACTGGTCGTTGGGCAGACCGGTCTCAACCGCCTTAGCTTCGGCGAGAGACGAAATATAAGGAACAGTTGGCCCGCCAGCCAGTGGCGTGGGCAGCGTGGAGTAAGCCGCCTTCTGTTGTGGGCTAACGCGGTATCCATCCGTCGAGTTGTCCACTGCCTGCTTCTGCACAGCCATCCAGTAGTTGCGGCCAGGCGTGCCGTCTGCCTTGATAATGCCCTTCGAAAGCAGATTGTCCACGTGCTGTTCATCGCGCGGCACATAGGTGGCAAAGACGTGATCGAAGCTGCGATTTTCACCGATGATCACAATCACGTGCTTGATCGGCGAGCGGGTCTGCATATCCGCGGAGCGATTGCCGTCATGGTCTTCTGCGAAGGCGGGCTGAGGAAGACCCGCAAACACTTGCAGGGCAGCAAGGATCGCTGCGCTGCTCTTGAGAAGCATGGAACTGCGCTGTTTCAAATGCATAGGACTCTCCTGGAGTGAGGAAGCCTGCCCGTGCCTCGGATCGGGCACGAGCAGCGAGGCCAGAATAGAGTTGGGCTAGTTGACAACGCTTAAACACCAGAACAATATCCCGCTGATTTTCTGCGAATGAGATCATCCAACTCGCACGCCTTCACGTCAGACGGGTGTCGCGACGCAAGACGGTCTTGGCGCTCCAATGCTTCCTGTATCATCGAAGAGGTCCTTTTAGACAATTCATTCAGT
Source organism: Acidobacteriota bacterium (assembly GCA_021836865.1). Taxonomy (GTDB): domain Bacteria; phylum Acidobacteriota; class Terriglobia; order Terriglobales; family Acidobacteriaceae; genus Telmatobacter. Next base: position 10,697 of record JAKBHH010000027.1, read on the forward strand.
AAGGATCGCGACGGGAAACACATGAAGACTGGCATTATCGGCCTGCCGCAGGTGGGCAAAACCTCGTTATTCAAGATTCTTACCAAGGCCAAGCTGGAAGAGCGCGGCTACTCCAACCCGCGTGAGGCGCACATCGGCGTGGCTCGCGTGCCGGATGAGCGACTGGACAGGCTCTCCGCGCTCTATTCGCCCAAGAAGACCACCTATGCCTCGGTGGAATATGTCGACGTGGCCGCCATTGGACAGGAGGCCCTGAAAGAGACTGCCTTCCTCACCAGCCTTCGCAATGTGGATGCCCTGATCCATGTCCTCCGCGCCTTCGAGGACGACTCCATCCCCCACGTCGGCCCGGTCGACCCGCTGCGCGACATTAAAAACGTGGAATTCGACCTGATGATCAGCGATCTAACACAGGTAGAAAAGCGGCTGGAGCGTGTGGAAAAGGACTTGAAGAAGGGTCGCACAGGCGAACTGGAGCGCGAACAGGCGCTACTTCTACGCTCTAAGGAGTCGCTGGAGAAGGAACAGCCGCTGCGGGAGCTGGAGATGACACCGGAAGAGAAGAAGCTTATCAAGGGCTTCATGTTTCTTTCGCAAAAGCCTGTTTTATATGTAGTTAATATCGGCGAGAGCTCGACACTCGGCGACGATCTGGCTGCCGCCGTGGGTCGCTTCAAACTCGACGAAGTGGCGCATCGACCCAACGCCGGGGCAACGGCCATCTGCGGCAAAGTGGAAGCCGAGCTGGCCGAGATGGACGAGGACGAGGCTGCCGAGTTCCTGGGCAGCTACGGATTGCACGAGAGCGGCCTGGTCCGCCTCATTCGTAAGAGCTACGAGTTGCTTGGCCTTATCAGCTTCTTCACCGCCGGCGAAGACGAGTGCCGCGCCTGGACTGTGCCGGCCGGTTCGAAAGCACCGCAGGGGGCCGGGGCCATCCATTCCGACCTGGAGCATCACTTCATCCGGGCTGAAACGATTCGTTGGGACAGTTTGCTCGCTGCTGGCAGCGAGGCGGCGGCGCGTGCCCAGGGCACACTTCGCCTGGAAGGCAAGGAATACGTGGTGCAGGATGGCGACGTGATGCACATTCGGCACAGCGGATAGAGGCCAAATGCTGAAGCTCTCGATCTTTCTCGGATTGCTGGCGGCGCTGGCCGATGTAGCAGGTGGACTGGTGCTGGTAAAGGCGCGCGGCGTGGAGCGGTTTCTGCGCTATTTCGTCGCGCTTGGCGCTGGCTTTCTGATGGCCACTGCCCTGCTGGAGATGACGCCGGAGAGCCTGCTGCTCAGTCCTCACCTCGGCCCCATCCTCATTATGTGCGGCTACTGCGTTGTGCACCTGCTGGAGCACACCATCAACGCCCACTTCCACTATGGTGAAGAGACCCATCGCGGCGAGTTTGTCTCCCGGCATACGGGCTACTCGGTTTTGGGCGGACTCAGCGTTCATGCGCTTTTTGACGGCATTGCCATCGGTTCCGGGTTCGTCGTCAACAATGCGCTGGGGTGGCTGATCTTTCTTGCAATTTTTTTGCACAAGGCGCCGGAGGGATTCACGATGGCCTCGGTCATGCTGGCCAGCGGACGCAGCCGCACGGTGGCATTTTACTCAGCCGTTGCACTGGCTGCGGCGACCTTGGCCGGAGTACTGGTAATCGAGTTGTTTCCCCACTGGATGCCTTATGGCCTGCCTATTTCCGCAGGCGTTGCGCTCTACGTGGGCGCCAGCGACCTGGTCCCGGAGGTCAATCGCGAGCCGGGTATCCGCATGGCGCTGGTCTTTTTTCTCGGTGTGGCTGGTTTTCTTGCCTTGCGGTCGCTGCTGCCCGCGCTGTGAATGTGTGCGATCTGGTTAAGAGGAAGCGCCGGCAATGCGGGTCAGAACCCGGAGCCCCTGCGAGCCTTTATCGAGTTCCGCGCGCACGGAGGCAAGTACGCGTTCGGGCGTGATCATGCTCATGCAGACCGGGTCATTGCAGGCGGAGTTCTTCTGGTTTGCCGCACTGACGCAAGGAGAGCAGGCCAGGCCGGCAGTGATGGATTCGGTATTGCCCAGGCTGCCGTAGAGCCGTGGCGTCTCAGGGCCAAACAGCACAAGGGAACGTATTGCCGTGATGGCGGAGAAGTGCGCCGGCCCGCTGTCATTGGTAATGAGAATCGCTGCAATGTCATAGAGTGCGGGTAGAGCAATGAGGCGATGCATACCAGCAAAGCTTCGGCAGCGGGGATGGTTCACCGCCTGTTGCATCTCAATAGCCTCCTCGCGCTCATCCAGTGATCCGGTGATTAGCACCAGAACGTCTTCCCACTCGTCGAGGATCCTGCCGGCCAGGGCACAAAAATGGTCGCGGGGCCACCGACGCTGCGGAAGCAGTTCCGAGCTGTTGGGATTCAGCAGAACGATTCGATGAAAGTTGGGCTCGTAGGAGGGATAGACGTCACGAACGCGCGATCGCATTGAGGCTCGATCGGCCTCTGAGACCTGTAGGAGGGGCACGCGGATCTCCTCATCCTCCACATACGTTTTGGAATAGGGAACTTCCGCCGCAGGCGCAAGCAAGGCATTTACCATGCAGATAAAGTTCTTTGCTATATGGATATGACCGTTATAGTTCACGCGATGGGTAAGCATTTCACCGCGATACAAACCCTCACTGTGAAAGCGGTGGAACCCCACGCGACGCCGCGCCCCGGAGAGCCCCGTGAGCAGGCCGGAGTAGCGTGAAAACAGTTCAAGATCCACGACGGTGTCGATGTGAGCACGACGCACCCAGAGCAGAAAGCGCAGCGAGTCCCAGGCAAGAGCCGGCAGACTTGTATCGCGGATGGTGACGATGTGCGACTCAGGAACGGAGGGCAACAGGCGAAGGCTTTCAGCGTTGCACTCAAAGATGAGAAAGAAGATCTCGGCATCCAGTTCCTGCCGGGCCTTTCGCACTGCGGGATTGGCGAGGACCGTGCTACCCATCTCGGACAATTCAATGAAGAGGATACGTTCCGGCTTATTTGACCCGCGGGGTCGGCCAAACAGACGCAGCCACTGAGTCACCAGAAAGCAGAGTGGGATGCCGATCCAGTAATCGACAAAGCGCATGGTTTGAAGCTTCATGGGGGAAAACTGTCGGGGCGAACGACTCCTCTCGGGACGAGTCTAGCATCTACCTGGCCGAAAGCCTGGCAATACGCATTGCGGCCACTGTCCTACCTCGCGCTTCCGCTACAATCCCCTGAGGACGGCGAGCGCATGGATCGGCTTCATGCGGCGATTCGGTTCCGCGGCGTTTTTGCGCGACGCGACGACGGCAAATCAGGGCTGAAAGATTGGAAATTCTTCCGATTAAGAATCTGCTGCGAATGCTGGGACTTGCTCTGCTGTCCTTTGTCGCGATGGGCTATCACCCCGGCCTGGAAGACGACCACGTCTATCTTGCGGCCATCAAGAGCGATCTGAATCCTCGTCTATATCCGCATGACGCCGCATTCTTTCATGTGCAATTGCAGGCGACAATCTTCGACAAGTGGATGGCGGGGTTTGTCCAACTGACCGGAATTCCGGTGGCCTATTCTGAGTTGCTATGGCAGATCACATCCATTGTGCTGATCCTGCTGGCTTGCTGGAGCATCGCTCGCGAGCTTTTCGACGACGAGACCGCACAATGGGCAGGCGTGGCGCTGGTCGGTGCGATGCTGACGCTGCCGGTGGCAGGCACGGCGTTGACCTTGGCCGACCAGCACCTGCATCCGCGCAATCTGGCTACAGGCTTGATTCTGCTGGCCATCGCGGCTGTATTGAGGGGCAAGCGCTGGTACGCAGGTGCTTTAATCATCGGAGCCATTGCGTTGCACCCCATCATGGCTGCATTTGGGGTCTCATTCTGCGTGTTCCTGATGTGGGCATTGAGCGAGCGGCCCCGAACAACAAGGCACTCAGTGGCTGGCGCGTGGATGGCTGCCGCGCCGCTGGGATGGCTTTTTGAGCCACCCAATGCAGACTGGCACAGGGCGCTCGAGACGCGCTCCTATTATTTCCTAGGCCGCTGGACGTGGTACGAGTGGCTGGGAGCGGTTGCGCCTCTGGTGCTGTTCTGGCTGCTGCGGCGGTTTGCCTTGCGCAGCGGCCAGCTCCGGCTGGCGCAATTCGCATGGGCAGTTGCGGCTTACGGGCTATTTCAGCAGGCGGTTGCGCTTGTGATACTGCAAACGCCGGCACTGGTGCGCCTCACCCCCCTGCAACCGATGCGCTATCTGCACCTGATTTACTTCTGCCTGGTGCTGGTGGCGGGCTGTTTGCTGGGCAAGGTCGGGTTGAGACGGAACGCTCTGCGGTGGCTCTGCTTTCTGGCAGTGAGCTACGGAGGAATGTTCGCGGGGCAGCGCGCGCTCTACGCGGCAAGCACACACCTTGAGTTGCCCTGGACGCAGCCGACGAATCCCTGGGTGCAGGCCTTCGCCTGGATTCGGCAAAACACGCCGGAGGACGCCTATTTTGCTCTGGACCCGGAGTACATGAGAGAACCGGGCGAGGATTACCACAGCTTTCGCGCTCTGGCTGAACGGAGCCAGTTGGCCGATGCGGTGAAGGACTCTGCGGTGGTCACGCAGGTGCCGGGGCTGGGATCGGTGTGGACGCGGGAATTGGCTGCGCAGTCCGGATGGAAGCAATTTGGGCTTGCTGACTTTGAGCGCCTGAAGGCTGAGTTCGGCGTGGACTGGGTGGTGCTGGATGACCAGGGCGACGAAGGCCTGCGTTGCGTTTGGCACAAACAGGCGCTTGAGGTCTGCCAAATTCCATAGAACGAGCCGGTTAGATTGCATTGACAAGGATGCTGCCAGGTTCTTGCCAACCAGGTTCTTCGACGGTTTGTGGAATCTGGAAGATGCGGGATAAGTCAGGCGGCTTTAAAGAGATGAACCCTTTGCAATCTGCTCACGCGGCAGGTCTCATTGCGTCGTATCATTGTTTAAGAAGTGGTAACGAGGTTTTAATCCGACGGAATGATTAACGGCAAGAAAGTCGTAGCGGTTCTTCCTGCATACAACGCCGAGAAGACGCTGGAACAGACGGTGCGCGAGCTATCCAACGCGGTCGACAGTTGCATACTGGTGGACGACCGTAGCTCGGATGCAACCGTGGCCCTGGCGGGCCGTCTGGGCATTCAGGTACATGTGCATGAGCGCAACCGGGGATACGGCGGGAACCAGAAGACATGCTATGCGGCAGCCCTGGCGGCCGGCGCGGACATCGTGGTAATGGTGCATCCAGATTACCAGTACTCGCCCAGGCTGGTGGAGCCCATGGCCAGCATGATTGCCTACGGCGTGTATGACGTCGTGCTGGGGTCGAGGATACTGGGCGGCGGCGCTCTGAAAGGCGGCATGCCTCGCTACAAGTACTTTGCGAACCGCATGCTCACATTCATCGAAAATCTGGCTCTGGGAGCCAAGCTTTCTGAATACCATACCGGGCTGCGGGCTTATAGCCGCGAATTGCTGCTGTCGCTACCGCTAGAGGCGAACTCCGAGGACTTTGTATTTGATAACCAGTTCCTCGCTCAATGCATTTATCTGGGCGCGCGGATCGGCGAGGTGTCCTGTCCCACGCGCTACTTTCCCGAAGCTTCTTCGATCAACTTTCGACGAAGCGCCATATATGGTCTCGGGGTCCTGATGACGACCATTGACTGCGTGGCGGCCCGGATCGGACTCTATCGCAAGCCTACATTCGACTTTCCTCCGGTGCAACTTCAACGGGAAAACAGGACCGCAACAGGGCCCCTGAAGGAGCTTCAATGAAGTTTTCCCAAGACGGGCGCATGCCGTATCTGCGTCTGGGAGCCCTCACCGCTGCAGCTCTGGCAATTCACGGATACCATCTAGGCGTCGAAGACGGCGAGATTTATGTGCCGGCCGTGCGCAAGCTCCTTCACCCCAATCTCTATCCCTTTGCGACTGAGTTTTTCACGTCGCACGGGCATCTGTCCCTGTTTGCGCCGATCCTGGCCGGGTCAGCCCGTTTGACCCATCTTTCGATCGACTGGACTCTCTTCGGGTGGTATGTCGCGAGTATTTTTGGGCTGCTTGCTGCCAGTTGGCTTTTTGTCTCGGCGTGCTTCCGCTCACCGAGAGCCCGCTGGTGCGCAATGCTGATTGTGACCGCGGTGTTGACGATGCCGGCGACGAATACGGGCCTGCTCCTCGTTGACCCGTACTTGACGGCCCGGTCATTTTCGACGCCGTTGACGCTTTTCGCGCTCGCAAGCTTTCTTGAGGCGCGGTACGTGCGAGTGGCGATCGCCATGATACTGACCGCGACGATTCATCCGCAGATGGTCATGTACCTCTTGTTTTTGACGTTTGTCATGTGGGTTACCACACGCCGCAAGAGTCCGGTCCAGCAGCCCGTTTCAGTGCTCACATCGGCGTTCAGCATCTTGCCCACGGGTTTCCATCTGGCTCCTGCAAGCGGCCCATACCGTGAGGCGCTCTATTCGCGGGATTATTTTTTCCTCTACAACTGGGCCTGGTACCACTGGCTCGGGATGCTTGGTCCGTTGGCGATCCTGGCTTTTTTCTGGCGGGCAGACCTGCGCGGTGTCAGCGCCGGCTTCCGACGCATCAGCTTCGCTCTGATTCCCTTCGGCCTTATTTCCATTGCTGCGGCGGCGGTGCTGGCCAGTTCGCGTGACTTCGAAATGTTTGCACGCTTGCAGCCTCTGCGGTCATTTCATCTGATTACCCTCGTCTTCGTCCTTCTTGCCGGCGGCGTTTTGGGTGAGTATCTGGCGAAGGGCCGGCCGTGGGTCATTGCCGCCGTGTCGTTGCCGCTGGCTTCGGGAATGTTCCTTGTGGCGCGACAAACCTACCCCAACAGCGCTCAGATCGAGTGGCCCTCGGCAACCAGCCCAAACTCCTGGGTGAGAACGTTGCTTTGGATCAGGCGGAATACGCCAGAGAATGCAGTGTTCGCGGTCGATGCAAATTACTTCAGGGATAGCGCGATCGACGTCCATGGCTTCCGCGCCATCTCCGAGCGGTCTGCGCTGGCAGATCGGTACAAGGACAGCGGTGTGGTCTCACTCTTCCCTGCCCTCGCCGAAGAGTGGAAGCAGATGAGTGAAGCAACAACCGGCTTGAATCATTTTTCTGCGGAGCAGTTCCGGCAGTTGAGAAGCGAGTACCCGCAGGTTTCCTGGACAGTGATCCATGGTTCTGCGCCTTTGAGCATGGACTGTCCGTATCAGCAGGACTCGTTCACCGTCTGCCGGATGCCGAAGCTTTCCGCAACCTCGAGCCCCGGACTTTGATCGAGCGACGAGGCCGCCCGCTTTTCGGGTGTGGCAGGGGCGCAGAGTCTTCAACGCACCGCTTGGCGATTTCAAATCTATCCCGCAGAATGAAGAGAGAAGTCCCTTCTACCGAGGAAACGGCTAAATGCTGAATTTGTCGCAACGCCTCATCGTTGGCTGTGTTCTACTCGCTGCACTCCTGGCGGGCATGGTGCGGATCGCGCACGGTGCGCCGTTAACTTCAGGGCAGACTGGGTTGGTGTACGGGATTGTTGTTGTGTTCCTGTTGGTTGAGCTGGGGATGATTCTGCTCGTGCTGCAACCGGTGCGGCTCCTTGCCCGCGACGCGCGCAAGATTGCCCAGGGCGACCTGGAACACCGGGTGACATGGGTCAGCCGGGACGACTTCGGGGTGATTGCCAGCGAACTAAACCGCATTGCCGTTCGCCTGCGTGATCTGCGCGACACCGAAGCGGGCCGCCGCCAGATGGAATTTCAGCTCTCGGACGCAGTCCTCCAGTCCATTTTTGAGCCTGTGATTGTGACCGACAGCAAGGGCCACGTTTTGAAGGTGAACCAGGCTGCGGCTGAAGTTCTTGGCGAAGCAGCCAAGGATCGCATGGCCCTTACAACCACGCCGGGGGGCGATAAAATTCTGAGCGCGATACGAGATGCGGTTGCGATGCAGAAAGCTGTGGCCGCGGAAGGCGACGCTGCGATGCTTCCCATGCGCATTGGAAAGCAGGCGCGGAGTTACCGACTGCGGACAACCCCCATGCGCGACTCGGAGGGACGCCTCTTGGGCACCGTAACCACGCTGGAAGACGTGACGACTCTGCAGGACACAGATCGCTTCAAGACACAATTCATATCCGTAGCCAGCCGAAAGCTGCGCGGTCCGTTGCTGCAGTTGCGACGCGGACTCTATGCGCTGATGCAGGGCTACGGAGGCCCACTGACTTCGCTTCAGAGCGACCTGGTGAGTGAAGCGGGTGGGCAATCAGAGAAACTCAATGATCTGATGGCCGATCTGATTGAAGTAGCCGAGTTGGACACCGGAAAGCGCGAGATGAATCTCGAAAGGCTGAGGCCGTATGCACTGCTGAATGAAGTGCGCGATCGCTATTGCGACGAAGCTGCGGAAAAGCAGATTCGCCTGGAAGTGAGCGCCTTTGCGGATCTTTCGGTGGTGCAGGCGGATCACCGCGCCGCTCGCTCGATTCTCGACAATTTGCTCTCCAATGCCCTGCGCTACACGCCGGCCGGGGGGGAAATCGTACTGGCGGCAGAGGAAATCAAGGACTTTGTCCAGTTCAGTGTGCGGGACACCGGGCGCGGAATTGAGGCCGAACGACTCAGCACAATCTTCGATCGGTTCAATGCATTCTCTGACGCCGGCACAGGAATGGGCCTCGCGCTTGTGCGGCGACTGGTTGAGTCCCTCGGGGGGCAAATTGCGGTTGAGAGTCGCCTGGGCCATGGCACGACCTTCCGGTTCACTCTGCCTGTCGCGGTGCTTGATAGCGTACATCATCCTGTTGAGGTGGGTTGAACGATGGCTGAGATCAAGGTTGAGCGTTCACCGGAACCGGCGCGGCTGCGTATTTACATCGGCGCAGCCCCGGGCGTAGGCAAGACCTTCCACATGCTGGAAGACGCGCATTTGAAACGCAAACAAGGCCTGGACATCGTGATTGGCCTTGTGGAACCGCATGGACGCGCAGAAACCGCATCAAAAATCGGGGATATTGAGGTGGTTCCGCTGCGGGTGATTCCGTATCGCGGCGTCGAACTCAAGGAGATGGACGTCGACGCGATTCTTGCGCGGCGACCACACACCGTAATCGTGGATGAACTCGCGCACACGAACGTTCCCGGAAGCAAGAATCGAAAACGATATGAGGATGTGCTGGAACTGCTGGACGCCGGCATCAATGTGATGACGGCGGTGAATATACAGCATCTGGAGACGCTCAATGACGCCGTAAACCGCTCGGCGAACACGGTAATCCGCGAGACCGTTCCCGACAGCTTCTTCAAGCGTGCCGATGAGGTGGTGAACGTCGACGTGACGGTGGAAGAACTTCGGCTGCGCCTGCGCGAAGGCAAGATTTATGCTCCCGAGAAGGTGGAGCAGTCGCTAGCCAATTTTTTCCGCAAGGGCAACCTGAACCTTCTGCGGGAACTCTCGTTGCGCACGACCGCGGAGCAGGTTAGCAAGAGGGCCTCGGACTACCGGCGAACCCAGGGTCTGGAACAGGCGCCCATCCCCGAAAAGGTCATGGTGTGCCTGAGCACACGGCCCGGTACTGAGCGATTGCTGCGTGTCGGGGCCAGAGTGGCAGGACGTCTGGCCGGCAACTGGTATGCCGTGTACGTAGCGCGCCCGGACGACAAGGGCCACAACGATCCAGAGGCGCACGCGAGGCTGCAGGATTACCAGCGGATGGCGCGTGACCTGGGCGCCCAGGTGGTAAACCTGACAGACAAGAATGTCTCTGATGCGCTGATCCGCTATGCACAGCAGGAGAGTATCTCCCATGTGATCTTTGGGCAACCTGTGCGGTCGCGCTGGGATATTCTGCTCCGGGGCTCGGTGCTGAATCGGTTTCTCGCCGAGGTGCGGGATGTGTCAGTACAGGTGGTACCGATGCAAAAACCTCTGCGGCGCAGCTGAACCGGCTTTTCAGCGCCGAATGATCTCTTGACCGGCACAACATCCACGTGAAAAAGTGGGGTTGCGCAGAGCTGCCGTGGGCACTAAGGAAAGCGAGCCAGCCGTGAACCGTCCGCCACGCATGAGTGACGTTGCCAAGCTTGCCGGCGTCGGCACGATGACTGTGTCCCGTGTATTGAGCGGCAGCGTTCGCGTCAGCGAGGAAACCTCCAAGCGAGTATATGATGCAATCACGGCGCTGAATTACCGGCCCAATGAGGTGGCTCGCGCCTTACGCGACCAGCGCTCGCATCAAATCGGTATCATCGTACCGAATCTTATGGATCCGTTTTTTGCGATCTGCGCTCAAACGGCCAGCGTCGTTGCCAAGGAACATGCCTACTCCGTGATTATTGCTACCGCGGATGAGGATGTGGACATCGAGTACGACGAAGCAGTGCGTATGCTACGCCGCCAGGTGGAGGGATTTGTCATCATTCCCGCCGCGGGTGGAGTCTCGCGGATTTCCGGCACGGAATTCAACCGAACGCCGATTGTGACGCTTGACCGGCCCATTGAAAACGGGAGCTTTGACAGCGTTGTGGTTGAAAACAAGTTCGGCGCGCAACTAGGCGTAAATCACCTCATTCAGCACGGTCACAGCAACATTGTTTTCTTCGGCCTCTCACGCGGCCTCTACACCATCAAGGCACGATTTGAAGGTTATCGTGAGGCGATGAAGAAGGCAGCTCTGAAGCAGGAGGCCTGTTTCGGCAATGCGACGCAGGCGGAGATGCTGGTCACTCTGCGCGCGGTTCTGGACCGCAAGAATCCGCCGACTGCAATCTTCTGCAGCAACAACCTGCTGACACGGAATGCGATCCATGCGCTTTCCAGTCTCAAGGTGCGCATACCGGAGCAGGTTGCTCTGGTGGGATTCGATGACTTTGAGACTGCCAATATTCTCAGTCCAGCGGTGACGGTGGTACGTCAACCAATCACCGACATGGCGCGCATGGGCGCCAACATTCTGTTTTCTCGTTTGTTGAATGGTGACACTGCCGACCGGGGCAAGCGGATCGTTCTTCCAGTTGAGCTGGTGATCCGGGAGTCATGCGGACTGCGCCACAAGATCATGACCCAGCGCAGGCTGGAAGATCCGGAAGGCCTCCTGGTTCAACCCTGACGGTTGCCACGAGTGCCAGTCTCCGCCGCACTTTTTTGCGAGCCTGTCACGACCCTCCGTCCACTTGGGTCGGGCTCTTCTGGAGATTCCAGCCGCGCAGATCAATCTCCGGTTTTGTGGCGCCCTTCGGAAACGCGATCGTAATGACACGAGACTCTCCCGGCAGCATCGATACGTAGTTCTCGCTATAGTAAGCGGGCAGGATGCGCTGGCATGTGCCGGCATCCATCAGAGTGAGCTTGATGAGCAGAGCCGGGACACTGCCTGTGTTCTCCAGCTTGACGGTCGCGAGCTGCTCCCCGCGCACCTCGCTGAAAGAGGCTGATTCTCTCAATTGAGCTGAGGCCATGCCGTCCAGCTCCCGCAGGGTTGCCTCTTGCTGCGCCCACCAGTAGAGATTGTCGCTCACCGGCTTGTCCTGGGCGTCGCTGACTTTCAAAGCGATCAATACGGTATGTCCAGGCGCGAGTTTGTCCAGACTGAGCTTGCCCACAGAAGTGCGTGCATCGGCTGCGGCTTCAATCTGATTGGTCTGGTCACTCATGATTTTTCCTTCGAGGGACAGGACACGAGTCTCGACTTTGAAGGAACGCGCATCGCCTAAATTGATCAGGTCAATGGAACCGTCTTCCAGATTCAACTGCGCATGGACTGGCTCGCATGCTTTCTGAGTCCCGTAGAAACTGGACTGCGTGTCATAATCCCAACTCAGGAAGTTCCACTCCATGCTGGGCCAGGCGGGTTGCGTCATCCAGATCATGCGGCCCGAGTTGGGCTGCCAGAGATGCGCTGCGAAACCCTCGAAGATAGCGCGATGGCCCACATAGTCCAACATCTGCGCCTTGCGTTCGAAGTCTTCAAGACTTGTCGGCGCGCCAAACTCCGTTTCCATGTGCGCCATAAACGGAGCGACCGCGCCGTTACCGCTCTGGTGCCAATCGTGATAGGCCCAGGTGTCACTGATGGGCCAGCGGTCCGGCGCAGGAATGAAGGACTTGAGGCTCTCCAAGGTCGGGACGCTGGGAATTCCTAGCTCGACGCTGAATCCGCGGTTGATGCGGTAGTACGTCTCCAGCGGCTGAAACTGGTAAGGGCCGGAGTTGCGAAGGTTCACCTGGTTCGAGCTGCCCGTGTAGTAGCGCGTATGGTCGAGCGTACGGATCAGATTTGCGAGACCTTCGTTGATAACGGGCTGCGGAACACCCTCGTTACGGCCGCACCACACAACGATGGAAGGGTGATGGCGAAAGCGAAGGATCGTGTCACGCGCATTTTCAAGAAACAGTTGGGGATTCTGCGCTTCAAGATTGTAATTTTGCGTCGAATCCCAGAAATCATTCCAGACCATCAGGCCATACTTGTCAGCCAGCGCATAGAAGTTCTCCTCGGTGTTCTGCCCCATCCAGTTGCGGATGATGTTAACGTGCGCATCACGATGGAGACGGAAATAGGGCTCGAGGTGCGCAAGGCTGACTCGCTTGCGGCTGTCGTCCATACCCCAGTTGCCGCCTCGCGCTGCGATGCGGATACCGTTGACGTTAATTACGAGATCGGTGCCCGGCCAGCCACTGTCGATGGGACGAATCGAAGGTGAGTTCTCTGCTCCCGGGTCAAGCGATTGTACCCAGGCGTGCCGGAAGTACTCGGGGAGCGACTGGCCGGCGGGCATCTGGTTCGGCGTTTTGTCGTCGATCTGCCGGATGCCTTGGTGGCTCTCGTCGATCAGCGGAATCGCATTGTCGTATGTGCGGGCAGGCAGCAATTCAACGCGGCGCAGATGGCCGGATGCATCAAGAAGCGAGGTCTCATAACTCACCTCTCTCATGCCGAACTCAACCTGCTGTTGTGCGCTGGACTGGCCAGCGACTGCAAAGCTCAAATGCAGAGTGTGCAGCGCGGGCTCACCATAGCCATTGGGCCACCAGAGTCGAGGATGCTGAACCTTGAGTTGGGTAAACTCCGCAGGCTCCAAACGCACCACGCTTGCTCCGGTAACGAGCTTCAGATGCCGGGTGATCTTGACGTCGTCGAAACTTGCATTCAGGTCGCCTTCGACCGCTTGATTGCTTGTGTTCTGGAGCGGTACTTCAATCTCGATGTCCGCTTCGCTTCGGTCAGGTTTGGGTAAAGTTGTGACCACCTGCAAGTCGCCAATCAGGACCATCCCGGAAGCCGAGAGGGTTACGTCCTGCCAGATTCCCGTGTTGCGGTCGCGAATACCCGGAATCCAGTCCCATCCCTCCGCGGCTGAAAAGGTCGGCCCATCAATGACCTCGATTCCGCCGTTTTCGCCGGGACCGGCTTTGATTGATTGCTCATGCGCTATGCCCGGATGCGGCGGCGGGCTGACGCGAACCGCGAGCACATTGGGGCCCGACATGGCGACGAGCGTAGTGACGTCAAAACTGCCGCGAAGGAATGCGCCGGTGAAGGCGCCGAGTCGGTGCCCGTTGAGCCACGCCTCTGCGGCGTAGTTGACGCCCTCAAAGGTCAACTGAAGCTGGCGCCCGCGCGCCGGTGGCGGCACTTTGAATTCGACACGGTACCAATAGTCCTGATGGGCAAGACCTTCCGGGATAGCCATGTTGTTGAGGCCGTAATCAGGGTCGGGATAGATGCCGCGGTCAACCATTGTCGTTAAGACGGTGCCGGGCACTGTTGCGGCAAGCCACCGTTCAGTTGCGAATCCCGGCCTGGAGATTGTCGCGCCATCGGCGCTGACACCGGGTGCAGCGGCGAGCTTCCAGCCACCGCGAATGCGCCAGAGATCGGAGTCTACAAGTTCCAGCTTGCTCACCGCGAGCGGCAGAGGTTTTGCCAGCGGATGCTGAAATGGCGCCTTCCCTCGCGGAAGCGTCGAGGGGTCCTGTGGTGCGCTGTAGCCTGCTTGCGCCGAGGTCTGCACGGGCCAATGGCGAGAAGCCTCTTCATACGTTGGCAGTGTAAAGTCGGGCGGAGCCGCGGCAGCAGCAGCGATCTGCTCGGACGTCAGTGCGATGCGGTAGATTTTAAGATTGGCAATCTTACCACCGAAGTGTTGAGAGGGGATGGCCTTCACAGAATCCGGGGCCATGGCCAACTGAGGTGCCACCGCGCCTTGCGCTGTGTGTCGGGTGAGTATCAGCCTTCCGTCCGAGTAGAGTGTGACGGTTTCTCCGTCGCCTACTGCGACGGCCTGATGCCAGCCCGCTGAGGACAGGGCCGCCGAGCCAGCAAAGAACTGGTCGGCGCCAGGGGCACATCCGAGCCAGAGGCCAAGGCGATGATTCTGAACACCAATGAACCGTGCATCTTCAGCATCAGGGTCACCGATACCTGCTAGCAGCACCGGCCCTGAGAAAGGCTCGGAGGCTTGGAACCAGAAGCTCAGGGTCCAGGTTTCATTTGCTGTGACGAGACTGTCGCGCCGGTCAGGTTGCTGATTGAGGCCGAGCCTGTTGAGGAGAGCCTCCGTTCGGCTGTCGAGCGGTGAGGGGGCCGCAAGGGGCTTTACGAGCCCGGGGCCATCCGCAAGGAAGACCGCATTGTATGGGCCATAGTCTTCTGCCGGCGGCTCTTGCGCGGGAACGCGGGTTGGAAGCAGAACGAAAAAGACGAGCGACGCGAGCAAGAGAAGATGTACTCGCGAGCGAAGGCAATCAGCGTGAACAGGCCTGAACTTCAATGGAGCACCAACCTTGATGCGCATTATGAGACTCATCTTAAGGCATGAATTCCGGCTTGCACTTACGGGATTACGGACAAGCATTTGAGAAGGATGCTGAGGGCGAGCGCCAGCTGAGGGATCGGGTAGAAGCAAACCTGTGGCATATCAGGGATGAAGCGACCGGTTTCTCTCCAGAACCAGCAAACTCGAGTGAGAGACCAGCCATGCTGCAAGCGATACGACGATGTAAAGCCCGGGGCATTCCACCCCGGGCTTTACGCGGCGACTTAGAAGTAGACCTTCGCGGCCACCTGGATACGACGCTGTGCGTTGGCGTAACCGGTGATCACGCCAAACTGGTTTCCGTATTGGCCGCCCGGTACAGGAGAGCCAGAGAACAGACCCGTGTTCGGTCCGCCCAGCACAGGATGGTTGAGGGCATTGAACATCTCCAGTCGGAACTGGACGTTGTAGTGCTCATCAGATCCCCAGTAGGTATTCTTCGCGAGCGCCATGTCCAGGTTCTGATAAGCCGGATTGTTTACATTGCCCAGCGTGCGGGGCGCATTGCCGATGGCAAAAGAGACCGGCATGCTGAACACGGTGGGGTTAAACCACTGTTTATACGTTGGGCTCTGGAGCTTTGCGCTTTGGCCAGACCAGGCCGGACGCTGCCCGAAAGGAGACTGATCAGCTTGTGTTGTCGTGCCGTTACCCACAGAGCCAAGGACAATCGGCGTACCAGTGCTCCAGGTCTCCCAACCACTGACCTGCCAGCCCTTTATGAGCTTGTCCGCGACTGCAGAGCCGCTGTTGAGGAACGCCTCACCATGTCCGAAGGGCAATTCGTAGACAACTTCCCCTGCGATGTTATAGCTGATGTTCTGCGCTCCAATGCTCCACTCCGCTTTCGGATTGTATTGGTCCGCATACGTCTGGCTTGTCGGTCCCAGGTAGCCCACGGGCGATGCAGCATTGTCGTACTCACGGCTGTCGGTGAAGGCCCAGCTGAACTGCAAGCCACGACTGAGTTGCTTCTGCAGCAAGACAGTGAGTGCGTTGTACATTGAGTCTGCACCGGGTTTGCGGTAGCTGTACACACTGCCGTACTGCGGCCAGTGCTTCAGCAGCGCACCCTCTTCCACGGTGGAGCTGCCACCGAGACCGGTTCCGAAGACTGTGTATGTGGAGTTGCCAATGATCCCCTGGAAAGGATTGGCAACCTGGTTGAGCAACTGGCATTGACTTGTCGGTGCGCCAGGCGTGCAGCCATATTGCGCAAGCGTCCCGGTGGACAACTGGTCATAGGGCTTGCCTGGATCGCCATTGATGAGGAAGACCCCACGGTTGCCCAGATAGCCGAGTTGCAACTTGAGGCTGTTTGATAGTTGGAACTCTGCGTTCGCATTCCATTCGATCGAGTATGGCGTGCGATAGGAGTCAAAGTACGAGTTGGAGATTGAGTTGCCTACGTCGATGCCCGCCACGCAAGCTGCGGAACTAAGGCACGCGGCCTGATGACCCTGGGGAGTGTTATAGGTCGCAAACGGCGTTTTTGCCGATGCTGGAAGCGCGGGGTCGGGGCTATAGAGCGTTGCGATCGGCAGACCGTCCTGGTTGGTAAAGGACGGACTGAAATTCGTTTGTGTGGCGAAGCCCTGATTTCCGGGTGAGCCTGTGGTTCCAGCTGCCTGCAATGCAGATGGCTGGAAGACAATGCCCCCGCCGCCGCGTAGGACCATCTTGGGCGTAACGCTATAGGCAAAGCCTGCGCGTGGGCCAAAGTCAGCCTTCTCGATTGGCCCCTGACGACGTCCGTACCGCGAGTTGGCAGCGCCCGAGAGAATCATGCTGCCGAGCAGATTGGAACATGCGGGGCAGCTCACGCCGGCTGCAGCGGCCACCTGCGCTGGTGTTTGGCCGTTCGCGTTCGTAGCACTTGTCAGAGGCGACGGCAGCGTGGGATCCCAGTAGCTCTGTTGATTTCTCTGCTCCTCGTGCGGAACATCAAAATCGTAGCGAACACCAAGATTTAGGGTCAGCTTCGGCGTGACCTTCCAGTCATCCTGACCATAGAATGCCCAGTACTGGCTGGTCGAGATCGACTTTTCATCCTCCGAGATGTCGCCGTAGTCAGGCAATCCCAACAATAGAGAGGCCACTGAAAAGCCGGTGGTATCCGACTGCTGCGGAAACTGGCGCGTCCAGGTATCGTCTGCAGTGAAGGTGCCCGAAGGATAGCTCCATTGGTAGAAGTTGAGGCGCAGAGCACGGAACTCCCCACCTACCTTGATACTGTGCGAGCCGGCGATCTTCACGAGGCTTCCATTGATGTCCTGCACCAGCGGATCTTCCTGGAACTCTTCGTAACCCAGCGGTCCGAGGTCAGAGAAACTGCCGTTTCCGCCAAAACCGAAGTGCGGGAACATCTCTCCTTCCAGAGCAGACTGCGCCACAAAGCCGGAGTCAAACCCGAGGGTACCGGGGCTGAAGGTTCCTCCGACGGGCAAACGGTTATAGGTTGACTTGGAAAGCCCATACCTGAACTCGCCGAGCAAGGTGGGCGAGAATGTGACGGTGTTGTTGAACGAACCGCTGTACTCGTAACCGTGGAAGGTGCCGCCATAATTGCCGGGCGAAGCGGCGTTGTTGTAGTCATTCAGCGTGGACCCGGTCTGCTTCAACATCGAGTAGCGCAGGAACGAATGCCACTTCTTGGTCACATCCTGGTCCATCTTGGTATCGAAGTGCCAGTAGTCATAGGGAACGCTGCCCGTCTGCTGGTAGTTGTTATAGGTCCCTGCTCCGGGGATATTTGGTGCCGGAAAAAACTTCAGCGCAGCCTGCGTGACCGGCGAAATGCGGGACGAAGGTAGCATATTATATTGTCCATTCACATTGAATGGCTGGCGCTCATACACGCCGCTGCTGTTCTTTGCAGCGGTATCCGGGTCGAACAGCGCCGGCTTGGTAGAGCCATAAAGGCTCGTGAAGTCGCCGTTGTACCAGGCCGCATTGGGAACGGAGTAGGTGCTGGTCTGGCCGTTCGCCGCGCGCGAGTCCTCAAAGTCAAAGAAGAAGAAGCTGCGGTTGTGGCCGTTGTAGCCGGGGAACATGATTGGCCCGCCAATCGTGCCACCCGTCTGGTATTGGTGCATGATCGGCTTACTTCCAACGGTCTTCACTCCGGGCGTTCCAAACGGAATTGCATCCATCGCGCCATTTTGGATGAACTCGAAGAAGCTACCGTGGAGCTGATTGGTGCCGCTCTTGGTAATCAGGCTCTCTGTACCACCCGAGAAGCGCCCGTACTCGGCCGGCAGAACGCTGGTCTGGACGTTGATTTCCTGAATCGAGTCCTCCACCGGCTGATATGCAGACGAGTTATTGCCGACGTTGTTTTCCGGCAGGATGTTGGTCATGCCGTCGATCATCTGCTCGTTGTTGCCGTTGCGGCTGCCGGCGATATGGGGAGTGGAAGCATTGCCCACATTGTTGACGCCCGGCACCAGCATGGCGAAATCAAAGGGATTGCGGCCGTTGTCGGGTAATTCAAGCATTGCCTTGCTCTGGATGGTCTCACCCACGCTGGATGTGTCGACGTCGAGAGTCTCGGCCGTGGCTGTAACCTGCACTGTTTCGTTGACCGAGCCCACATCGAGCTTGAAGTTCACGGCGCGTGTCTCTGTTACTTGGACTAGGACATTCTCCTGCTTTGCAGACCGAAAACCCTTGGCATCCACCGCCACAGAATAGGTTCCCGGCGGAACGAACGGAGCGATGTAGCGGCCTCCAGCATCGGTGACCGAGGTGCGCGTTTCATTTGTTGATGTCTGTGTGATGGTGACGGTCGCGCCCTGAACCGCCGCACCTGTCTTGTCGGTCACGAGCCCCTGAATGGTGCCCGTGGGAGTACCTTGCGCAAAGGCCGGTACACCGAGAAGGGTGAAGACGATCATGCAAAAGAATCTGCGAAGTAGTCGCATGCTGCCTCCTGAATTGCCGATGTGTTCGAACACCTACGGGGGTATGGGTGCATGGAAAAGTTCGCCCACTGCCCGTCGGTCCCGATAACGCTACCATTGAGAAGCGATATGGTAGCGTTATCACCGACTGTAAGGTGATAATTCCTCGGAAATGCCTTTGTCAAGTTTATTTTTGTTCCAGGTTGTCGACCCCTTCCAAATCTGGCATTTTGGGCTTCATCTTCCTCATTAATTCCACTCATTCCGGTATGGATCTGAAGCCTATTCTGCTTCGGGTCTTCCCGGCCGGAAGGATCCATGCTTCAAAGCGCCGGATCTTCTGCACCAAGACTCTATCGGTCGGGTGTCCGATGATTGCAGATTTTGCGCGATTTGACGCTGCGCGGCAACCAAACTTAGTCTTGAGCGGATGGGTTCGTTATCAGATCCCGTTAGAGGCCATGCGGCACACGATGAATGAACTGCTAAAAACCTTGGCACATCTCCCCATCCAGAAACGCGCCATTACCAACCACGGCGCGCTGAACGAGGCCTACTGCTACGACAAGCCGAGTTCGTTTTCACGCGGGATGCGCATCGACCTGAACGGGTTGACGATCCTGCTGATTTCGGGCACGGCATCGATCGACGAGAACGGCGTCAGCGTCCATATCGGCGACTTCCGCGCGCAGATGCGGCGGACTTTGAAGAACATTACCGCGCTGCTGGAGAGCGAAGGCTGCACCTGGCACGACATTGTGCGCACCAGTTGCTATCTGCGCGATATTGACCGCGATTACGATACCTTCAACGAAGAGCGTACGGCCTTCTTCAAGGAGCAGGC
Organism: Acidobacteriota bacterium; assembly: GCA_021836865.1. GTDB lineage: Bacteria > Acidobacteriota > Terriglobia > Terriglobales > Acidobacteriaceae > Telmatobacter. Next base: position 30,283 of record JAKBHH010000027.1, read on the forward strand.
ACTTGATCCTTTACCTGCATCAACCGGAATTCAAGCCAAGCTTTGCCGCCCTGAGCTGCTCGTAGAGATCGAGGCCATCGCCATGTTCCTTACCCGAGAAAATCCCCCGGATCACTCTGAGGAAGCAGTCAGCTGAGGATTGTGCAATGCTGTAGCATCGATCAGCCCCATCAAAGAACCGCATTGACAAGCGCGCACATCAAATCGAACAATCCGGGTTACCAACGGGAAAGAGTTGCTGGAAAGCCCGCCAGGCAGTCAAAAGCCAGATAGCTCAGTTCAGCAAAGAGGTAGAGAGGGTTTTGTTGTGAAGCGCAATGCTATCGTTACCGTGGCCGTGGGCACGCTTGTCCTTGCAACCGTGGCGCTGCGCATCAAGTCCAAAGCCGTCGAGGACAAGGTCGCATTCGCCGCCGAGGCCGGCCAAAACGCGCTCACCATCGACTATCCTCAAGCCGGATCCGTCTTTCCGCCCGAGATTGCACCACCCACATTCATCTGGCACGACACGTCAGCAACAGCGCAGCGGTGGCGCATTGTGATTCGCTTCGCCGACGGGTCGGAGTCGATCCGCGTCGACTCCCCTGGCGGGCCGATGAGCATCGGCCCGATAGACACACGCTGTGTCTCCGCGCGCAACGAGCTGCCCCAGCTCAGTCCCGCGCAAGCCACTGCACATACATGGATTCCCGACGCAACAACATGGCAACGCATCAAGCAACACTCCGTGCTCCATCCTGCGGTCATCTCGATCATGGGACTCGGCAAGAGCAACTTCCGGCGTCCAATTTCCAGCGGACAGGTCGAGATTTCGACCTCAAAAGATCCGGTGGGAGCCCCTATTTTCTATCGTGATGTGCCGTTGATGCCGTCCGAGACGGAAAAGGGAGTCATCAAACCGCTTGCTCCGACAGCGATCCCGCTGATTGAATGGCGCCTGCGTTCGATTGACCAAACCGAGAGCCGGGTAGTGCTCAAGAACATGCATACCTGCGCTAACTGCCACTCGTTTTCCGGAGACGGCAAGACGTTTGGTATGGACATGGATGGGCCCCAGAACGACAAGGGGCTTTACGCGGTTGTGCCGCTCAAACCGCAAACCGTGATTCGCGGCCAGGACATGATTTCCTGGAACCCGACCGGGGATCGCCAGTTCGCGTTCAACCGGGTCGGTTTCATGTCGCAGCTCTCGCCGGATGGAAAATATGTTCTCACCATGGTGACTAGCGCGGAGCGGCCTTCGGAGAACAATTACTATGTAGCGAACTTCCTCGACTACCGCTTCCTGCAGGTCTTCTATCCCACGCGGGGCGTTCTTTATTGGTATGATCGCGCCACGGGCGAGCGGCATCCCCTGCCTGGTGCGGACGATCCCGAATACGTGCAGACGAACGGAGTATGGAGCCCGGACGGCAAGTGGATTGTCTTTCTTCGCGCCAAGGCGCAGAATCCTTATCCGCCCGGGAAACCAATCGCCAAACACGCCAACGATCCCAATGAGATTCAGATTCAATACGATCTGTATCGGGTTCCATTCAACAACGGCAAGGGGGGCAAGGCCGAACCGATTGCCGGAGCGTCGGCCAATGGCATGAGCAACTCCTTCCCTAAAGTCTCTCCGGACGGTCGCTGGATTGTCTTTGTTGAGGCCCACAATGGTCTGCTCATGCGCCCCGATGGCAAGTTGTACATCGTACCCTTTGCAGGTGGAGAAGCACGCCTGATGCGCGCCAACATGTCTCCGATGAATTCCTGGCATAGCTGGTCTCCGAATGGCCGCTGGCTGGTATTTTCGTCGAAGAGCCGCGGCCCGTACACGCGCATGTTTCTGACTCACGTTGACCCAGATGGCAACGACAGTCCGCCCATCTACATCGACAATCCCACGGCGGCGAATCGAGCAGTGAACTTGCCTGAGTTCGTGAATATTCCGCCGACTGGCCTGTTGAAGATCGATACACCGGCGGTCGAGATGTACACGCAATTCGATCATGCTGTGGAGCTCGCGGAAAAGGGTCAGGAGGCTGCCGCGATTGAAGAATGGCGGAAGCTCGCAGCCCGCAACCCGGACAATGCCCGCATCTTCAACAACCTTGGCGTTGCTCTCACACGTACAGGAAAGTATGACGATGCCATTCCCCAGTTTCAGAAGGCGCTGGACCTGAATCCGCAGTACAACCTTGTGCACGTCAACCTTGGACGAGCCCTGATCGGCGCAGGGCGAACCGAAGCTGGGATCGCCGAATATGAGCAGGCATTGCAGGACTACCCTGACTCTGCTGATCTGCATAACAGCCTCGGAAGTGCTCTGCAACAACAAGGGAGGCTCGACGATGCGATCGAGCAATTCAATGCCGCCATCCGCATTAATCCAGGATTTGCGGAGGCTCACGACAACCTGGGCGTCGCGCTTCTTTCAACCGGCATAGAAAGACAGGCGGCCGGCGCCGAAAGGGAGTTCAAGACAGCGATCGCTCTCAATCCAGCATTCGCGGAGGCAGAAAACAACCTGGGAACACTTTACGGTCAACAGGGAAACGATGCAGCGGCTGAGCAGATGTTTCGTAACGCGCTTCGCGACCGGCCGGCATTTCCTCAGGCCATGGTCAATCTGGCAGCAATCCTTGCCAGTGAATCCCGGGGAGCAGAAGCAAAAGATCTGTTGCAGAAGGCCTTGCAGATGGAGCCCAGCAACGAGGACGCACTTCAGCTTTTGTCGATGCTGCAAACCCAAGGAAGCCGATGACAGTTCACGTGTGATGCTGTGCGCAAGGATTGAAGGTCAGGAATGATGAACCCGCACAAACGGCCTTCCCTGCACCTGCCCAACACCCTCGCGCAAGGTGACCAGTTGGTTGGCAGCGAGTGACTTAAATTGCTCCACGAGACCGGAAGGCCAGTGCACCTCAATGCTGGCGGCGGTGGCCGCGCCAAGGCCAAAGTGAAGGCGCGGGTCATTGCAGGAGAGATAGCTGCTTTGGCTCATCAGGGCCTGCGCCTGCACGTGATCGTCATAATGCACCAGCACGCGTGCGCCAATCGCACTTCGATTGCTTTTCGTTCCCTCCAGCCGCACTTTAATCCAGTTTCCTTGCGGGGGTGCATCATTACGCAGCAGCGAGGGCGGATCGTTTTGATTCATGACTAAAATATCAATGTCCCCATCGTTGTCGAAGTCGCCGAAGGCACACCCGCGGCTCACGTGACGCGCATGCATTGCCGGACCCGCCTCCTCGCCAAGCTCCCCAAACGTGCCATTGCGCAGATTTCGGAACAGGATGGGCTGGCTCCGCGCGGGAAAGCGCGCAAAGGTGCGTTCGAGTTCTGGGTACACGTTACCGGTGACATAGAAGATGTCCGGCCACCCGTCATTGTCCAGGTCCGCGATAGCATCACCCCAGCTAACAAAGCGGCGCTCAGCTCCTACGCCTGATTGATCCGTGACGTCGTCGAAGTCTCCCTTCCCTGTCGCATGATAGAGCCCGTTGGACTGGAGCTGATAGTGCGTCTTAAAGATGTCGATATGACCGTCCAGATCGTAGTCGCCGGGCGCGATACCCATACCGGCCATCTCCTGGCCGTTGCTGCTGACTGCGAGGCCGCGGATAAGGCCTTCTTCCCGAAAGGTTCCATCATGATTGTTGAGAAAGAGCAAACTTGGGGTCGAGTCCGCCGCGACAAAAATATCGGGCCAGCCGTCTTCATCTATGTCGAAGGAAACAGCAGTCAGCCCGTATGATGTCCTGATGGAATCGATGCCTGACTCTTTCGAGACGTCGGTGAACGTGCCATCGCCGTTGTTTCGATAGAGCTGGTGCGAGGGCAGCGGCAATCCGCGCGGCCCGCAGTATACCGCCACTCCCTGATAGGAGCATGTGGCGACCTGAATGCTTGGCCTGGGTGCTGTGGCGAGATCGAATTCTACATAGTTTGCAACAAACAGGTCGAGGTGACCGTCGCGGTTGTAGTCGAGAAACGTACAGCCCGTTCCGAAGCGATTCCCCGAATACTGCAGACCAGCCTGCGCGGTTACATCGGTAAATGTTCCATCGCCGTTGTTGCGGAAGAGCCGACTCTGCCCGTAGTAGGTAAGAAAAAGGTCTTCAAATCCGTCATTGTTGTAGTCCCCGACGCAGACTCCGTTAGCCCACCCGGGCGCTGATAAACCGGATCGCTCGGTCACGTCGCTGAAGCTTCCGTCACGGTTGTTGTGATAGAGACGATTTCCCGAGCCCGCGGGCGTACCCTCAAGTGTGCGACCGCCAAGGACAAAGAGGTCCATCCATCCGTCATTGTCGTAGTCGAAGAATGCGCAGCCCCCACCCATCGACTCGATAATGTACATCACTTCGCCCGGCGTTCCATAGACGATGGGCTGGGTGAGGCCAGCCTGTGCAGCGATGTCGGTGAACTGAGAAAACGGCGGCAATTGAATCTTCGCGGCCGGCGCAGGCGCGGTTGCTTGACCCGAGGATAATCCTTGGCTCGCGCGCAGCAGTCGCGAGGCGAGCGCTGGGGCAGCTGCGATCGCTCCCACGCGAAGGAGGCGACGGCGAGACCAGACTGGGGAAGGGCGTTGGTTCATCATGCTTCAATCGTGTCTCGGATTGGTAGAGGCTGCGTCCGGCACCGCGGAAGCAGGTTGGCTACTGTTGCCCGCTTCACTCAGCATCGCACGCAGATGCAATGCATCGGCATCGCCTGGATCGATTTTGAGCGCGTTGTCGATGGCAGCGCGGGCCTGGGCAAAGCGAGATTCACTGGCAAGCGTTGCCGCAAGATTTGTCCAGGCGCGAACGTAGCGCGGATTCATAGTCACGGCGACGCGGAAGAACCCTTCTGCCTCTTGATCGTGGCCTTGCTGGCCAAGCAGCGTGCCAAGATTGTTCGCAGCCTCGGCATAGCTGGGCGCAGCCGCAATCGCAGCGCGAAAGTGTTCTTCCGCAACCTTATCCTTCCCCTCGCGCGCTAATACGATTCCCAGCTGATTCTCAGCCTCGGCAAACCGGGGCCTGAGTTGCACAGCCGTTTCCAGCGCTACCTGTTCCGCAGCGAAATCACCTGTCTGATCCAGCGCCAACGCGAGATTATAGTGGAGGACAGCATCCTGCGGGAGCGCAGTGATCGCTTCACGGTAGAGCGCAATTGCCTGCACAGTCTGACCGCTGTCGAGAGCTTGTGCGGCCTGACCTGATTTGGTCTGGCCCAACGCGAGAGTCGTCGTCGCCTGTTGTCGCTGCTGGAAGAGCTTGAGCTGCTCTCCGGCCCCGGCGGTATCGCCCAACGCGCGAAGCACCTGAGCAAGATGAAAATGCGCTTCAGCGTTGGATGAGTCCAGCGCCACCGCCCTTTCCAACTGATCTCGCGCCGCCTCGTACTGCTTGAGGTGAGACAGCGCCATGCCCAGATTGAAGCGCGAATCGAAGTGATTTGGGTTTAGTTCGGCTGCAGCCTTCAAGTGAGTTACCGCTGCGTCATACTGCTGCATGTCGTTCTCTGTGACGCCAGCAAGGTAGAGGACATCAAAATCTCTGGAATGGGTGGCAAGAAGCTTTTCCGCAATCGGTTGTGCATCCGCGTCATCATCCTGCAGAACGAGCAGCCTGAGATAGAGAAGCTCTGTTGCAAAGTCGGCAGGATACTCACTGCTGGCCCTTCGCATTAATGTTGTCGCATCCTGGTAGCGGTGCGCTTGCACATACACCGTTGCCAGAGCCGAGGCCAGACGCAAGCTCCCAGGAGTCTTCGCCACTGCGCCTTCGAGCGCTTTGGCGGCTTTGTCAAACTGTCCCGACTGCGAATAGGCGAGGGCGAGATCGAGCGTCAGATCCTCATCTCGAGGAGCGGCGGATAGCAACTCGATTGCCGCACCAAACTGACCTTCAGAGATGCGCGCCTTGGCCAACCAGTCCAGCGCAGTCACCGAATTTGGATCGATCGCAAGCGCCGCCTCCCATGCTGCTTCCGCCTCAGCGGCGTGGCCTTGCTGATGCAGCGCGACACCAAGGGCAAGTTGCGCCTGCACGGAGTTTGCATCCATCGCAATAGCCTTGCGCAGTTCCGGAATCGACGCATCGACTTGACCTGACGAGTAGAGCGTCAGGCCGAGAAAATAGTGCATGAGCGCCGAGCCCGGATCAAGACGTATTGCCGCCTGAAATGCCTGCACTGCACAAGTAAACTTCTTCTGCTCGCCGTACCAACCCCCAAGCGCACCCCATGAGCGCGCAGAGGGCTGTTCCCGAACCCGCTGCTCAAGCACCTGCGGGCCATGACAGACCGGCGCCGCGGCATGTCCAGAGCGCAACGGCAAAAGCATCACCAACGCACAGAAGAACGGACTGAGGCGCTTCATCGAACGAAATGTGGTCTTCGCAATCATGGCGAGTTTCTTCTGCTGCGCATTCAATGGATAAGCCCGCGACCTAAGCTGGAGTTCAAGCGACTTTGCGGGACGGACACACAAATGCATATCAGCAATCTGAACACATCCCTTCGACATAGCCGGGACTCGCCTGCTCCATGCATTCCGGACTGACTTCCGCAAAGGACGAATGAGGCGCCAGGAGCAATTGCGGCGCTCACCGGTTATCTCCCTCCACAGAACTGACGCGGCTAGAGAGCCGGGAACATGCTCTCACTTGCCTCGCCATGATTTCGTTATCATTTGTAGCACAAGTGACCTGTCACATGCAGGAGGCTGCGAGCACTTAACGGACGAGGCAAAATCCCCCACTTACTCGCAGAATACTCTAACCTTGGTTGCATTGCCCTCTTTGCCGTCCACGTCCACGGTCAGGTCCTCCAGATGATCAATCAGTTCTTCAAGGTTCTCGGGCTTGATCTGCGAGAGCGTCAGCGGTACTCCATGACGGCTCAGCGCCTCATCCAGCTGGTCATGCGCCTGTGCCGGGATCAAGCTTGCCAAACGCACGCCCGCACGCAGCAGCTTCATCGGTACCCGCACATTCACTGTGGTCTGGCCCTTGAGCCCGGTCATGGACTGATCGGCCTCCACCAGGACGCGCAGGTACTTCGCTCGCGTCTTCCCTTCTGTGATTCCCGGCCCGCTGGCACCGCTTACCGTCCCTGACCAACCCTCCGGCTCCAGCGCGGCCATCAACCGCTCCGCCTCATCGGTCGTAATTTTGCCAGCGGCCAGCATCTCCAGAATCTGACGGCGATTCTCGTTCATAGAGCCACCCCCAACCAATGCATCACAAGGATTACGCCATCAGCCAGCGACCTCGGACTCGCCAGCATTGAAGCGTACAAGTGGACCTGCGTCGCAATTGCCAGCGCAAAGCAGCTAGCCGCAATCCACCGCATCTCATGCTCTTCGTTCGCGACCATCAACAGCCTCTCAGCCTCGCGCGGCGTAATGCGCCCCAAGGCAATCAAACTCAGAATTGTTCGTCGATCAGTGTTCATCACTGCCCTCACAAAATCCGAACCGTAACCCGGCTTCCGTATCTACACACCCTCACATCCGTGCCCGACAAGTTGCCCACGATGGCCCAAAGCACTCGCATGGTGCGCCACGGGCTGATGTGCCCTGTCAGCCAAACCGCTAACGTCACCAGAAGAATCAGCGGTGAGAGCAGTATGAGAGGAATCCAAAGCAAAAACAGCGGCAGCCAGAGCCTAAGCCCCCGCCAGTGCGGACTGTCGATGCGAACAACGGCAATGTTCGGAGTCACTTCATCGCCTCCAGTGCACGGACAGCCTCCGCCGCGGTGATCTCGCCCTTCTTCAGCCGCTCAAGCACCTCTGCCCGCGACGGCGACGGGTTGGTCTCCACAAACTCCAGTTGACCGGCAATCCGGTTCAACCGCGCCTTGATCGTGGGATAGCTCACCCCAAAGACCTGCTCCATCTCTTTGATCGACCCGTGCGACCGCAGAAAGGCGGCGATGAAAACCTGGTCTTCTACCCCCAGCCGGGCTAGTTCCGGCAGCGCAAACTCGCCTTCAACCGCAATCCCCTTCGCCGGGATGCGCACCCTCTCAAGGACTAACGGATAACCTTGCGCTATCCGCAGCAAATCCTGCCAATCCGACCCGACTTTGGAGAGTGTTTCCATCTCTGAAATATTATGCTTCACAATCAATAGCAATACGTTAATTAATTTTTATAAAAATGTCAATAGTATTTCTTCATTTTATTAATTTCGTATCGATACGAATATAGAGCCCGGCCAAGAACGGCAAATACCCCTCGATACCGCATTTGCATCTCGCCTGGAGCGCTATTCTCCGCTGTGTTAGTTTTGAGGAAGCGGCATTGAACGAGCTCGTAGCTCAGTAGGTAGAGCAACGCCCTTTTAAGGCGTGGGTCCTGGGTTCGAATCCCAGCGAGCTCACCACTCCTTCCGGCCGCCACACTTTCCTGTCATCCTCTACAAGACGAGCAATTGCGTTCTTTACAATCTCCCGTTTTGCAAGGAGCCGACCATGGAACCCGCCGAGGCCGCGCGCTACTGGGAAGCCAATGCCGAAACCTGGACGCGCCACGTCCGAGCCGGGTACGACGTCTACCGCGACAAGCTGAACACGCCGGCTTTTCTCGCGATGCTGCCGCCCGTTCGCGGCCTGGCCGGACTCGACATCGGCTGCGGCGAAGGAGCCAACACCCGCCAGCTTGCCCGTCTCGGGGCCCGTGTCACCGCTATCGACGTTGCGCCCACCTTCATCCGTCATGCGCTGGCCGCAGAAGATGCCGACCCGCTCGGCATCACCTATCTGCTTGCCGACGGGATGGCGCTTCCCTTCCTCGACTCTGCCTTCGACTTCGCTACCGCCTTCATGTCGCTGATGGACATGCCGGACCATGGTCTCGCCCTGCAGCAGGCCGCGCGCGTGCTGCGGCCCGGCGGGTTCCTGCAGTTCTCCATTCTGCATCCCTGCTTTGTCCCTCCGAACAGGAAGGTTCTCCGCGAGGCCGACAGCACCGTGCGGGCCATCGAGGTTGGTCGTTACTTCGACGGCTACGACGGTGAGGTGGAGACATGGTGGTTCTCGGCGATCTCCGCCGAGGAGCGCCAGCGCGTCGCGCCCTTTCGCGTCCCCCGCTTCCATCGCATACTCAGCAGTTGGGTCCGGATCCTCTGCGAGGCGGGCCTCGTTATCGAGCAGTTCGGAGAGCCCTGCGCTACAGCCGAGCAGGCCGCAGCCGAGCCCCTCCTCGCCGACACTCGCGTTGCGCCGATCTTTCTCCACATCCGCGCCCGCAAGCCCGGCGATTTGCCGCACAAGTCATCTTCCAATGCCTGAATCGGTATGGTCGCGCCGGGGTTGAGTTCACTCACCTATACCTTTCCGCTGGGTGGCACGCGCCCGAAGTCATTCCACAAAAAGGCATCAGGGCAATGCAATCTCCGGAGCCCATTTGGAACGGCTCAAAGAGCAACCTTTTGAAGGACGGCGCAATGAGAACCACGGTCGGCCGCAGCGGAAAGGCGCTGATCTATCTGTGCGCCGTCATTCTGCTCATGATCGTCGCGGGCGTGGTCACTTCCAAGATCTTCATGAACAGAGTTTCCGTCCGCACCTTTCGTATGAACATTGCACCGGCTGGAAAGGTTCCATGGGGTAAGGTCCGTCCTGAAGAGGAGACCGGGCCTGCGCCAGTTGTGCTGTTTCGTCAAGTCGGCGAGAGCTATTGCTACACGGCCCTATGGTCACCAGCATTGCGCGACCGCGAGATACGGAAGTCGCTGAAGTCCGTAACTGTCGAGTACAACGTGTTTGGTGATTTTGGTGGCGTGCGTCGATACACGCTTCGGACCGTCGACGGAGAGCCATTTGCAATTGAGGACCGGGTGATCAGAGACACCGAAGAGTTCGGCGGGCAGGTGCTTATGAACAAAAGCAACCCACCGGCCTGCTTCTAACCCTTCACAATATCGATACACAAATCAAAAGGTGATTCAGTCTGGTTAAGCTTCACGTCGACTGCATTTCGATCCGCGTCTTCCGTTGCCCGCTTTTCGGCGGTCGCGACACTCGAGATCGACTTGCAAGGAATAACCGCCGGATTTCGCTCCATCGCGGCAAGGCAACACGCGGAGACCCGAGCGTTCCAGTGCGCGCCGGCTCATCCCCGCGGCCAGAAATGCTCCTCGGAGCACGCGCGCAGCCTCTCCGCTGCGTGCTCTGCCGTGATGTCCCGCTGCGGCATTCCGAGCATTTCAAAGCCCACCATGAACTTGCGCACCGTGGCCGAACGCAGCAGAGGCGGATAGAAGTGCGCATGAAAGTGCCACTCAGCGTGCTCCTTTCCATCCGTCGGCGTCTGGTGAAATCCCATGGTGTAAGGGAAGCTCGTCTCGAAGAGGTTGTCAAAGCGCGTCGTCAATCGCCGCAGCGCATCCGCCAGAGCATCGCGCTCGCTTGCGCTCAACTCAAGCATTGCACCCAGGTGCCGCTTGCTCACCAGCAGGGCCTCAAACGGCCACACCGCCCACCAGGGAACGATCGCGGCGAAGTGCTCGTTCTCGAAGATCACGCGCTCGCTCGCTTCACGCTCGGCGGCAACGTAGTCGCAAAGCAGGCAGCGCCCCGAGCGCGTGAGGTACTCGCACTGCGCTGCGGTCTCGGCGGCAGGCTCATCGGGCACAAAACCGGTGGACCATATCTGCCCGTGCGGATGCGGATTGCTCGCGCCCATCATCGCCCCGCGATTCTCAAAGATCTGCACGTACTCGATCCACTCCAGGGCTGCCAGTTCCTCATACTCACGCGCCCAGGCATCCACCACGCGGCGAATCTCCGGTTGCGTCATCCGCGCCAGCGTCAGACTGTGGTCGG
>JAKBHH010000028.1 GCA_021836865.1 Acidobacteriota bacterium
CCCTCATGATCGTTGAAGGTGACGCATGGGCTGATGACGTCAAGCATCACCGTTCCCTGATGGGCGATTGCGGCCTTGAGCATGGCAAGCAGTTGCTTCTTGTCACCGGAGAATGAGCGGCCGACAAATGTTGCGCCAAGCTGGATAGCCATGGCACAGGTGTCGATGGCGGGAAGGTCGTTGATGACGCCAGTCTTTAGCTTGGAGCCAATGTCGGCGGTGGCGGAGAACTGCCCCTTGGTGAGTCCGTAGACGCCGTTGTCTTCAATGATGTAAATCATCGGAAGGTTGCGGCGCATAAGGTGCACAAACTGGCCCATTCCGATGGAGGCCGTGTCGCCGTCGCCGGAGACACCAATCATGGTCATCTGATGGTTGGCAAGGATGGCGCCGGTGGAGACCGACGGCATGCGGCCATGCACGCTGTTGAAGCTGTGTGAGCGGCTCATGAAATAAGCCGGACTCTTGGACGAGCAGCCTATGCCGCTCATCTTCATCACGCGCTCAGGTTGGACGCCCATCTCATACATGGCGTCGATGATGCGCTCGGAAATTGCGTTGTGGCCACAGCCGGCGCAAAGCGTAGACTTGCCGCCGCGATATTCGAGGATGGGAAGGCCTATGCGATTGACTTTAGGGGTGGGTGTTGCGGTTGCCATTACAGGCCCTCCTTGGCGACAAACTCTTCGGTAACGGTGCGCGCGTCCAGCGGCAGCCCGTTGTAGTGCAGGATGCTGCGCAGTTTGGTCACCTGCTCGGCGGGCAGGTCAAGCTTGAGCAGGCTGGCCAGCTGCGCATCGCGATCCTGCTCCACAACGTAGACACGCTCGTGCGAGGCAACGAAGTCGTGAATTTCATGCGCGAAGGGATAGGCGCGGATACGGAGATAATCCACGCTGACGTCGTGCTCTCTCTTGATCTGGTCGAGGCTTTCGACGAGGGCAAAATCGGTCGTTCCGTAGGCGATGAAGCCCACCTTCGATGTGCCGTTCTTTACCACAACCGGACCGGGAACCGCCTTGCGCGCATTCTCGAACTTGCGCGAGAGGCGATCCATTATGGCCTGATACTCTTCCGGCTTCTCAGTGTAGCCTGCGGCATCGTTATGCCCTGAGCCGCGGGTGAAGTAAGCCGCCTTGGGATGGAGTGTACCGGGCAGCGTGCGCCAGCCGATTGCATCTCCGTCCACGTCACGGTAGCGAGCGAAGCCCCCTAGCCGCTCCAGGTCCGCAGCGGTGAGCACCTTACCGCGATCGAGTGGCTTCTCAGGATACGCAAAGGGGTCGGACATCCAGTTGTTCATGCCCAGGTCAAGATCGGTAAGCACGAAGACCGGAGTCTGGAAACGCTCGGCGAGGTCAAACGCCGCGCAGCCCAGTTCGTAGCACTCCTTCACGGAGCCGGGGAGCAGCACGATATGCTTCGTATCGCCATGCGAAAGGAATGCCGTGGAGAGCAGGTCGGCCTGCGAGGTGCGCGTGGGCATGCCGGTCGAGGGACCGGAGCGCTGCACATCAAAGATGACACCGGGCAGCTCCGCAAAATATCCGAGGCCGGAAAACTCCGCCATAAGCGAAATCCCGGGTCCGGAGGTGGCTGTCATGGAGCGCGCGCCTGCCCATCCAGCGCCGAGCACCATGCCGATGGCGGCCAATTCGTCCTCTGCCTGCACAACCGCGAAGGTTGCTTTGCCTTCCGGGGTTACGCGGAACTTCTTGAGCAGGTCAGTTGTCGCCTCGACAACGGATGTGGAGGGCGTAATGGGGTACCAGGCAACAACCGTAACTCCGGCAAACACTGCGCCCATGGCGCAGGCCGCGTTACCGTCAATGATGATTTTGCCGGCGGTCTTGTTCATGCGCTCAATCACATAGGGGTCGTGCTTGACGAGCTTCTCCTGCGCGTAATCAAAGCCCGCTTTGACAGCGCCGAAGTTGAGGTCGAAGACTTTCTGCTTCTTCGCGAACTGCTTTTTAAGTCCAGCCTCAACTACTCCAAGGTCAAGAGACAGCAGCTGGGCCACAACGCCGACATAAACCATGTTCCTGACCAGCTTGCGGAGCTTAGCTTCAGGGCAAACGGCTGCTGTGATCTTGTCGAACGGCACCGGGTAGCAGGCTACGTCATCGCGATACTGCTTGAGGTTGAAGCTCTCTTCGTAGATCGCCGCGCCGCCCGCGGGCAGCGTCAACATGTCCTGCTTTGCGGTTTCCGGGTTCAGCGCCACCAGAATCTCCGCGTCCCGCGTGCGGGCCACGTAACCGTCCTTGCTTGCGCGGATGGTGTACCAGGTGGGAAGTCCGGCGATGTTCGAGGGAAAGAGGTTTTTCCCGCTGACGGGAACGCCCATTCCAAAGATGCTCTTCAGCAGTACGCTATTGGCGGATTGCGAGCCGGACCCGTTCACCGTTGCTACGTTGATGCTGAAATCGTTAGTTACGCGCTTTTGCGCACTTAAAACGCCCCGTTCATGACCCAGGGCAAGGTCTCCAGTCGCCATTTGGCGGGATTCCCTTCAGGTAAATTCTGGAAAGAGTCAATCTTTCGCTCAGTTGTGATTATAGTCACCGGGACGAGAATGCGTCCCGGCCTGCAAACTTTGGTTTACCTCTTTGAGTCCCTGACAGTTGCACGATTGGTTCATTTTTCCAAACAGTTCTGTATTGAAATCCAGCATAAAGAAAGAAGAGCGAAGAAACGCAGGCTGTTGAATAGACTTGTACTACGGCGTCAGGAGGAGCTTGACTGAGTCGCGACGCCAGCGACGGAGCAGTGCCAGGGAGATAAAGACCAAGGCCAGGGTGAGCCCGATCCACAAGCCGTAAATACCCCAATGAAGCACAAAACAAAGAGCGAGGCCAAGCGGCAGGCCGAGAACCCAATAGCCAATGAGATTGGCGAACATGGGCATGCGGGTCTCTCCCAGGCCGCGCAAGGCGCCTGTGCATACGGTCTGAACTCCGTCGAAGATCTGAAATGCCGCGGCGATCCACAGCAGGCTTGGGCCCACGGCAAGCACGCGGGGATCGCGGGTGTAGAGGGCAATCAGCGGGCGAGGCGCAACAAGAAAGACGACCGCGGCCAGAAGCATGAAGGACGTGCCGAGCCCAAGCGCGAGCCATCCGGCGCGGCGAGCGCGGTGCGGGTCGCCCGCACCAACAGCATGGCCCACACTAACGGCTGCGGCCGCGGAGACGCCAAGCGGGACCATGTAGGTGAGGCTGGCATAGTTGAGCGCAATGGAGTGCGTTGCCAGTGCAACCGGCGTGAGATAGCCCGCAGAGAAGGTGGCGAGATTCCAGGCGCCGACCTCGAGAAGGATCTGGCCAGCCGCGGGTGCACCCAGCTGGACCAACTGGCGCAGCCGCTGCAGGCTTGGTCCGGCCCAATGCCGGAAGAGCGGGTGGCCGCGTTGGCGCTCATAACGCCACGCAAAGCCCAGCAGCGCAGCGGCCATAGCAACGCGCGCGATGCACGTGGAAATGGCGGAACCGTTGACACCCAGCGCCGGAAACCCCAGCTTGCCGTAGATGAGAATCCAGTTCCCTGCCCAGTTGAGCAGGTTGGCCAGCACATAGGTGACGGTAATGACGCGGACCTGGCCGACGCCTTGCAGATAACGCCGCGTGCCGCCATAGAGCAAGAGCGGAAGCGTGCCCCAGTTGAGCAGTCGCAGATAGGTGCTTGCGGGCGCGGCCACCGCCGGCGTGATGCCGAAACGCGCGAAGCCAAAGCTGGCCGCTGCCAGCAGCAGCATGATCGGCGGGGTGACGATGCAGGCAAGATAGACTCCCTGGGCCAGCCAGCGATGACATTCGTCGTGATCCCGGCGACCGTAGGCCTGCGCCACCAGCGTATCCAGGCCGAGCAACAGTCCGATGCCGAAAAGCGATGGAGTGTAGTAGACGGCGTTGCCGAGAGACACCGCACCGATGGCCGCAGGACCCAGCTTGCCCACCATGATCGTGTCCACAATGCCCTGCGCCATCCAGCCCAGCTCACTCAGCACGACCGGAACGGCCAGCACGATCATCGCGCGCAGTTCCTCTCTCCACCTGGCCCGGCTTTGACCCATTTTTCTACTGTACATGGCGTATGGATGCACTCGGCAGAGAGTGTACGGAGGCGGTCACTTCCAAAGGACAAGCAGGCTGGAAAGCAATGCCAGCGGCATGGCAACAAGGCCCAACCTGAAGAACTCCCATGCAGTGATGCGCACGTTCTCGCGGCGCAACGCAATCAGCCAGAGGATGGTGGCTAGCGAACCGGTGACGGAAAGATTGGGACCGAGATCCACGCCGATCAGCACGGCGTGGGCGATGATGCTTGCTTCATGCGCATATCGAAGAGTTGCCCCGCTCATCAGGCCAACAGGAAGGTTGTTCATCCCGTTGGAGGCGGCGGCCACGGCAAAAGCCGCAGCAAGCTTGGCGGCGAAGACAGGCATCCGAGCGATCCACCGGAGCCCCGCAAGCCCCGCGCGCAGCAGGCCTGCATTCTGCATCGCTTCCACAATGATGAAAAGCCCAGCGACCAGCAGCAACACCGCCCAGGAGACGCCGGCGACGACGCGACGCGGAATCGTGCGATCTGTCCAGGTAACCACCGCCATGGCAATCACTGCCGCGCCGCAAGTGGGTGCGCCCAGGGGCAATCCAGCGGCGGATGAAATGATCAATGCCACTGCGGCAAAGAGCAGGCCAGCAAGGGCAAGCTTGCCGCCTTTCGTCAGACTGACCGCCCCTTGCCGGTAATGAATCCGTACCCGCAAAACTGTTCGAGCCATCCACCGCAGGCACAGATAGGTAACAAACACAGATGCGATAGACGGCAGGATAAAGATGGAGAGCCAATTGCCCAGCGGCGGCACATGACGATCAAAGACAACGAGATTGGCGGGATTGGAGATGGGAAAGATAAAACTGGCTGCATTGGCGATGAGCGCACAGGCCAGCAGATAAGGCTTTGGATCGACGCGGGCGCGTCGCACTACGGCCAGCACCGCCGGCGTGAGGACGACCGCAGTAGCATCGTTCGAGAGCAGAGCAGTGACTGCAACGCCGACACAATAGACCAGCACGAAGAGTCTTGCTGACGAGCCTTTTGCATGTTGCGCTGCCAGATCGGCTACCCAGTCAAAGACATGCTGTTCCCGCGCCAACTCGGCCAGGATCATCATGCCGGCGAGAAAGAGATAGACATCCCAGCCTTCATACGCGGCCATAGCTGCCTGACGCAGCGGTATCAGGCCGGTCACGATGAGCAGCACGGCGCCGCCGCAGGCCCAGTACGCCTCCGCAATGCCGCGGGGGCGCAACAGCATGCAGAGGATGCTGGTCAGCGAGATCGTCCAGATGAGGACGTGGGGAAGACTTCCGATATGCATGCCGCGTCAGCGAGTCCTGCGAGTAGAGTAAACGGCAGGCCGCGACTGGACGCCCAGGAAAAGGAAAGATGGCGGCCAGTGGGCCGCCATCCTCTTGCTACTCGACGAGATATGATCCGCAATCAGCCATGGATCAGCGGCACAGCCGGGCGCGGCTCCGCGGGTTTGGTCGTGATGGATACCTTAGCCGAAGTGAGCTCGGGACCGTCCCAACCTTCCTTGATTGCTTCAATGTGAATCTCGCCGGGGCGCTTTGTAGACTGCACAATCACTTGCGCGAGCCCGCTGAAGAGCGAGCGCGTTGGCCCCTTGTCGCTCTCCTGGCAGTTGGGATCGCCATTGCCTACGCCAATCAGCGCGCCCTCGCCGGAGACCTTGAAGCGAATGAGATTTCCGGCTGTGGGCACCGGTCGACCCTGGCTGTCGAGCGCCTCCACTTTGAGGATGGCTATGTCTTCGCCATCGGCGTTGATCTCCGTGCGGTCGGCGGTGAGGCGAATCGCAACGGTGGGTCCGGTGGTCTCGCGCTTCTCAGCCAGCACCACCTTTCCGCCCTTACTGCCGCGCGCTTCAATTGCGCCCGGCTCATACTTCACCTTCCACTCGACGTGGCCCAGATGCGGCACCTTCTGGCTACCCACGCTCGTGCCATTCACGAAAAGCTCCACTTCGTCCAGGTTCGAGTACACCCAGACGGGAATTTCATCGCCTTCCCTGCCCTCGAAATTCCAGTGCGGGAAGAGATGCAGCGACGGTTCCTTGCCCCACCATGCCTTGTAGTAGAAAAAGTAGTCCTTCGGGAATCCGCACATATCCACAATGCCGAACTGTGAATTGATCGACGGCCAGCCATAGGGCGTTGGCTCGCCCCGATAGTCAAAACCGGTCCATGCAAAACCGCCTGCTTCCCACTCTCGTGAGCCGTAGAAGGTCCACCAATCTTCGGGTGTTTCTCCCCAGCGCACTACGCCGTTGTACGAATTCACCGTGTTGCGCAGAGGATCGCTGGAGTACACCCCGCGCGTAGAGATGGCGCTGGAAGTCTCCGAGCCAAAGAGCGCACGGTCAGGATGCAGCTTGTGAAACTCCTCGGGCCGCTTGAGATCGTAGTTGAACCCGATGATGTCGAGGGCATTCGACACGCCCTGCTTGTTGTCGCCGTTTACTGCAGCAGAGACCACGCGCGTCGGATCGAGCTCATGGCACATCCGCACCATTGTCGTGCCAATCCTTTCGCCTTCCTCTGCCATGTCCTCCTGCAAGTGCCATTCTTCGTTACCGATGGACCAGATAATGATGGACGGCGAGTTGCGGTAGCGCTTGATCATGGCCTCCAGCTGCGCCAATCCGCTGGGATTGGAGCTCATCTGACGGGTCTCACACATCATCATGACACCCATTCGGTCACAGGCTTCCACCCACTCCGGCGTGGGCATGTTGTGCGAGGTGCGTACAGCATTGCAGCCCATGTCGCGCAGTACGCCGAGACGGAACCATTGCATGCGATCCGGTAAGGCCGCACCGACTCCAGCGTGGTCCTGGTGATTGCATGTCCCTTGAATCTTGATGGATTGGCCGTTGAGGAAGAAGCCCTTGGCCGCGTCGAAGACCGCTGTGCGCACACCAAAGCTTACGCGCTCGGCGTCGCGCGCCGTGCCATCCGATTCAACGGTCACGATGGCCGAATACAGATTGGGCTCATCGACCGACCAGAGTCTGGGGTTCGCCACGGATGCCGTCGCCACAAACTCAACGGGGTCATCCGCCGCAACAGACTTCGCTGGTGACTCTGCCGTCGCCACCGTCTTGCCATCAGCATCAAGAATCTTCCAGGTAACTCTGGCATTCTCAGCTTGCTTTCCTTCGTTTTGCACCACGGTCGCCAGACTCAGCGTGGCCGCGTTGCCCGTGACCTTGGAGCGTACCGTGCTTTCCCACTTGCCCAGGTGCAACGCGTCTGTCTTAGTGAGCCACACGTGGCGATAGATGCCGGCCCCCTCGTAGAACCATCCATCGCCGAAGCTTGCGTCGACGCGCGCAACGATATAGTTCTTCGCGCCGTACTCGAGGAAGTCCGTCAGATCGAAGCGGAACGGCGCGTAGCCGTTGTCATTGCGGCCGATGAAGCAGCCATTGACGAAAATCAGAACATCGCGGAAGGCGCCGTCGAACTCGGCCCAGATGCGGCGCCCCTTGTCACTGGCCGGAATATCGAAGGTCCGCCGATACCAGCCCACGCTCGTGTCGGGATAGCGGCGGCCCAGCGGCTTGTAGCCGTGCGACATCTGCACATCGTCATGCACAAAGGGCAGTTCGACGGCCCAGTCGTGGGGTAAGTTGAGCGAGCGCCACTTCGAATCGTCGAAACCTGCCTTGGCAAATTTGAAGTCGCCCGTCTTGGCAAAGTCGCTCTGACTGAAGCCGAAATCGAGATCTTTTGCCGGGTCAGTCCCGTTGCCAAAGATAAACTTCCAGCCAAAGTCGAAGAGCAAGCGCTCGCGCGGAGCAACGGCTGCAAGCGCCTCTGCAGAGGCAACACCTAGATACTCCCCGAGCAAGGTAGCGGTGCGCCCCCAGGAGGACCGAGAGATCAGAGAGGATGCGGAAAGCGCCAAACCGGAAGACAGCAGATTGCGGCGAGTGATGCCAGGCATGAAAATCCCCCTTCTAGGTAAGAAGTCTTAAAGCTCGGCGATGGACGTCCACTGCGAGCAAATGGGAACTATATACGAGAGAACGCCAGAAAGTAAACGATTTCAGAAATGCCTGCGGGCTATCCGCCAGTTCGACATAGTGAACTGCAAACCCTGCATCCACCGATGCTGCGCTATGGTAGAGTCAGAGAGTTAGCCTGTCGCGGGAGAGATGGCCGAGTGGCTGAAGGCGCACGCTTGGAAAGCGTGTTTAGGGGTAACTCTAACGTGGGTTCGAATCCCACTCTCTCCGCCAGTCATTTTCTTAACCAATTGAATTAACGTATTTTAGATCGATAAATGCTACAGAATCTAAGGTTTGTTAATACTCCCGGTCATACCCTGCAATACCCCTTATTCCCCACAGTTCCCTTGTCTCATCCGGTTTTGCATTAACACGACATGCGCGTATGACCATGCTGGTCGGACAGGTTAACGGAGAAAAGTGCGCATTCACAGAAACTCTCTGCCGGAATTCGGGTCAACATGAAAGTGGTGGGTGGCGCCATTGACAGAAGCCACCGTTGTGGGGAATTCGCCGGGGGAAACGGTGACCACAAGACGTGCCGGGCAGGGGCGCACTAAACCCTGCAAGCCTGTTGGCGAGTGAAGACCTTGAGCGCCGGTTGAAAGACTGGTACTCCGGCGGCCGGAAGAACTCAACCGGTTGTTGTTTGCCCATCTTGGGCAAGGAATTACTCGTTTGCAACAAGGCGACAGCACCAACAACAAGATCACCGGCATAGTTGATCAACTCAGGTCAAGGACGAAAGCCTTGACCGTGGAACAGCTCGCTGACAAGCTTGAGATCAGCGCGAAAACCATCTACAAGTCGATAAGCAAGAGGATCGCTGCCCGCGATGCATATCGGTTCCGTGCTGCGGTTGGACCCCGCAGCGGTGGCGGAGTGGCTGGAGGCTCGGACAACTGGCCCGACTAACCTGCGGAGGGCCGCCTAATGGCCGACGCTACGCGGATTGACTGGGTCGACTGCACGTTCAACGCTTGGGGGGCTGAACGAAGTACAGCCCTGACTGCGAGCACTACTACGCCGACCGGCGCGACCGGCGCGGCACATGATTGACGCCGTGGACCACTGGGGCAAAGGAGCACCTCGCCGAATCGAATCCGACGCGAGCTGGAACGCGCGCTAGCCTTGGACCGCAAGGCCCAATCCGACGGCGTGCGGTCCCCGTTTTCTGCGGGTCCCTCTGTGGCTGGACAGACGGAGCGACACCGGAGAGCGCACGGGAACGCCTATGGGCCCTTGTCCGGCACAAACTACGGATCGCGATTGGCTATTGCTTACCAAGCGGGCCAAGCGGATTCGCCACTGCCTCCCCGAGGACCGGGGCGAGGGTTACGGTTAGGTTCTGCTGGGCGTCAGCGAGAAGACCCCGGGCGCATGCCCTCGCCCCGCTCGTTGTGTTGCACGAGATCCCTGCTCTCCTGCGCTTCGGGTCGGTCGAGCCTCCGCTTGAAGATCTCGGCGAAGTCGATCTGCTCGGCATCCACGTGGTGCATTACCGGCGGCGAGTCCCTTCTTCGGCATGAGGGCTTCCGTACCCCCATATATACCCCACTTTTGGAGTGACTCAAAACGCACGTCTAGGCGCTTAGCCGGACATCAAGTCAGACTAAATACCTTATTTTCAATATATTGTGAAGTTCGGAAAGGTTCGAGGAGGTGCGGAATTGGCTGCCCCCCAGGGATTCGAACCCCGATATGCTGATCCAGAGTCAGCTGTCCTACCATTGAACGAGGGGGCAAACGGAATGAAGGCATACTCAAACCGAAACAGAGCAGTTTTAGCTTGGGACCGCTGCTGCCGCAAACACCAACTTTTCCATCATAAGGGGCGGAAGCAACCAGGTCAAACAACTCGATATGAACGGAGCACTCAATCTCCACAATTCACTCCATTGTGGTGACACCGTCCCGTGTGCCGCGCCCATTGCGACTATGTTCCTAATATAGAATCAGTACGAGGATGGAACTCTTTCTCAATCTCGCCTGGCTCCTGATGGCCTTGATCCTGATCTCTCTGTGGGTCCTTCTCAAGCCGCAGGCGGAAGAGCGCAGGCGCAATTCTGTCATCGCTCTTGCCATGCTCATTGTGGTTCTCTTTCCGGTTGTGTCGGTCAGCGATGACTTGTGGTCCGTTCAGAATCCCGCTGAAGCCGACACATCTCTGCGCCGTGATCATCTCAGCCCTTCTGCGCATGCCGCGTTCCCTGTGGTCTTAGGATCTCCCGAGGCCATCTTTTGCGGATTGGAAAATACCTTGGTATTCAACCGGGTCTTGCACCAGCGCCCTTTGATTACGCCTCAAAGCCGCCTGCCCGAATCCATCCAAAATCGGCCCCCTCCCACAGCCTGATCCCCGCACTCTCCAAAAAGCTCCAGAAAAATTCACAACCTCTCCTGAGTGCATCGTGCAGAATCCGGTGCAAAGGATACATATGAAACATGGGTGTTGTCTGCGCCATGCCCTGTTCGTGACTGCATGGGTTCTACTTGCGGCGCAAACATGCGTCGCGCAGGAAAATCTCTCCTGGGATCAGGTGAAGTCTCGTTTCGAATCCGCCAATCCTGCCCTCAAGGCCGACGCCTACAGTGTCGACGAAATGAAGGCTGCGGAGACCACTGCATTCCTCCGCCCCAACCCGCAATTCACTCTTTCTCAGGACGGTACGCAGCTTGCGCCGAACAACGGGGTCTGGCAGCCTATGCTGGGCACCTTTGTCGTACCCACGATCAGCTACCTTCACGAGCGCGACCACAAACGCGAGCTGCGGCGGCAAAGCGCGCAGGAAGGTACGCGCATTGCCGCATCCGACCACGACGACCTGAAGCGTAACCTTGAATTCAATTTGCGACAGGCATTCGTTCTGACGCTACAGTCCAAGGCAGTGCTTGAACTGGCAAAGAATGACCTCGATTACTACGACAAAATTATCGACATCGCCCGCAGTCGATATGCCGCAGGAGACATCGCGCAGATTGATCTGGATCGCATTGAATTGTTGCGTGTGCAGTATGAAGTTGAGATCCAGTCGGCCATGGTCAACCTGCGCACCGCGAAGATTCAACTGCTGCAATTGCTCGACGATCGCACTCCGGTGGAGAAGTTCGAAGTGAACGGTGCCTTTGACTTCTCCGATGCGCTCCAACCGCTTGATGATTACCGCCAAATTGCGCTCGACACCCGGCCAGATCTGCAGGCGGCACTTCAAGCCGTCCAGCAGGCTGAGACCAACCACAAGTTGGCCGTAGCCAATGGCTCAACAGATCCAACGTTCAGTGGGTGGTACACGTGGAACTCGTCCAATAACAACCCGAATGCACTGCAGACGCTTGGCGGCAGCGTGAGCATTCCATTACGCATTTTTGACCGCAATCAGGGAGAAAAGCAGCGAACGCTCATCGACATCAGCCGCAGTCGCCAGGTGACGGAGGCCGCGCGAGCGCAGGTTTTCAGCGACGTCGACTCCTCGTACTCCCAGGTTCAAAGCTCCATTGCACTACTCAAACCGTACAAGGCGAAATACAAAGATCAGGCCACCCGCGTGCGGGACACGGTGACCTATTCCTACCAGCATGGCGGAGCTTCCCTGATGGATTTTCTTAATGCCCAAAGCGACTACCGAACCGTACAACTGGCCTACCTGCAGCTCATCGGCTCCTACTTGACCGCTGCGGGGCAACTCAATCTTGCCGTGGGACGCGAGGTCCTCCAATGAACTGCATGTTTTCACGTAAGCACTTCAACGCTACCCTGGCAGCATCGTCCCTTGTCGCATTGCTCAATCTCGGGCTGGCCGGATGCAAGTCCGTCTCGCAGGGCGATGGCGCTCCACCGCGCGCACAGGTGATCACGGTCCACGACATGAATCTGATCACGATCGACAGCAAGGACCTGGGCAAATTCCAACTCGTCGCCGCACAAAAGACTGTGACTGCAAGCGAGTTAAGCACTACCGGCGCAGTGTTCCCCGACATCTCTCGCGAAGTGCCCGTCATCTCGCTGGCTAACGGGCGCGTGGTTGATATCAAGGCGCGCCTCGATGACAACGTCAAAAAGGGACAACTTCTTCTCAAGGTGCAGAGCCCAGACATTACGAATGCCTTTGACACTTATCTCAAGGCTCTGAACGACGAGCAGCTCGCCAACAAGGCCTACCTGCGCTCAAAAGACCTCTTTCAGCATGGCGCAGTCTCGCAGGCGATGCTGGAGCAGGCCAAGAACACGGAAGATGACGCAAAGGCCGATCTGACCGCGGCGGAGGATCAATTGAAGACGCTCGGCGTTGATAAAGTGCATCCCAGCAGCATCGTCAATGTCAATGCGCCTATCACCGGTGTCATTGTTGCGCAGAATGTGACAAACGCAGCAGCGGCGGGCGTGGGCCTTTCCGGTTCAGCAACTGCATTCACGATTGCCGATCTTTCGCGAGTGTGGATCGTCTGCGATGTATACGAAAATGACATTCCAAAGCTCGCACTCGGCCAAGAAGCAAGAATCCGTCTCAATGCCTTTCCAGATCGGCCACTCACCGGGCGCATCACCGACATCGGCCCCATCCTTGATCCCTCAATTCGCACGGCAAAAGTACGCGTCGAAGTGAACAATCCCGGCTTCCTCAGGCTTGGCATGTTTGCAACTGCAACTTTCACCAGCCGCACAAAGGAAACACGTGCAACCGTACCAGCGGATGCCGTGCTGCATCTCCATGATCGGGACTGGGTCTATGTTCCAGCGGGCGGAAATCAGTTCAGGCGCACTGAAGTTCATGCAGGCCAGATGCTCAGCGGCAATCGCCAGGAAATCCTCTCCGGCCTGACACCCGGCCAGCAGGTCATCACCAACGCACTTCTCCTTGAAACCGCGGGGAACCAGTAAATGATCCGCGCGCTCGTAGATTTCGCACTCAAAAACCGCTGGCTCGTGCTCGGCGGCGTCGTTGTGCTCACAGCGTGGGGCATCGTCTCCTTTCGCAACCTCCCGATCGAGGCCTATCCCGACGTAGCCAACAACTATGTCCAGATCATTACTCAATGGCCCGGCCGCAGCGCTGAGGAGATCGAGCGTCAGGTCACCGTACCCGTTGAAATCCAGATGGCCGGCATTCCGCACCTCGCGCATCTGCGCTCCACCACATTGGCCGGGCTCTCAAGCCTCATGCTCGTCTTCGACGACAACTCGACGAGCGATATGAACCGCGAGCACGTGCTCGAACGCCTCAGCCAGGTCAATCTCCCTGGGGGACTGGTTCCGCAGATGGGTACGGACTGGAGCCCTGTAGGGCAAATCTACTGGTACACAGTCGAGAGCACCAACCCTTCCTACGATGTCATGGAGAAGAAATCGCTTGAAGACTGGACGCTCGAGAAATCCTTCAAGAGCGTTACGGGAGTGGTCGATGTCTCCAGCTTCGGCGGGCCCACGAAGGAATACCAGATCAAACTCGACCCTGATAAGCTCGTCTCCTACGGCCTCTCGATCGGCCAGGTTGAACAGCAGATCGCCAACAACAACACCAACGGCGGGGGAAGCTTTATTGAACAGGGCTCGCAGCAAATCAACGTGCAGTCACTCGGCCTTTACACCAGCGTGGAGGACATCGAAAACACCGTTGTCAAAACCGTCAGCGGGACGCCCATCCGCATCAGAGACATTGCCACCGTCGCACAGGGTCCCAAAATTCGCCTTGGTCAGATAGGCCGCGCCACTCATCTGCCCAATGGCACAATCGTTGACAATCCGGACACCGTAGAAGGCATCGTCCTGCTGCAAAAGGGCGACGACTCAGACCCCGTCCTGCAGGGCATCCACGAAGAGGTCAGGAAACTCGACAATGGCATTTTACCTAGAGGCGTGAAGATTGTTCCCTTCCTTGATCGCTCCGATCTAGTCGCTTTCACGGTTGATACCGTAGAGCATAACTTGACTGCCGGAATGATCCTCGTCTCGATTATTCTTTTTCTCTTTCTCGGCAATGTCCGCGGCGCCATCATCGTTGCCCTGACCATTCCCTTCGCTCTCTTGTTCGCATCCATCTGCCTGGACCTCAGCCATATCCCGGCCAATCTGCTTTCGCTGGGTGCGCTGGACTTCGGCATGGTGGTTGATGGCGCCGTGGTGATGATCGAAAACATCGTTCGGCATCTCTCGCAGCACGACAACACGCGCACCCCTGCACAGAATATTCGCGAGGCAGCACACGAAGTGCAGCGGCCGGTCTTCTTCGCAATCGCAATCATCATCACCGCCTATCTACCCATCTTCACCCTGCAGGCCGTGGAAGGACGACTGTTTAAACCCATGGCGTGGACGGTCGCCTTCGCCTTGCTGGGCGCACTCACGTTCTCCATTGTCATCGCACCCGTGTTCGCAAGTGTCCTGTTCCGCAATGGCGCACAAGAGTGGCAAAACCCCATCATGCACTGGCTCATTCGCCGTTATCGAACTGCGGTTCGTGCGGCGATAAGGAATCGCCACGTCACAGTGGGCATCGCTGCTTTACTCTTCGCCTTCGCCGTCTACCTCACCGTAGGCGGCCCTATCGGTTCAGAGTTTCTGCCTCACCTTGACGAGGGATCCATCTGGGTGCGAGGAACGTTGCCCCCCAGCGAAGGTCCTACAGCCAGTATCAACTTCACTGACAAGGCGCGCCAAATCATGGCCTCATTTCCTGAGGTCACGCAAGTTGTCAGTCAGACCGGAAGGCCCGACGATGGCACCGACACCACAGGTTTCTTCAATACCGAATACTTCGTCGATCTGAAACCCAAAGAACAGTGGCGCCCTGTCTTTCATCAGAACAAGGAAGCTCTGATCGCCGCCATGGACAAGGAGTTGGAGAAGTTTCCCGGCGTCATCTGGAATTTTTCGCAACCCATATCCGACAACATGGAAGAGGCTGTGTCGGGCGTCAAAGGCGAACTCGCGGTCAAGCTCTACGGAGATGACCTCCGCACGCTGGAAAGCAAAGCCGAGGATGTTCAAAGCCAGATGGCCACGGTCAGGGGCGTGCAGGATCTCGGCATCTTTCGCATCATCGGCCAGCCGAACCTCAACTTCACTGTTGACCGTGAAGCCGCGGCACGCTGGGGCATCAATGTAGCGGACATTCAGGACGCGATCCAGACTGCGGTCGGCGCTAATGCCCTGACCCAGGTACAGCAAGGCGAAGCGCGCTACGACGTGACTCTTCGTTATCAAAAGCCATACCGCGATACAAAAGAGGCCATCGAAGACGCGCGCCTCCTCGCCCCTTCCGGAGAACGTGTCTCCCTCGCGCAGCTCACCAAGGTCTCCACGGACGATGGCGCCGAAGAGATCTATCGCGAGGGAGGTCAGCGCTACATTGCAATCAAGTACTCTGTACGCGGGCGCGACCTTGGCTCGACTGTCGAGGAAGCCATCTCCAAGGTCAACCGCTACGTGAGCCTGCCGACCGGCTACCACCTTGAATGGGCGGGGGAGTACGAGAGCCAGAAGCGTGCCGACAAGCGCCTCGCCCTTGTTGTTCCCATCACCGTATTGGTTATTTTCCTCATCCTCTACATCATGTTTCGCTCTTTCAAGTGGGCCATGCTCATTCTGGTTTCCGTCATCATGGCTTCCGTTGGCGGCCCGCTGGCGCTGTTTATTACGCACACAAACTTCTCGGTCTCGTCCGCGGTAGGGTTTCTGGCGCTCTTTGGCGTATCGGTACAGACCGGCGTCATCATGCTCGAATACATCAATCAGTTGCGCGCGCGGCGCAGAGGTATGGAGGAATCAACACAAGAGCACATCGTAGAAGCCGCGATTGAAGGCGCTGTCCTGCGCCTGCGGCCCATCATGATGACCATGCTTGTCGCAACCCTGGGCCTGCTGCCCGCGGCGCTCTCGCATGCCATCGGCTCTGACTCGCAGCGGCCATTCGCTATTGTCATTGTTGGCGGCCTGCTCGCCAATCTTGTCATTGGCGTATTCCTCATGCCCACGTTATATGTCTGGATGGCGCGCCAGAGCGACATCCTTCCTGCAGCCGAGATAAGCGAGGATTACTAGGTGAATGCGATTCCAGACTGCGCTTCGGCCTATTCCTCTCGCAGCACTTCAAGCGGGCGTAATCCAAGAATGCGATAGCTCGCCAACCAGCCGGTAACAGTGGCAAGAAGTGCAGTTCCCGCAAGAGTTACAACTGCCGCATAAATGTCCAGGTGGAAACCGACCTCCAACTTCCGTAGAAGCACGCGCGTCAGGATGTTTGCGAAGACAACCCCGACTCCGCCTGCCAGCAACCCTAAAACGCTGAACTCCACGCTGAACGTGCGTACGATTCGCAACCGTGTGGCCCCAAGTGTCTTTAGCACGACCGTTTCACGAACACGCCGCAAGCGCGCGCTGGCGATGCTCGAAGCAAGAATCATGAGCCCGGCGAAAATCGAAAAAGTGGCGAGAAAGCGCACAACAAAAGTAATCTGATTCACGACGCTCTCAATTCGATCCAGCACGTCGGCAATGTTGACTACTGTGACTGTCGGATACTGCGCAAACAGAGCCCGTTCCATCGACGGTATCGCACCACTCTGCATGTGCAGGCCCCCATACCAGGTTGCGATCGAGTCCTTCAGCAGCGATGAAGGCAGCAGGAATGACACGCGCGCCGCAAGATGTTCTCCGTCTGCGCGGTAGATGCAAGCAACAGTAAGTGCATGCAAGCGGCCGCTAATCTCCAGCTGAACCGGGGAACCGATCTGAAGATGCAGACGATTCGCGACCCCCTCACTCACAGCAATTTGTGAAGCATTTGCGCTGCTCCACCAGGCTCCGCGGATCAGCTTGTCCCCTGCCGGCGGAGCATCTGCCCAACTCAATTCCGCGTTCTCCAACATTCGCAGGGGGAAGTGCTGTCCCTTTAGCTGCTCAAGCGTCTTCCCGTTGAGTGTGAAAAACCGGCCATGCACAACCGGTATAAGATCCAGTTGTTGTATCACGCCGGCCTGGTGTCGAAAGAAATCCTGCAAGCCTGCAACTTCTTCCGTAGTCACATCTATCAGGAAAACATTGGGAAGTTTTGGCGAAGCCGTATCGCTCAAATCGTGCAGAAGCGAACTCTGCATCAGGTAAACCGCAAGGATCAGCATCACACCCGTGCCGAGCGACGCCAGCACAGGCGCCGACTGATTGCCCGGCCGATACAAATTTGCCAGGCCATGCCGCAATGACGATGGCAACCGCAGCCGTACCCGATTCAGGACGAAACGCAGCGCACGCAAGAGCATAATGGCCAGGAGGAGCAGGACGATAAGAGCAGCGGTTAAGAGGAGCGCGAACCATCCACCGACCACGGCTGAATCAGAGAGTACCCACGCGATTGCGCCCAGCGCCAGCAAGACCAACACCGATATTCCCAGTTGAAGCCGACGCGACCACCAGAATGACAGCCAGCCACGCCAACCTTCTGGTCCTTGCTCAACCAACCGCCGCAAGACCAGAACCGGACGGATGGCACGCACATCGAGCAGAGGAGGAAGGCAAAACAGCAGGGTGGTAAGCAGCCCAGTTCCGAGTCCCGCGAGAATTGAGCGCCACGGAACAGAGAATATCGTATGCACTGGCAGGAGCTTACCGAATACAGCGGGGAGCGCTCCTATCACGGTGATGCCTGCAGCCACGCCGATCAGCCCGCCTGCCAGCCCCAGGCCGAGCGTTTGCAAAAGAAAGATACGCAGCAAGTCCTTAGAACGGGCACCAAGGGCCTTTAAGATAGCCAGCATGTCCATGCGTTGCTCCAGGTGCGCATGCATTGCCATGGCCACGCCAATCGCACCCAGCACCATCGCCACAAGGCAGATCAGGCTCAGAATGGCGGTGGCGTGCTCCAGCCCGGCATTGAGTGCCGGGTTGCCTTCCTTGAAGTCCGTGACCTGTGCATCCGAGAGCACACCCTCCACTGCTTTTCGCACTGCAGCCACATCTGCCTGTGCAGGCAACCGCAGCAAGAGGCGATGACTTGCGCGACTGCCGGGCGCGATGAGTCCTGTCTGCTCCAGTGATGCATTGGAAATCATCACGCGCGGTCCAAGACCTGCCCCGGCGCTCATGCGATCCGGCTCCTGGCGCAGTACTGCCGCGATTCTGAACCCTTTGCCACCGAGTCTTACCGTATCTCCAACATGCGCGTTGAGCCGCACGAGAAAGTCATCTGCAACGACGGCGGAGTCTCCCTGGAGGGCTTGTCGCAGCGACATGGCCGGGTCCAGTTCCGCCTGACCATAGAACGGGTAAAAAGCTGGATCGACGGCTTTCAGAGAGACAAGCAATGGCACCGGATCTGCCGAAACCGAGGCCATCGAAACCGTCTCTGTAACCCACGTTGTTTGTGTGCCATGAATCTGTCCGGCAATCGCGGCGATTTGTTGCAACTCATCCGGTTTGGGCGTCCGGAAAATGCGCGCCATCAGGTCTCCTGCCATCAGCGACCGCGCCTCCGTCAGAAGTGTCTGTGTAAAATTCTCGCTAAATCCGCGCACTCCCACTAAGGCCGCAACGCCAACCGCAACAGACAGCACCACAAAAGCAAACTTGCCCGGAGCCGACTTAAGATCACGCCAGGCAATTGCAAAAGCTCGCTTCCAACTAAGCGAATAGCTAGCCATGAATCCCAGACTCCTGCTCATGCGTGGCTTGTTCGAAGGAATTGGGCAGAGTATCCTCCACGACCAATCCATCGCGGAGCACGATCTTCCGATCGGCGCGGCTGGCCACTTCATGATCATGCGTCACAAGCACAAGAGTTGCTCCGGCATCGCGGTTTCTCTGCAGAAGCATATCCAGCACCAGTTGGCCGTTCGTTGAGTCAAGATTGCCTGTTGGTTCATCAGCCATCACAATCGGCGGATCCACCACAAAGGCTCGCGCAAGCGCCACACGCTGCTGCTCTCCTCCCGAGAGCTGCACTGGATAGTGGTGCATCCTTTCACCTAACCCAACTGCACTTAAAAGGGAACGGGCCTTTTCGAGGCCATTCCCTTCTATGTTCAATTCAAACGGAAGGAGCACATTTTCAAGAGCAGTCAGGGTGGGAATCAGTTGATAGGACTGGAAGACAAAGCCAATCTTGGAGCCGCGTACGCCGGCGAGTTCTTTTTCTTTAAGATTGTGAATTGGAGTCCCATCGAGCCATATCTCGCCCGCGCTCGGCGTGTCGAGGCCCGCCGTCAGGCCGAGCAGCGTGCTCTTGCCGCTTCCACTGGCACCCACGATAGCTACAAACTGGCCGGCTGGAATGCGCAGAGTGATCCCCTTCAATATCTCCACGCGCCGAGAGCCATTCTGAATCCACTTCTGCACGTTGCGTATTTCAATCACTTGCCGGCCTCCTGAGGCTTTTCACCCTGTCGCAGCGATTGCTCCACGGCGGTTACACTACTATGGTGGACGTCCGCCGAACATTTCTCGTTTCAACTCTGTTTCTTCTTGCCGTCTTTCCTCTAGTGGCGGCTGAGAAGCCACTGCTCATTTGCTACGGCGACAGCATCACCGCGGGCTATAACCTCGTGGAAAGTCAGGCGTATCCTGCAGCTCTTCAGCTTGATCTCGACAGATTGGGCTATCACTACCGGGTCAAGAACATGGGAACGAGCGGCGCAACGACAAAAGATGCGATCGAGGGTCTTCAATCCGTCATCGATCTGCATCCTGCCGTCGTCATCGTCGAGTTTGGTGGAAATGACGGCCTGCGGGGGCTGCCACTTGTGCAGACGCGGCGCAACCTTGACACGGTCCTGACGACGCTGACGGCCGCGCATATTCGCGTTCTCCTTGCCGGCATCACATTGCCCCCCAACTACGGCCCCGATTACATACAGCAGTTTGACAAGACCTTTCGCGACCTGGCTGCGATGCACCACGTCGCGTTTGTCCCCATGATCTACAAGAACCTGATTCACCAACCCGGCACCATCCAGCCCGATGGAATTCATCCAACCGCGAAGGGCTCAGCAATCCTGGCGGAAACACTGCTGGCTGGCCTCAGGCCCCTGCTCAAAAAATAGCCCGCAAACTGCCGGGCAGGCCGATCAAGTCATCACGACGACAGGTTGAAACAGTGTTCCTGCCACTCGTTTTGCGATGCCCACCAGTTCGCGCTGCCCTGCAAAGACCTTGACGAGCGGAGCATGCGAGAACTCCGCGAGGTTGGCTTGTGCCCCATTGCGAAGCCTGCCTAATGCGACCTCATCGCAAGTCACAGCCGGCATCTCGGGCAGTAGTGAACGCGGATGGATACAGAGCGCCTCAAGCGCCTCTGTCCTTCCCGCGTAAGTGGCCAGTTCCTCAAGAGTATGCGTGTCTGCAAGGGTGAATACGCCAGCATGGGTGCGACGCAGGCTGCTCAGGTGCGCGCCACACCCCAACTCCTGTCCGAGTTCATGCGCAATGAAACGGACATAGCCGCCGGCGCTGACGGTCATCTTGAACGCGGCCTCGGCGCCGTCCAGTGCCGTCACTTCAAAGGCTGCGACCTGAATCGTCACGGGCCTCAACTCTACCGGTTTGCCTTTCCGGGCAAGCTTATAGGCAGGAGTGCCTGCAATCTTTTTTGCAGAGAATGGCGGCGGCATCTGCTCAATCGATCCACAAAAGCGTTCAGATACAGCACGCACCTGCTGGAGTGTGAGCAAGGGGTCCGACTGTGGACCAACCACCTGTCCATCAGCATCGTAGCTGTCCGTCGCAAAGCCAAAGCGGATTGTGCCCGTGTAACTCTTTTCAGCAGAGGAGAAGTATTGGGCAAGGCGAGTAAATTTGCCCAGGAGAAGAGGAAGAACACCTGTAGCCATGGGGTCCAGGGTGCCAAGATGACCAATGGACTGCTCGCCCGAAATCCGACGCAGCCTGGCGACTACATCGTGGCTCGTCATGCCGCCCGGCTTATCAATAACAATTAACCCGTTCACTCAACTACTTTAGACGACCAGGGCCTTGACTCGGGTCCTCAGTTACCCGACTGACGAACAAGGGACAGGAACTCCGCGCGTGTTTCCTTCTGCCGGAAGCATCCAACCATGGCGGAGGTGACCGTCGAAGAGTGCTGCTTTTCAATGCCGCGCATCATCATGCACAGGTGGCGCGCCTCAATCACCACACCCACGCCCTGCGGCTCAATCGCCTCCTGAATCGCATCGGCGATCTGTCTTGTAAGCCGCTCCTGTACCTGAAGTCGGCGCGCAAATACCTCCACTAGCCGCGGAATCTTGCTCAAGCCAATTACCTTGCCATTGGGGATGTAGGCTACATGCACTTTGCCAAAAAAAGGCAGCATGTGATGTTCGCAGAGCGAGAACATCTCTACGTCCTTAACAATAACCATCTCGTCATAGTCGACCTCAAAGAGCGCGCCGCGAAGGATTTTGGTTGGATCTTCACTGTAGCCCTTGGTGAGAAAAGCCATGGACTTCTCAACCCGGCTGGGTGTTGCGAGCAGACCATCACGGCTGGGATCCTCGCCTAACCGGCCCAAAATCTCCCGATACATCTCTTGCGTGCTGTACTCCGCCAGGCCTTCGTCCACGCCGGTTGCCCTGCGAACAGTCTTGCTCACTGCTATCGGCTGCGCCATTGCTCATCCTCCAACCCGGGGAAATTGGGCTTTATCTTTTCTGCTCGACCGCCAACCTGATGCCCGATGGACGCCAGATCAGTTTGCATCTGCACACTCGAAGAAGTTGTTTTCAGTTTCTTCCACTCGAACCATCTGAAGCCTGCCGGTCGGAATCCTATGCTGCAACAATGCAAAAAGCGCCTTACAGAGATTCTCCGTCGTTGGAACGCGATTCACAAATAGCTCATCTAAATTCAGGTTGGCATGGTCAAATCGGTCTAACACCAACTCCCGCACCGCCTGATCCAGCTTCGCCATGTCCACGACCATGCCGGTCTCCGGCCTCACATCTCCAGTTACCATCACCTCTACCACGTAATTGTGGCCATGGCCGTGAGGATTATTGCACTTCCCGTAGGTTTTGAGATTGTCCTCCGGGGAGAGCGAGTCTGCGTGAAGGCGATGAGATGCGCTTAGCATGTACCGGCGTCCGAAGTAAGCTCTCATGGCTCGCCCCGGTACTCGGCAAAGATATCCGCTGTCTCATAGACCCGCACCCGGCTCAGTCGCACCCCGCCAGCGTGGTTCAGCACAGGCTCCAGACGTCTCCATGCAGCAACCGCGATGTTTTCTGTCGTGGGAATCACCCGGGCGAACTCCGGCACCTCAAGATTCAGGTGGCGATGGTCGTAGACTCCTACGACTTCCTTCTCCATCACATCTTTCAGCCACTTCAGATCCACCACAAAGCCTGTCACCGCGTCCGGCTCACCCGCAACCGTCACTTCCAGCGTGTAGTTATGCCCGTGCCCGTTGCGATTCGCGCACCGCCCGAAGACCCGCTCGTTCATTTCCGCGGACCATGCATCATTCCAGTAATAGTGGGAAGCAGAGAAGGTCGCGCGGCGCGTCAACTCAATCATTCCATTGCCTCACAAGAGAGATGATTCCGAGGTCTTCAAGGGCTCTTCGGATTGCGCCCGTTTTTCACACCACCAAAACCGGCGCTCTAAAATTCCGGGCCCATCCAGCTTATCCGCCAGAGTATGTCCTTCCCTTCCAGCTTACCTGTTTCAGCACCCTGTGTTGAAACCAACTGCGATAGAGGAGCACGACAAACAGCGGCAATGCCAGCGGCGACAGGGCACAATCCACAAACCCAAAGTTGGACTTCGCCACGCGAGCATAGTATCGAAAGAGATTGCGCAACCAGATCAGCAGGAGTACCCAACCTACCCCAAGCCACTGCAGGCTTCGCACGGCAAGGCGGCCATTCCACAACTCGAAAGCAAGAATCGGCAATCCCACCAGCAATGCAATATCCAGCGCGCGCCACAGAGCCAGCGCCAGTGCATTATTGAACAATAAGGCCAGATTCTTCGTCCAGCCTTCGATCATGGCCGCGGTCGAACGGTACATCCGGGTTGAAACAGCATCGTCTCCATAGCGGAACCGCAGTCCCACCTTGCGCCGCTTGGCCACCAAGGCAAGCTCGACGTCTTCCAGCACCTTGCTCGCGACCGCCTCATGCCCGCCAATGCGGCGATAGGCCTCGCGCTCGACCAGCAGAAACTGCCCATTCGCCGCGGCAACCCTCTGGTTCGGATCGGAAACCTTTGTCGGCGGATACGACAAGGCGAGCTCACAAAAGACCAGCGGCATCAACGCTCGCTGCCACAGTCCGCTGACCCACTGCTTCGGCGAGTAGCTCAACATCCCCACCTTGTGCCGCACAGCCTCGTGGATGGCCCGGTGCAGGTTCCCACTCTCATGCACCGTATCCGCATCCGTGAACAACAGCCAACGCCCGCGCGCCTTTCGCGCTGCCGTCCAGATCGCGTTCGCCTTCCCGGTCCAGCCTCTTTCCAGCTTGCCGGCCTGCATCACTGTCACGTCTGTAAAGCTCCGGGCAATCTCTTCCGTGCGATCCGCCGAGTGATCGTCCACAACGATCAGTTCCCAATCCCGGCCCAGCTTGAAAACCTCGTCCGACTGTGCAACGAGTGACTCCAGACACGCTCCCAGGCAGTGCTCTTCGTTCCTCGCGGGAATGATTACTGTAAGTTCCAGCAAATTCTCCGGTTCCGGCTGGTCAAACACTGTCCCCATAAGCGAGGGCGTAGCTAAGGGTCTGTCAGTGGCCACGGTAAGGCCCAACACTGGCTTCCAGTCCCCCGCCTCTTCCCTGCCCGTTTCCGGCCCTTCGTCCGCCATCCTGCAGCCCTTTCGCGCCGTGCCCTTTGCTCCGTATTATAGGGATGTGCGGTTTCCTTCTGTCGCTCTGCTCACTCTCGTCTCGCTCTCGTTGCTCTCCGGATGCAACCGCGGCGCCCATCCCGCTCAGACCGGGATCGAGGCACCGGATTTTACGGTCTCCGATGGAATGACGTCGGTCCATCTCGCCAACTATCGCGGCAATGTCGTGTTGCTGAATTTCTGGGCCACCTGGTGCGCACCATGCATCGAAGAGATGCCTTCTCTGCTGCAGCTTCATCGACAGGATCCTGGCCTTGTGATGCTCGCCGTCAGCATCGATGAAGACCCCAATGCCTACGCGAGCTTCATCCGAGCCCGTCACGTGGACCTGATCACGGTCCGCGATCCCCGCAAAACGGCGGCAAGCCTGTTTCACACCGACATGTGGCCGGAAACTTACGTCATCGATCGCAAGGGGATTATCCGCCGCAAGTTCGTTGGCGCACAGGATTGGACCAGTCCCGAGATCATCCACTACCTGAACAGCCTCTAAGCTGCAGACTTGCTATGATTGTGCTATGACAACAGTGGACATTCTCTTCCGTTACGCTGCGGAACCTGACGCGGCAGTCGCGTTTGCGCTTGGGAACATGCGCGAAGTCTACGGAATTCGGCAACTGAGGATCGACAAACCCGCGCACGCGGTGCTGGTGGAGTACGATGCAACCCGCCTCAACGCCGCTACCGTCACCAATCTCGTCCGTTCCGCCGGGCTTCAGATTGCTGAAGAATTGCCCCTGCTGCCGCCCCAGCCAGAGCCGGAAGTGACCGCCACTGCCTGACCAGAACCCGATTGCACCGCTGCACAAACCCTGATATTCTGCATAAGGTTCCTTCGGGAAATTCTCCCATGCGCCCGTAGCTCAGCTGGATAGAGCGACTGACTACGAATCAGTAGGCCGGAGGTTCGAATCCTTCCGGGCGCACCATTCACTCCCCGCCAGTTCCACTCATGGAGTCCGCGATATCGGGATAATCCCCCGGTCGCACGATCCCATATTTTACAGAGAGGAAACCCCGGAGATCCTCCGGAAGAACCGCGGTAAGCTCCTGCCATGTCAACACCTTGAGCCGTGCACGCAATGCGGCGCACCTTACCGCGGCCATCACCGAAAACCAGGCCTCGCGCAAGTCCGGGCGCCGTTCGTCGTGCACCACGCAGAAGCTTGCGCCCTGCGCGTGAGCCGCAAGCACATTGCGGATGAGCTGGTATCCCGCATACCCACGTGCTGCCGGCTGACGCTGCATCGAACGCTCCACCAGATCCGCCTGAAAAGCCCGCGCCACTTCCTCATCGCCGCCAGCCTCCCACTCCTGCGTGAACTCCTCGGCAAACTCGACTGCCTGCCTGCGTCGCGCGGTGCGGAGTTCCACCTGCGGCAACGCCTCTCGCTCAAAAACCGCGTCAAAGTCCTGATAAGCTTCCACAACATCCGCTCTCTGCGTCTGGAAGTCGGCCTCCGACAGTTTGGCTTCCACCAGCAGTCCGTCCCAGCGCATATCGACCTCTGTGCGGTCGAGCCGTCCATTTCGCAAGGGCACGCGTGCCCTCCACCCGAACTCGGGCACCCCGGCATCTTCCACGCCCAGCAAATTCCTGACATCTGCCGAGTCTGCTACACCCGGCGTGCAAAAGACGTTCATCAGCAGAGCGTCAGAGCTCATCGAGGAGTCCAGCTCTCGCCATTGCCGGCCCGGCTCAAGGGCCGGCCGTGGCAGCGACCGCCCCGCTCCTGTATGTACCTTGCCAAGGCGCTTGGACCACTCCGGCCGTGCCATGATTGCCGCGTACGCCACATCAAAAAAGTTTCCATGGCGTCCCTGCTCCGGCTCATACACAATCACCGGCGGGTTCCCATAGCTCTCGACATGGGCTCTGCCGCGCGCCCAGGCCCGGCTTCGCAGACCGAGCTCGGCGCGCAACTGGCTCACGTTGTTGCTGACTTCGCCGGCCATATGCAGCCAGCTTACTCTTTCTCACCTCCACCTTTGGTTGGAGCCAAATGCAGCCGCCGGATGCGAAAATAGGACTGTGACATTTCCCCGCCGATTCATTTTTGCTTATTTGGTGACCATCTCCCTCATGTACCTTGCGGCCCCGCCCGCGCACGCATGGTGGGGCTCGAAAAGAAAGGCCGAGCAGAAGGCCGGCGCCCTTCTTTTCCGCGACAAAGGCTGTGCACATTGCCATGGAGCAGGCGCAGTAGGCGGTAAGAAGGCGCCGGCGCTCACCACTCTACCCAAAGATAAGAAGTGGACTCCAGCCAGGATTTCAGATCAGATTCTGAACGGTGGCCAGAAAATGCCGCCCTTCGCCGACTCGCTCACTGACCAGCAGGTGGCACAAATCGTGGCCTACCTTCGCGCCCGTCACAAGCCCGTTGTACCGCCCTCTGCGGGACCTGCGAACGTGTCGGCCGCAGCTATGAGCCTTCCTTAAGCGGAACCCTGGAAGCCATGTGACCAGTTCCCGAATCCTGGCTGGCGCTCACACCGCAACCGGCGCATCGCAAACTCCGGCAATGCCGAAAATGCGCCGGTAGCGCTCGATTTCCGCCAACGGCCCCATCGCCTTTGAATAGTTGTCAGAGAGCTTGACTGCCGGCCGTCCATCCACCTCAGCCAGCTTGCACACAAGGCTCACGGGATCAAAGCTCTCATCTCCCCGCGGATTGCAATTGCGAAAGTCATTCGTGAGATAGGTTCCCCACCCCGCGCTGAAACGAATGCGCGGGCCTGGAGTCCACTTGGCCGAATCGGCAAAGTCCTCCGCCCTCCGAAAATCCGCAGGCGAAACTCCCTTGCGCATCGTGCCGCCAAAGTAGGCCTGCAGGCCAAGAATCGTGTCCACATCCATCCCGTCGGATGCGATGATTCTCTTCTGGCCGGGATCGCAGCCCCTCTGGACTAGCCATTCGATGTATTCGTCGCCCGCAATGTACGGGTCCTTGCTGTCAATGCGCTGTCCTGTCCACCCGGCAACCCAGTCCGGCGCATCACGCAGAAACTGTGTAGTGCCGAACGTGTCAGGCAGCATGATCAAAAGCTCTCCCTGATAGGTCTTCTGCCAAAGTTCGAGCATGCGGTATTGCGCCTGCTTCAACTCTTCATCAGTATCCGCCAGCGCCGCCATTGCCATCGGTAACTCATGCGCGTTTGTTCCGATCGCTTCCAGGTCGTGCTT
The DNA here is from genome assembly GCA_021836865.1 of Acidobacteriota bacterium. Lineage (GTDB taxonomy): Bacteria > Acidobacteriota > Terriglobia > Terriglobales > Acidobacteriaceae > Telmatobacter. Next base: position 27,122 of record JAKBHH010000028.1, read on the forward strand.
GTAGGCAAGATAAGTGTTCGAGCTGCCGGCAAAAATGTCTCCCAGCACATCGCTCATTGCCTTCACCACGTATTCATGCCATAGAAAGCTGTGCCGCCTGCGTGTGCCAAAATCGCTCACGTTCAATCCGGGTACGCCTCGCAAGCGCTCCATCTTTTCCCACAGGCGTGTCTTGGCTCGCGCGTAGAGAATATCGATCTCGAATTCGCTCAGTACCTTTAAACTTGCACGGCTCTTTAACTCGTCAATTGCCGACAGAGCATAGATCTCCCACAGGGTGCTCTCCGTCCACAGGCCTTCAAATCGCAGCGCGATCTGACCGTCCTCAACCGACAGTTCGAAATCCGAAAGACGAAAGTCGCGCTCCAGCCACTCGAGAAACGCCGGCTCGAACATGCCTCTGCGGCCATAGAACGTGTTACCTGCCAGCCAGATAAGCTCAGACTTATGAAAGCGCACCTTCCGCGTCGCTTCCAGCTGTTCCCGCAGCTCTTCCACGCGTATCACTTTGCCCAGCGGCACAGAGTTCGTCCGGTTCAACAGTGTGAAGGTCGCACGCGTTGCCCTAAAGTGCTTCCAGATGAACTGGAGCATCAGTAGTTTGTAAAAATCTGTGTCGAGCAGCGAGCGCGTAATCGGGTCGAGTTCCCAGTTGTGGTCATGGGCGCGCCTGGCGAGATTCACAATCACAACTTCACCGCTTTCCTGCGCTGTCGTTCCATCATGCGACTCCAGAAGCCTCCGCAAGGTGTGCCCCGCAGCTGCGCCGCACTACAAGCCGCGTAGGAACCAATACGTCGCGTACGGGCAGCTCAGGGTGCTCCAGACGCTCCAGCATTGTAGACATGGCCACCGCGCCGATACCCGCGCAATCCTGGTGAATCGTTGTCAGCGGCACAGGCAACAAGCTCGCATATTTCACATCGTCCATGCCTACAATGCGCACCTCTTCGGGAATCCGCGTGCCCTGGCCAAGCAACACCTGCATGAGCCGCGCCGCCGTCAGATCGTTGGCGCACATAATGCCTTCGGGGCGCGCCGCCTGCATCATCCTGCGCACAAAAGACTCATCCTGCGGGCTCCCGCGCCAAACCGGATCCGTCTCCGGACTCACCCCGAACGCGCGAAGCGCTTCATAAAATCCCGTGATGCGCGCGTCCACGGTGTTCGCAGCGTTCTGCTCGCCAAGAAAAGCAAGCCTTCGCACGCCGAGCGAGAGCAGGTGTGCGGCCGCCACATAGCCTGCGCGGCGATTGTCCACACCCACCAGGTCATGCGCTGAGCGCTCAGGATAAGGCATATAGCAGCGGTCCAGGAGCACGACGGGGATCTGTGCCCGCTCCAGCGCGCGTGTGATGCGCCGGTTGACTGTCTCCTTTTCACCCGTGAGTTCCAGCGGCGCAAAAAACACTCCGGCGACCTTTTGCACGATGAACGACTGCACCATCTGCTCGGCCTCCCTGGCGGTCTCTCGAACAGAGGTCGAAGCATTGCCCCAAAGCAGCGCATCGGGCCGCGCAAACGGTGATCGCATCATCCCATGGCAGATTGGCTCAAAGATCTCAGTCAGACCCAGTTCAGGGATGAGAAGCCCAAAAGTGCCCCCTGTGGCCTGCTGCGGCCGTTGCACATGGGTTCCGGCGCCCGGCCGCCGCGTCACCAGTCCCATGCGCTGCAGGTCAAGGACGGCCTTGGCGATGGTGATGCGAGATGACTCAAAAATGCGGCCCAGTTCCGCCTCGCTCGGCAGACGGTCTCCCGGCTTCAACTGGCCGGACTGAATACTAGACAAAAGATGCTCAAAGACGCGGCGATGCTTCGCCACACGGCGCTCTGGGTCAGCCTCAGGAGGAGGCGTCAGTTTATCGGCGGTGCTACGCGGTCGTGCCATTCACTTCCCTTGGCGCCGTCTCCCGGCAAAGTCTTCAAAACGCTACAAGATGGTACTGGCCCTTGTCGACGGCGTCGGTGCAGGCCTTTTGCCGGCTGCATCGGCCCTTCAATGCAAGACTACTCGTGATGGTCATGAAGAGGGGCCGCAATCTTCGTCTTTCCTATCTCAAAGGTCCGCGCCGGCACGAAATCCAGCAAGTCAGCGTACTCCCGAACGTGATAGGTGCGATTCACCGCGACGTTATGAAATCGCTGCCGCACACCCGACACGGGCCACCAGATTTCGAGTTCACGAATCGATGCGGCCTTGTCCACGCCGATGTGCTGCCGCATGGGATTGCCTCCAAAGCTTGAAACCGAGCCCACTGCGCGATAAATCGAGCGCTCTTTCCCCTGCTCGTCAATCGTGACTCGAATGCGCGCCCCATACGCCGCACGATTTGTCTTCACGCCTTCCAGCATCAGGGTTACCCAGTGATTATCGTGGCCTGGATTGCGATACAGTGCGGCATGGAATCCGTCTCCAGGATAGGCGCCACCCAGCTCCTCCATCACATCTTCACTGCCGCTGTTTTCAATGTCTGCAAATGCAATTGCGTGCCCCTTCTGCAGATTGCCAAAGCCGCCCGAGGTCGTCACATCCTGGAAGCCCTTGCCTTCGTCATTCCGAAACATGCGCTTCGGCAAAAGCGCTTCGTAGGAAGGATCGCCAAGGCCGAGATAAACATCGAGCCAGCCGTCATTGTCCAGGTCGCCAAAGTTCGCACCCATCACTGTGATCGCCCGGTTCAGCCCACCGGCACGCGGCACATCTGTAAACGTTCCGTCATGGTTGTTGCGATAGAGGTGTGACACGGAGGCGCGATGCGGCCTGCCCAGCTCAAAAGCGCCTACATCCTCCATTGAGGTGGTCGAATAACCGCCTGCAAAAATGTCCAGCCAGCCATCGTTGTCGTAGTCGAAGAACCATGTCGGGAAGGTGTACCGTTTGCCGCCCAGGCCGGCCTGCTCCGTGACATCGGCAAACTTCCAGTCGCCGGTTTCCGGATGCGCAGGGTCGCGCGGCCCATCATTTCGAAACAGAAAACTCTGGCCAAACATCGTAGAAACGTACAGGTCGGGGCGCCCGTCATTGTTGTAGTCGCCCCACGCCACACCCTTCACAAAGCCCAGGTTTGCCCCCAACACGCCCGCCACGCTGGTACCCGTTGCAACTGGAGCTCTCCCCTCGGTGAATGTCCCGTCACGGTTGTTGTGAAACAGCTGCGACACAAACTCTTCGCCCGGCTTTGACTCATGCCCCACGAACAGATCCAGCCACCCATCCCCGTCATAGTCTGCCCAGGCTGCTGCCTGGCCCGGCCCGTTCACCAGCAGTCCAGCCTCCTCCGTCACATCGTCAAACGTGCCGTCCCCGTTGTTCCGCAGCAGAGACATGGGGTACTCGCCGAAGCTGTCCCACCAGCCCCCGCGCAGCACCAGTACGTCCGGGTGGCCATCATTGTTGTAGTCGGTGAGTACCAGGTTCAGCCCGCCGATCTCGTCTCCCAGCCCCGTCTCTTTTGTCCGATCCGTGAACGTTCCGTCGCCATTGTTATGGAAGAAGTGCATGGGGTCCAGCGGCCCGGACGAAGACAGCATGATATCCAGCAAACCATCTCCATCAAAGTCCTCGATAATGAGACCCCCCGAACGCTCGAACACATCCACGCCCGCCAGCCCCGCTACGTCAGGGAAGTAGCCGATGTCTGCGTCGGAAGCGAACAACTTCGGGCTGGCAAGCCACTGCCTGGGAACATCCTGCGGGTAGCGCCCCAACTGCATGTATGCCAGATTTAGAAGCCAGCGATCAATGGCGCTTTCCGGTTTCAGGCCCAGCGCAATCGTATACTCACGCACTGCTCCTTCTGCGCCGCGCTTTCTGGTATGCAGTCCGCCGCCACGCAGGGGAAAGTTGCAGGACAGCGCATTGTGCATCCCCACGCAGTTCTCCTGCTCGCCAAGCCGCAGATAGCTCAGCGCAAGCAGTTCGTGCAGCTGGGCAACGAGCGCGCGCGGCAACTCATTCATCTGCGGTTGCGCATCCTTCAATAACGCCTCCATGGTCGCCACTGCGGCTTCGCTGCGCCCCGCGCGCAACTGCTCGTTGGCCAGCTCCATGCGCACCGTGATCTCATCCTGCAGCCCCAGATGCCGCGTCAGGATCAGCTCAAGATACGCAATCCGCTGGAACGGCTTGTTGGGGTCGGACTTCCACTCATAGCCGGCAAAGATCGCCCGTATGCGCGCTTCCATGCGCCGCGCACCTTCGCCGTGCGGCAAGGGCGCCACCCTGCCCGCCGCAGGCACGGCTGAAGACCCGCGCGCAGAGCCTGTCTCGGTCTTGCGCTCGGCTCCAGAAACCTGGCTGCCGCCAATCTCCGGCGTAGCAATCAGTGCAGGCGTCTCCGCAGGGGCCGGAGCCTGCTGATACTGCTGGCCCTGCGTCCACCCCGTGGGATCCGCTATGAACACCAGACAAAGCGCGAGACCCACCTTCCGGCGGTGACCGTCGCGGCCCATACACATCACCCCTCAATCGCAGCCGTCAGGGCGCTACGCACCTCATCCGGCAGTGCCGGCATTGCGCCCGACTGCGAGGCAACCCAGCTACCCCATCGATTCCCCGCCTCATTCAGTGTTTCCAGATCAGCACTGCGCAACAGATAATGCGTCATCGCCGCGGTAAAGGCGTCTCCTGCACCGATCGTATCCGCCACGCGCACCCGAAGCCCCGCATGCTCGTGCCAGGCTTCGCGCGTCACCAGCAGGCTGCCGTGGCCGCCGCGGGTGATCGCCACCATCCGTAGTGAGGGAAACTCCTCGATCAGGCGGTCAGCCCCTGCACGTAAAGCGCCGGTTCCCAATCCCTCTTCCGCAGCCATACCCAGCAGGGCCAGCACCTGCGGCACTTCGCCGTCGTTCATCTTGACGACGGTCGCTAGTTCCAGCGACTCCTGGATCACTTCGCCCGAATAAAAGGGCGTCCGCAGATTTACATCAAACACGCGCACACACTCCGACGAGGTCTGCGCAGCAAGTGTCTGGATGGTCTGCCGCGACTCATGGCTCCGCTGTGCCAGCGACCCGAAACAAATCGCATCGGCACGCGCCGCCAACTGCACCCACTCATCGGACAGCTCCATGGAATCCCACGCGGCAGGCTGATGTATCACGTATTCCGGCTGCCCATCCTTGAGCACCACCGTCACGCGCCCCGTCTCATGTATAGGGTCCACTTGCAGAAATCCGGTATCGGCAGGCAAAGGGTCCAGCAGGTCGACCGCACGACGGCCAAGATCATCCCGCCCAATGCGGCTCAAAACCGCTGCATGATTGCCCAGGCGGCCCGCCATCACCGCAAAATTCGCCGGCGCACCGCCCAGGCGTGGCCCTTCCGGCAACATGTCCCATAACAACTCACCAATTCCAAGAATCAAATGCGGCTCGTGCAAAGTCCTACTCCAAGAGATCAGGGATCAATGCCTGCCCTTGTCGGGCGGTTTGTCATGACAAACAACAGCAATGGTCAATACTGATCCAGCTTTTCCTTTCACCCGGCATCCCGTCAACTTTTTTCCGTCAGAGTGGTGATGAAATTCCTCATCCCACCCAGCGCCAAATCGAACAATCCTCGGAATTGGAGGAGGCATATTCGCCGTCCGGCTGGTTGGCAAGAATCCGATAATCGGCAATCGCGTCAGCCGCTGAGCGGCGGACGGGCCCCAAAAACAGCCGCGACCAGCCTCGCTGCAACTCCACCACCCGTTCCTGCTCGTTGTTCACGTACAGGAGATCGACTTGTCCAGGGCGACCCGCGAACTGGAATTTCAGTCCAGCCATAAATCTTCGCATGACCGTTTCACTGAAAGGGTTAAACAGAAACGCCACACATGAGCCTTGCGGAAATCGAAATTCCGTCGCATCAGATTCGACTACGCGCATCGGGGCAAGGGCCCGGCCTGCTTTGCGCCACAAAGCAGCGTTGCGACGGGCAATTCCCGCCAATGCGGGATGCAGTTCCACGCCAATCACCGCCCGGAACGGCATCTCGGCCGCCAGCAGCATGGCCCGTCCCATCCCGGCGCCCAGGTCAACGAACGCCGTCTCCTCCAGCGGCGCGCATCCCTTCGTGCGCATCCAGCGCCGCACCAGTCCCCGCAGCACCGACGGCGCAACACCGTAGTACGCCGTCGCGTGGCGATCATGCCTGTGCCCTGTCTTCAGGTGGCGCCCGGCCACCAACCCGCTCGTTTGCACGCCGTTCACCGCATCAAAGGGATGCTGTGTCAGGCCGTCGGCCAGAGTCAGGCCAGGAAGCCTCTTTCGTGTCTGTTTTCGCTCCACGGCCTTCTCCATACCAAGAGCTGTCCATTGAATGACAATCTTACCTGCCACTCATGCGCTGCGTCCCGGCACTTCATGCCGTGAGTCAGAAGCCTGATTTACAGGATCGAGCCGCATCGAAGCCTCAATCCCGTGGCACGCAGATGCCAACTCCCAGAGGCGGAGATCTCGTTCCCCTAACTTTTCAAAGAAGGCACCGCAGGGCCGACACGATTTCAATGCGCCAAATCGCGCCTAACGCCCCGGGCATAACTCAGGCCGGCGTCGCTCGCGCGGATCCAAACGAGCAGATCGACCGATCGGCCCGCCCAAAGGAGCGTGCCAATCAAGCGGACCGAACGAGAAACGCATGGGCCCGCGGTCTGCGGGCCCATGCGTTGAATGTGAAAGGCTGTGGAGGATCCGGGGAGATCCCTGCATTATGGTTTAGTGACCGCGGGAAACCCCACCACTGAACAGGCGAGAATACTCACGCCCATCGCCAGATCCAAAACCCTGCCGAAGTGCATTGTTAATTCTGCGTTGAAACGGATCACTGGCCATTTCCGCGTACTGGGGAATAGAGGCCGCAGCGGGCTCGGATGCTTCCTGAAGGGGGGCCGGAGCTGGCTCCGCTGCCTGCTGTTGGGCGTCCTGGGCGGTCTCAATGACCTGCGGTTCAGAGAGCGTATTGGGGCCATCAAGCCCGGCAAGAGGCCGCAACACCTCTGCCACGCGCTCAAGCCGGCTCTTGCGCTGCTGCAACTGCTCAAACTGATTGAGAATCTCGCTCAGTTCAGCCGTCGCTTCGTCAAACGCTGTGCGATATGCATCTTGTCTCATGTCTGCTCCAGGTACAAAAACTGCTATGCACGCAGAGTATCGTAGCGAAAGATTACTTTCAATCACCCAAAAGCACTATCGGTAATCAATTTTGAGGTCACTCCGGCGTTTATTCGCTGTATATTCGCCACCAAAAGCTGTATTCGGCTCGCTTAAGCTCCATAATTCAAAAAGGTAACCATTACCGAGGCCGTCATGTCGCAGAAGGGGACACCGGCCTGAAATTGACCACGGCTCTGCGGTCACAGCGGGCAGGCCTCTTCATTTCAACCCGTCCACCAATCTCCCTACTGTACGTCTTCAAGCTCCACGCGGATCTTGCCCACGCGCAATCCGTCCATTTCCATCACGGTCAATCGTCTTCCTTCAAACCGCACTGTCTCACCGACCTTCGGGATGTGGCCGAGCCTCATCAGCACAAATCCCGCCAGTGTCTCCACTCCCCCGTCGCGCGGCAGGCTCCACTGCATCTGGGTCTCAAGGTCCCGCAGGTTCACGGCCCCATCCAGGATCAGCGCACCTGTCGCCGTCGTGAGCAGAGGCCGGGCCGGATCATCAAACTCATCTTCAATCTCGCCTGTAAGTTGCTCCAGCGCGTCTTCCGCCGTGACCAACCCCACCGTCGATCCGTATTCATCCACGACGATCGCCATTTGCCGCCTTCGGAGCTGAAACTCCCTGATAAGGTTCAGGACCGTCTTCGTCTCCGGAACCACAAGCACATCCCGCATCACCTGCCCTACGCGCAATTCCACAACAGCGGAGGTCATCTTCTCCGGTGCCTGTCGACTCCGCTGCGTCGCCGGCCTGAAGAACATCAGCCGCGCAAGATCCTTGGCATACACCACGCCCACAACATGCTCCGGTCCCCGGCTCTCGTCGTAGACCGGTACACGGGAGAGCTGATGCTCAATCACGCGGGCGCTCGCTTCCTCGATCAACAGATTCGAGGGCAGTGAAAAGATCCTTTGTCGCGGCGTCATGATTTCGCGAATTGGCACGTCATCCAGTTCCAGGGCACGGTGAATCAACATCTCCTGAAACTGCGGCAACATGCCCATCCGTCGCGCAGCCGTGGCAATCAGCTTCAGTTCTTCGGGCGAGTGCACGGCGGCTCGGTCGCTCATGGGAATGTCAAAGCCGCGCAGCACCACGGCGGCTGAGTTGCGCAGCAGCCGCACAGCAGGTCGCGCCACCGTCATGAACACCAGCATGGCAGGCGCCACCGCCACCGCCAACGCCTCCGCCCTGCGCAGCGCCAGCGACTTGGGCACCAGCTCGCCAACCACCACATGCAGATAGGTAATGAGCGCAAAGCCAAGAGCCACAGCAGCAAGGTTTGCGTAAAGCCGAGCGTGCGGCACTGAGCCGATCCAGCCTAGGAAGACTCCGGCCGCAAGCGGTTCACCGATCCAGCCCAACGCCAGAGAGCACAGCGTAACCCCCAATTGGACAGCGGGCAGAAAATTGTCGAGTTCCTGCTGTAGCCGGCGCACTGCGCGCGCCCCAGGAACTGCGGCGGCCATCATTTGCTCAATTCGGGTTTCGCGGACGCTCACCAGCGCGAACTCCGCGGCCACAAAAAAAGCGTTCGCCAGGATCAGCAACGCAACCGAGACAAATTGCAGCAGGAGCAAGCCGTGCATCTCGCCTGTGAGCATAGCACTCTCTGCGGCTCCTGCCGATGGGAAGCTGGAAATGGAACTATCGCCCCCCTGAGTCCGTATGTGAAATCAGCGGAGGATTCCCGTGGCTGCATCACGAAAAAATAAACGTTTCTGGATCTGGTTAAGCATTGCCGCTTTCATCGTACTTGTTGCTGCCGGGGTTGGCCTGGCGCATCTCGCGCATGGCTCGCAGATTGATCCCAACCGCATCGCAAAGGTGCAGCATGGTGACGTGGCTCGGTCTGTCATCGCCACCGGAACGATCGAACCGATAACCAAAGTCGAGGTCAAGTCCAAGGCCTCCGGTATTGTGGAGAAGCTCCTCGTCGACATTAATTCACGTGTCCACAAGGGTCAGGAACTGGCACAGCTTGACCAGGAAGAAATCCAGGCAGAAGTCGAAGCGCAGCGCGCCCAACTTGCCGCAGCAGAGGCCAACGTCGCCACTTTTCAGGCCAACATCGTGCAGGACAAGGTCAACGCGGCGGCGCCTGATCTGCCCATGTACAAGACCACCCTGAACCGCACTCTGCAGATGCAGAAAGAAGGCGTGGTCAGCCAGCAGGCTCTCGACAACGCAAATCGCGATTATCTTGCCGCCCTCAACAAGCGGGACGGGGCCACAGCGCAGATTGAAGTGGACACGGCCCGGCTGAAGCAGGCCCGCGCACAGGTGCTGCAAAATCAAGCCAGCCTGAAGCAGCTCGAAGAGCAGCTCAGTTACACGACGATCCTTGCTCCCATGGACGGCATCATCCTGTCGCGGGACGTTGAGATCGGCGACGCGGTCAGTTCCATCCTCGTACTCGGCTCCACCGCAACGCTCATCATGACGGAGGGCGATACGACTCAGGTCTACGTGAAAGGCAAAGTAGACGAAGCCGATATCGCGCACGTGTACCTCGGTCAGCCGGCCCGCATCAAGGTCGAGAGCTTCCGCGATCGCGTCTTTCAGGGCAAGGTTACTAAAATCGCACCGCTCGGCGTTGAAAAAGACAACGTGACCACGTTTGAAGTTCGCGTCTCAATCGATAATCCCAATGGCGAGCTCAAAGCCAATATGACCGCCAACGCTGAGATTCTGCTTGACGAGCATAAAGGTGTGCTGACAGTACCGGAAAATGCCGTGACGTATGACAACCAGAAGAACGCCTTCGTCAATGTGCCCGATCACGGTCAAAAAGACGGCATGCGCAAAGTTCCGGTCAAAGTCGGTCTATCCAACGGCTCCGTGACTGAGATTGTCAGCGGACTCAAGGAAGGCGATCAGGTCGTACTGCAACAGTAGCCGCAGTGCTGCGACTCCCCAACCCCATGAATCGAGGAATTCCATGAAATACATGTGGATGCCGGCCTTCACCATGCTTCTTATCGCGCTTCCCGCCCTGGCCTCCGAAGCCACATTCGACCGCACACTGTCCGTCACCGGACAGGTCGATCTCACGGTCTCCAACGGTGCGGGCAATATCCACCTCACGCGTGGGCCGGACAACCAGGTGCATATCTTCGGTCGTATCCGGTCCGGGTGGGGAGCAAGGGAGGAGCGCGTCCGTGAGATCGCCGCAAATCCACCCATCGAGCAAACAGGAAATATCATCCGCGTCGGCACTCAGCATATGGACCTGCACAACATCAACATCGACCTTGAGATTCAGGCTCCTGCGAGTAGCCATCTCGATGCCGGAACCGGATCCGGGAACATAAGCGATGACGGTGTCGGCAAGAATGCCAAGCTCTCGACGGGGTCAGGCGACATTCACGCCGAGGGCCTGCAAGGCGGCTTTACCGTTGAATCAGGTTCAGGCAACCTGGTTGCGGAGCAGACCGGCGAGGGCGACGTCAAGGCCGAGACCGGCTCGGGAAACATTGAACTGCGCGGGGTACACGGCGGCCTGAGGGCGGGAACCGGATCCGGCGACATCCGCGTCAGCGGCGCACCTACGACCGCGTGGCGTCTTCAGACCGGCTCCGGGAGTATCGACTTCACACCCGGCAATACAGGCTGGGTCCTCGATGCGTCGACCGGTTCCGGCTCCGTCCATAGCGAACGCGAAATGGTCACGCAGGGCGCTGTGAATCGCCATCATTTGACTGGGAAGATCAATGGCGGCGGACCGATAGTCCGAATCGAAACAGGATCAGGCAACATCAGCATTCATTAAAATCGCATTCCGGCTCCGCGCTCGATCCTTCGCTATCGAATGAAGTAATACGGATCGGGGTACTTGACCGAGTAGTCAGCCTCTGCCGTGCCGCGAAGGTCGCTCCACTGGTCGCCTACGTTCAGTACAATGTGGTAGCCCTTTGACTGAATAGCCGCCCGCTCCGCTGATTTGTAAGCCTGCGCCGTCAGCGAAGCTTCAGCGGGAGATCGTAGTATCAATCCTTGCCACCCCTCGAAGCCCTGGCTTTTCAGGTTCTGTTCTGTGGCTGCTCGCTGGGTTTCTGGTCGGCCCGTCAAGAAGAACACACTCACCTTGAGCCGTTCTGCCTCCTTATAAAGCCTCAGCGTCCCCGGAATCGCCGGCGCCGCCGCTGAATCAATCCAGGCGTCGAAGGCCTTCTTGTCGTACGCAAACCCGACCCGCTGCATCTGCTGGTAGTTGGATAAAGCGGTTTCGTCAATATCCAGCACCAGCGCCATTTTCTCCCGCGGTGCGCGATGCAATACCCGCTTGCGGAGATATGCGATGGCCCGATCAGCCTGCCCGTCCAGATCCTTGGCGTAGCATCCGCATGTGCAGGTGCAGGCATGGTACTGACTCACTTCGCGCTTCAGCGCGTCGAGGTTTTCGATCCGTTCTCCTTGTGCCACGGGAGCAAATTCGTGCCCGTGAGAAGCCGGCGCGGAGGCATTCTGCCCCGCTCCAGCCAAGGGCACGACAAACACCACCGCCCAGAACAATCCACCTGTGATGATTTGCTTCATCAGTCCTCGCTCCATTCCATCACCACATCGAAAGTGATCGAAAATTCCAGTTTCATCATCGCATCAAAATGGGCAGCCGGGCTCGTTGCCAGAGGCGGCTTTTACACTATGCATATGGTCCATGTTTTGCGCCCGCTACCCATCGAGTCCATCCGGCTGCTTGTCTTTGACCTCGATGGCACCCTCATCGACTCGGCCCAGGATCTCTGCAATAGCGTCAATGCCACGCTCACCCACTTCGGCCAGGACGCTTTGCCCGATGAAACGATCGCCGGCTTCATCGGCAATGGAGCTTTGATGCTGGTGCGGCGTGCCCTCACTGGCGAGGGCAAGATTCCCATAAGCGAAGCTTCGCTCGCCGCAGCGTACAACTATTTCCTCGATTACTACCGCGAGCACAAACTGGACTACACATACGCCTACGAAGGTGTGCTGGAGGCGCTCGCGGCGTTGCGAACCGTCCACGAATCGCCATCCGCGCCACCGCGCGCCATGGCCATTTTGACCAACAAGCCCGTGCGGCCCGCCCGCGCCATCTGTGAGGCATTGGGCCTGGCGCCCTACTTCCTGAACATCTACGGAGGCAACAGCTTTGCCACAAAGAAGCCCGATCCGGAAGGCCTCTTTGCGCTGATGCAGGAGGCGGGTGCGCGTCCTGACGAAACGGTGATGATCGGCGACAGCCAGGTCGATGTAGAGACAGCGCGCAATGCGGGCGCCTGGTCCATTGGCTGCACCTTCGGGCTGTCCCCCGACAGCCTCAACAGCGTTCCCCCTGATGTCCTCGTCGATTCCCCCGCCGACTGGACCGAGGTCCTCAGCCCGGCAAAGCCTGCCAGCAATCCGTCCGCCTGAGGCGTACCATCTTCATGGAACCACCCCAGACCTCTTTGCGTAGACACTCCAGGAGGTACGATGAATTACTCCCGACCGTCCGCGTTCCTCTTTCTGGCCGCAGTCGCTCTCTTCTCTGCCGCGCCTGCTCATGCCAGCCGCGACGCTGTCCAGTTCGCAAGCGACATCCTTGTCCCGCAGGGGCAATCCGTGCATGATGCAGTCTGCTTTCTATGCTCTGTGAAAGTGGATGGCACGGCCGAGCACGACATCGTCGTCTTCTTCGGCAGCGTGCAAATTGCAGGACAGGCAAACCACGACATCGTCGACTTCTTCGGCGACGTCCACGTAGGACCCAGCGCAAGTGTTGGCCACGATCTGGTCAACTTTTTTGGTACAACCCGTCTTGCGGAAAATGCCTCCGTCGGCAGCGACGTTGTTTCCATGTTCGGCTCCATACGAGTCGCCGATACCGCGGCCATCGCAGGTAATCGCGTCGTAGAGCCCTTCTTTCTGCTCTTGATCCCTCTTGGCATCCTTGCTGCTTTTGTCTTCGGGATCGTTGCTCTGGTACGCCGCGTTCGCCAGCCGCGCTTCCCCGGCTACCCGTTTCCGCCGCCACGCTGATGCACGCTTGACGGCACCGGACCTCGCGTCACTCTTCATGCGGCAAGGGCCGCTTCATGGCTTTGCGGGTGTGATATCCGTAACCGGCAAGTCCCAGTGCGCCAACAGTATCTCGAAACGCCGTTGCTCTTCTCTCTTGTAAGTCGCCTGGTCCGGCCACAGTTCCTTGATCATCCGTTCTTCATCCGGATTCTGAGTAGTCGCCAGTGTTGAATTCCTGAAGCGAATTGTCACCCGGTAGTCCCATCTGCCATCTTCCGTGGTGTGATAAGCCGGCGCTTCGATCTTCACTGATAGCATTCGGCCCGTCGCCACCATCCGCTGCAAAAGCGGATAGTGATTCTTCAGAAACAGGTCCAGAAACTCCTGCTGATGTCCCCACTGAACCTTGTAGTAGTACTCCACCGTGTAGGGTTGGTCGGCCTTCCCTTGCGGTGGCGCGCCCTGTGCTGTAAGCGACATCGCCAGTCCCAGACTTACAGCCAGGCCCACAAGACTCATCCATATCCTTCGCATGATTCCTCCCTGCTTCGTCCAGCGCCATTCTAACCCGCATGTGTCTCGGCGCTGCCGTTCTATTTCATTGCACCCTCGCTAACTGCGGATGCATCGAATCCAGCACAGGAGAATTTGTCCCCATGACAGACAGGATTGCATTTATCACCGGCGGAAACCGCGGCCTGGGTTTCCAAACTGCTCTCGACCTCCACACTGCCGGAGTAGCTGTGGTGATTGGCTCACGCAATTTGAAGCAGGGCGAACAGGCCGTCAG
>JAKBHH010000189.1 GCA_021836865.1 Acidobacteriota bacterium
TTCTCAAAGATCTGCACGTACTCGATCCACTCCAGGGCTGCCAGTTCCTCATACTCACGCGCCCAGGCATCCACCACGCGGCGAATCTCCGGTTGCGTCATCCGCGCCAGCGTCAGACTGTGGTCGGAGTGGAAACACAGAACCTTGCATAGCCCTCGTGCGGGCTCCGCCTGCAGCAACGAAGAGGCCGACGAGTCCTTGACAGACGAGGTCTCCGGCAGCAGCGCGGCGTAATCGTTTACAAATGTGAAGATCGAATCATACGCTGGATTCGCGTGCCCGCCTGCCCGCTTGTTCCCTGGGCACAAATAGCATTCCGGATCGTAGGACACGCCTGAGGACATCGTCTTCTGCCCTACTTCGCCCTGCCAGGGCCGCTGCGTCCTGTGTGGCGAAACCAGCACCCAGGTCTGGCGCAGCGGATTCCACCGCCGATGCGGATACTGCCATTTCTTGTCCATGATCCCTCTCCCGGAACCAGTCTAATGCCCAAGGTGCACGGCTGGCCTCTACTCCACGACGGGAACCAGAATCTCCGTGATCAATTCCTCTGCTGGCGTCGTGTTGGGATCGTTTACATAATTCTCGATCGCAAAGTCATCGCGAAGCTTCAGTCCCTCCCGCGCCACAGACTTCCACACGCGCCCGGATCCCTCCGGCAATTCGCTATAAGGGCCCGTGAGCACAAAGCGCCTGTAGCGGCCGCCGGAAAACCTCTCGTAGGTGAGGTCATTGGGCAAGTGCGTCGCGGCTGCAGCCAGCATGAATCCTGCACGGTAGACCTGCGGTCCTGTCTTGTAGAGCGCCATCGCACCAACGATCTGGTTGTGCGCGGAAAGGGCGGCCGCCTGAGCATGCAGGCTTTGCCATGCTGCGGGGGCGATGTTCACGAATGGCCCGATGCGCTCCACGAAGGCATAGTGAGTCTCAGGCCAGATCACTGTTTCAGGAGTCTCTGCGAGTTGCATGGATTCCCTCTCATTGCGTAGGAGATGTGCTCACGCCGTCGGCTTCTCCGGCGGCGGCATTTGTGCCAGGAATCGCTCGGCGAAGATGGCGCTGTACTGATCGAGCAACTCCCTCACCCGAGCGGGGTCTTCGGAGCGGACAATCAACCCCGCATGATGGTGCCTTTTCATGCGGACTACAATCTCCGGCGCATGAAAGCCCGACGTGTCGGGCTCGGCTGTCGTTGCCAGGCACAAGACGCTCCCCGCATAGCTGGCAAAAGGCTCCGGCGCAGTGTACCGCTCGCCGCGCACGTTCGCAACCTCCAGTTTGGCCCACTCCCGCCAGAGATTGACCCCGGTTGCGACGTTCACCAGGTCGGAGATAAAAGCACCGCCGACTCGAGCAGCAATCTCAAGAAAGTAATAGCGCCCGTCGGCATGGGCGCGGATGTACTCTCCGTGCGTGACCCCGCTCTCCATACCCAAGGCTGGAGCCAGCGCGCCGTTCAGCGCCGTCAGTTCCTGCCAGTCGCGGCTCTGCCGATCTACCGTGCGGGTGGTAAAGACGCCGCCCTCGTGCATCACCTGCATCGGTGGCCGGCCGTACTGATGCGCCACCGAAAATACCACGCGCCCTTCGCTCACAATCGAGTCCACGTGGAAGATGTCGCCGGGCACGAACTGCTCCAGCAGAAAGTAACTCTGCCTATCGCCAAGTTCATCCAGCATCCGCCACAGTTGCTCCGGCTCGTGAACCTTCCTGATCCCCAGCGCCGAAGCCTCCGCGCGCGGCTTAAGCAGCCAGGGCGCGGGCACACGCGCCATGTACGCGCGCAAGTCGTCGTAGTTCAGCACGGGGGTAAACTCCGGCACAAGGAACCCTGCATCGCGGGCGCCGGTCCGCATGGCCAGCTTGTCACGGTAGAATGCCGTGGCGGTTGTTCCCATGCCGGGAATCCGCATGTGTTCACGCAACTGTGCGGCAGATTCGAGGTCAAACTCGTCCAGAGCGATTATGCGATCAAAGCGACGTCCGCGGGCCATCCAGCAGACGGTGTTTACCAGTTGCTCGCGCGTCAGACCGGCGGGCACCGTAGCCAATTCCTCGATTGCATCGAGCGGCCAGTCCGCATCATGCAGCTTTTCCACGGTCAGAAGAGTGGGCTTTACACCCACCTCCGCGCACTGGCGAAGGAAGTCCTGGCCCTTTTCATAGCTGGCGATGCAAAGAAACCGTTGCGTCTTATCTGCCATTGGGCCTCCGCCGATTGGACCGCTGATTGAGGATAGTTCTACCATAGGTTCTGCAATTTGCTTTGAATCCTTAGTAAAGGAACCGCCGGATGCTCTCTGCCAACGCGATTGTGAACCTGCATGGGCATCTGACGCGCATCTGGCACATGGAAAGCGAATCGGCAGATACAAAACAGTCCTCCGACGGAGACTGGCTGGACAGCGTTGCGCGCCAGCATCGGGCCAACTTTGAGCTTTGGCACATTGAGGATGAGGCACGTAACCCGGGCGCAACGGATGCCGAACTGGCCGGCGTGAAACGCCGCATCGACCGCACCAACCAGCTCCGCAACGATCTGGCCGAGCAACTGGACCGGCAGCTGATCGAGTGGCTGGCGTCCCAAGGGCTGCCCATCGCAGGCGCACCGCTGCACTCGGAATCCCCCGGCCTGATGATCGACCGGCTGTCGATTCTCGCACTCAAGATCTACCACACCCGCGAAGAGATCGAGCGGCCCGGTGCTGCGCCCGCCCACATTACCCGCAACCGGGAGCGGCTCGCCATTCTGACGGAACAGCGGGACGACCTGGCCGGGTGCCTGGAGACCCTGTGGCGGGAGACGCTTGCCGGAACGCGCCGCTTCAAGCTCTACCGCCAGTTGAAGATGTACAACGACCCTTCACTCAACCCATCCATCTATCGCCATCCACCGGGAGAGGCCAGCCCATGACTGCGCTTCGCTGCTTTCCCATTGACGTAACCGGGGGTTCTGCGTATAAAAGGTGCTCAAGCGGCGCAATCCGCCGGCGGCTGTTTTGGAACGCGGATATCTGCCCCAAGACTGCTTCT
>JAKBHH010000116.1 GCA_021836865.1 Acidobacteriota bacterium
TAGATTCCAACGTCACGGCATACACCATCAATAACGGTTCGCTTACCCGAGTGGCCGCATACACAACCGGGACGCAACCGGTTGCAATTGGCATTGACCCGTCAAGAAATCAGTATATGTACACGGCGAATTTTCTGGGCGGCACGGTGTCTGGATTCCAGATCAACCCGGCGGACGGCACTCTGCTGATTTCCCAGTTTTCACCTTTCAAATCCAACGCACAGCCGACCGCGGTGGCTGCAATTCCGCATTATCTGCCGGGGCCTAAGTGAGATAGACCAGAGCGATGGAGCGTGTCGCATCAGGCAAGCTCACCTGCCCCTGGCTTTGCTACAGATTGAGAGAACAATGAATACCCGGAAACGGGACGCTAGCATTACCCCGCAACAAGCTTTTACACTATGTGTGGGGCAACTCAACCAGTTTTCCTCGGGCACGAACACGAAGGCCCACGACGAAGGAAGCGCATGAAGTTCAGCAAAATGAGCCAGCTTTTTCTGGTCTCGTCCCTCGGCCTCGTAGTGGCCACCCTATTGACTGCCTGTCAGCTGGTGACGATCGACTACCTGTTCCTTGCCTCCGCGGGCGTAGGTACCGGCAGCGAGGGTCAGATCCAGACCTTCGCCGTGGATTCGGAAACCGGTGCGCTGCGTACCGGTCCCCCGGCGGTTTCCTCGGGCGGAATTGACCCGGTCGCGATGGCCATCGCGCCGGGGTACACCAATCTTTACGTCGCAAACGCCGGTGACAACACGGTGGTGCATTTTTCAGCCGATTACAACGGAAATCTGACCAAGAAGGATACGATCACCCTGAGCGCCCCGCCGGTGTCTCTTGCGGTGAATGCTGCTGGCAACTACCTGTATGTCGTAGCCGGTTCCACCTCGGCCACACTGACCGAGTATGCCGTCTCCTCTTCCGGCACAATCGGCGCGGTCACCGCGCAGCAGACCCTGGTTCTACCCGGATTTACAGGGGATCCGCTGACGCCGACCGGAGTAGTCTCCCTGCCGAATAACCAGGGGGTGTATGTCACCGCTTACGATCTGGCAGCGTATAATCCTGGCGGCACGGTTACCAGCGTGGCAAACCCTGGCTGGGTTTTCGGCTTCAATGTCGGCTCCGGCGGAACCCTGACCACAACGCTTGGCAGCCCGTACAAAGCAGGCGTGAAGCCGACCTCCCTTACAGCCGATCCACTCAGCCGCTTTATCTATGTCACCGACTTTGTATCCAATCAGCTCATCGGCTACGGCGTGCAGTCCTCGGGATTGCTGAATTTCCTGATCAACGGCCCATTCCGCACCGGAGCTGAACCAACGTCAGTCGCCATCGACCCCCGCGGCATTTACATGTACGTGTCGAATGCACTCGATTCTTCCGTCTCGGCATACGTCATTGACGTAAATACCGGAACCCCATCCGCCGCGATCAATCCAACGGGTTCCTCGATCAATTCGACCGATACGCAGCCCGTTTCGCTCGGCATCGATCCAGCCCTCGGAAGATTTGTCTATACCGCAAACTTCCTGGGCAATTCGGTTTCAGGTTTTCAGCTCGACCCCAATTCCGGTACGTTGATCCAGACGCAGGCGACACCGTACCCCTCTGCCCCACATCCAACCGCACTCGTATTTGCAACGCACGGCAACCACTCGGTCCAGACACCCCAATAATGCGCGGGGATGTGCCACGCATGAAGCCCAGCCACAATCGGCTGGGCTTCATGCTTTGGGTGGAATATCCTTATCCGGCTCGCTAGGCCGCCATCCACTTGCGCAGCTGACGCTGTGCCGGCTTCTCAACAAAGTGCAGCGCCAGAAGAGCCATTACAATGAGCAGCACGTAGCTGATCCACGGATCGAAGCGGCTGAGTCCCAGCGTGTTCAGCATGTGCGAATCGTGGATCAGATTCCACATGTTGAAGTGGAGCAGGTAGAGGCAGTAGCTGGCCTCGCCCACAAACACCAGGGGCCGAGCCCCCACCGCATACGCCAATGCGTTGTTCCCGGCTAGCCCGAGAACGATACAGCCGAAGAGCGGCATCAGCAGCCCATCATGCAGCACGGGATAGAGTGACTTCGGCCCCAGCGACAACAGGCCGAATGCGGCCGCAAACCCGAAGACGCCCAGGATCAGGCGCAGACGACTTGATCGGGGCACCAATTCATCCAGCTCTGCCAGCAACACGCCAAAGATAAAGCTGGCCAGGTGCGGCAGCGGCGTGTACTTCAGCGCTTGCAGCCATGGCCCGTAGCTCCAGCGGTCCGTTTGCGCAATGCCATCCGGACTGAGGAGGATGTAGAGCGTGCCCGGAATCAGCCCCAGCATCCACACGCCGCTCATCTTCCACAGGTGCGTCCGAATGCGCTCCGGCTTCTTCCACCTGGCCATCCAGGGAAAGAGCACATAAAAGAACGACTCGGCAGACATGGTCCACGCCGGCGTGTTCAGGAAGGTCGCAATCGAAGGAATCCACCCCTGCAGCAACAGCGGTGTCAGCACCATCCCGGTCCAGAACATGCCGTGCGTATGTGCCTTGTATTCCAGCGGCACCATCCGCCAGGCCAGCAGCAGGCTTAGGAAGTAGATGGGATACAGACGCGTGAAGCGCGCTTTGTAAAAGCGCTTGACATCCAGTTGGCCTGCCCGCGCCCTGACGTTGTAGTTATAGCCGAGCACGAACCCCGAAAGCAGGATGAAATAGCTCACGGAGGCATAGCCGGCATTCACAATAGGCGCCAGCCATCCAAACCACGCTGGATTTGAGAAATGGAAAAAGACGATGTTGACGGCCGCAAAGCAACGCAGGCCGGTCAATGCTCTCAGCGGGGCTGGCTTGCGCGCTTCCACGAGGTGTTAGACGACTCCGGCCGGTCCTACGCCGTCACGAGCGAGCCGACCTTCTCGCCCAGCACCACGCGCCGGATATTGCCCGGCTGGTTCATGTTGAAGATGATCATCGGCAGGTTGTTGTCTTTGCAAAGACTTACCGCGGTGAGATCCATCACCTTTAGCCCCTGCTGCAGGATATCCATATAGGTCAGCACATCGTATTTGACGGCATCCTTTACCAGCACGGGGTCGGCGCTATATACGCCTTCGACCTTGGTCCCCTTCAGCAGCACATCGGCCTTGATCTCCATGGCGCGGAGGCTGGCGGCGGTGTCGGTGGAAAAGAACGGGTTCCCGATGCCGGCCGCAAAGATCACCACGCGGCCCTTCTCCAGATGACGCACGGCGCGGCGTCGGATGTACGGCTCGGCCACCTGATTCATGAATACCGCGCTCATCACCCTGCACTGCACACTGCGCTGCTCCAGCGCGTCCTGCAGGGCGATCGCATTGATGATGGTGGAAAGCATGCCCATGTTATCGGCGGCCACGCGGTCCATCTGCTTGGCCTGTTCCGCCACGCCTCGGAAGAAATTCCCCCCGCCTACCACAATGCCAATCTCGACACCTAACGAGTGCACATCGGCGATTTCGCCGGTGATTTCCGCCACTTTCACGGCATCCAGGCCAAAGCTGCGCGCCCCCGCCAGAGCCTCACCCGAGAGCTTCAAAATGATGCGTTTATACATGCCACTCAGAGTATCGCACACGGTCTGCCGGTCCGCCCAAAGCGATGAAATTGCACTTGCCGGAAAATAGCGCGCTGCCATGCGCTCGCTCTGGCACCTCCGTCTCCTGCCGGAATCAATCGAGTCTTAACATTTGCCGCACGGCGTGGCCGATACGCTCAGAAAGAGCCACGTCCCTCACGGCTCTCTTGGCATGAAGCTACTTGAGATAGGCGCGCACCAGATCAATCAGATCTTCGGCCAGCTCCGGGGCGATCCGCTCCTTGGCGCCATCCGTCAGGTGGAAACGGATGTGCGTCTCCATGACCTCGCCCATCATGCCATTCACACCGCCGCGCACCGCCGCAAGCAGCATCAGCTGGCCGCCACAGTCTTCATCGGCAATCACCAGCCGCTCAACTGCGTCCAACTGGCCGCGCAAACGGCGCACGCGCTGCAGCAGCTTCAGCTTTTCGCGCTCGTGAAGGGACATGGAGAACCTCCTCTTGACAATACCCACCCCCGGTATAGTATTAACCCTATGGGGGTATAGTCGTATCTGCATTCTATCCCCGCATCATGAGCCACGCATAGCCTGAAAGGTCCCTGATGTTCCGCCCTCGCTTCCGCCGTCTGCATCCGCTCTGCCAGTTCGCCGCTCCCCTGCTTCTGGCGGCCTGCGCGGCGGCCTGCGCGCAGACCTTGGAAGAAGTCGACGCTGCCCGGCTTCCCCCTGCGCCCGAGCCTCAGATCGTGGCCAGTGCAGCAGCCATTGCCTCTGCCCTAGCTCCGCAGCATGGCAGCGTTGGCGATAAGCCCAGCGACGCCGAGCCGCGGGATCGTCAGGCCCAGACCTCTGCCGACTTGGCCATGGCTCCCCACCCCGCGGACAGCCTCTATTGGGTCTCTGGCCAGGCCAACGTCATCTACCAGGGCCGATTGCCATTTCACTCGCCCTATCAGGGGCCGAACAGCTTCCGCAACTCTGCGGAATACAAGACGTCCATGGTCGGCACGCTGTTCATGGCGCTGCGGCGCAGCCGCTCCATTCGCTATAACACCGACTTCCTCTTTGACATGGAGGTAGCCGAGGGTCGCGGCCTGAGCCAGGCGCTGGGGCTGGCCGGCTTCACCAATCTGGATGTGGTGCGCAACCCCTACCTGGGCGAAGCTCCCTACATTGCCCGTTACCAGATTCATCAGGTTATCGGCCTCACGGAAGAGACCGATGCGCAGCCGCAGGGTCCGCTGGCGCCGGCATCCAGTGTGCCGATGCGGCGGGTTGAGTTTCGCATCGGCAAGCTTACCCTGCCAGATGTCTTTGACGTCAACGACATCGGCTCGGACAGCCATCTGCAATTCATGAACTGGACCGTTGACAACAACGGCGCCTGGGACTATGCCGCCGACACCCGCGGCTACACCGTGGGCGGACTGGCAGAGTACGACGACCGCAACTGGAGCATCCGTTACGGCCTTTTTGCCATGCCCACGGTAGCCAATGGCATCGCCATGGACTGGGCCTTCAGCCGCGCCCGCGGCCACAACGGCGAGTTTGAGCTGCGTCGCAGTATTGTTCCCCAGCGTAAGGGTGTGACGCGGGTGCTGTTCTATGCCAACCGCGCCCACATGGGCGTCTACCGTGAGGCGGTGAACGCATATCTCACCGGTACCGATCCCACGCCCACCATCACGTTACATGAACACTTCGGCGCGCTCAAATATGGGTTTGGTCTGAATAACGAACAAGAGCTGACTTCTAATCTGCGTTTCTTTGGTCGCTTTGGATGGAACGAAGGCCAGCACGAGTCCTTTGCTTACACCGAGGTAGACCAGACCATCGAAGCCGGCGCGGACTACGCGAGCGCGCGCTGGCACCGCCCCATCGACAAGATCGGCCTTGCCGTCGTATCGAACGCCATCAAGCGCGACCACCAGAACTATCTGCGCTACGGCGGCCTGGGCTTTCTGCTGGGCGATGGCAAGCTGAACTACGGCCGCGAAAATATCGTGGAAACCTACTACAACTGGCACGCCTGGCGCGGTCTTTTTTATGCAGTGGATGTGCAGCACATCAATGATCCCGGCTACAACCGCGACCGCGGTCCTGTCTGGGTGGGATCGGTGCGCGCCCACATCGACTTCTGAAAAGCAAGCCGCTCCAGGCACCCGGCTATTTCGAAAATGTGCCCGGCTACTTGCCCGCGTCAGCCGGCTGAACCGGAGCGGCAGGCATCGTGTAGATGACCTCGCCGGGGCGTGCGTAGTGCAACTGCTCACGTGCCTCATGCTCGATGGCGTCGGGGTCGGACTTGAGTTGGCCAATGTGCTGGCGCAGGCGAGTATTCTCCTGCTGCAGGTCATCGATCTGCTGGCGCAAATGCTTGTCCTGCGTGCGCTGGTGCTCCCAGGCCGACAAGCCGTGCTTGCCGTTGACCACTCCCCAGCCAAACAGGAGGGCCAGGCCCACGACTACCAGCGTGCCGGCCGGACGCCAGCCATGCTGCACCCACTCCAGCGCGCGCTGGCGGAGCTGGAACGCCGACGATACGACGGGCTTATCTGCTTGCTCGCTTCTCTCTTGCATCCATCCTCATTCGCCAGGCTCAATGGTGGTTTAGCTCAGCACAAACTTTTCCGCCGCAGCACGCAAAGCCACCATATCCTGCTCGCTGCGCGCCTCAGTGTAGGCCCGCACCACCGGCTCGGTGCCGGAGAGCCGGTAGCAAACCCAGGAGCCGTCCTCCAAAACCAGCTTGAGGCCATCGGTCCGCACCACGCTCGCAACCTTGCGTCCGCTCAGCTCTGTAGGATCGGCCTTCAACTTCTCAGTGAACGCGGCCTTGCGCTCGGGGGTCAAGTGGAAGTTCTCTCGAACCGGGTAGTAGGAACCAACCTTGGCAAACAGTTCCCGTAATTGCACTCCCAGGCTCTTGCCGCGCGTGGCCACCATCTCGGCGATCAGCAGACCGGCAAGAACGCCGTCCTTCTCCGGCACGTGGCCGCGAATGGTGAGGCCTGCCGACTCCTCGCCGCCAATCGCAATCTTGTCCGCAATAATCAGCTCGCCGATGTACTTGAATCCCACCGGCGTCTCATAGAGCGGCACCTTGTGGTGCTCGGCCAGCGCGTTGACCAGGTTCGTCGTCGCCACGCTCTTGGCCACGCCGTTCTTCCATCCCCGCGTCTGGACTAGATAGTCGAACAGCAGGGCGATGATGTAGTTGGGCTGGATGAAGGTTCCGTCCTCGTCCACAACGCCAAAGCGATCGGCGTCGCCGTCGGTGGCAATGCCAATCTGCGCGCCGATCTCTTTCATCCTGGCCTTCGCGTCGCCCAGCAGATGGTCGTCCGGCTCAGGAGCGTGGCCGCCGAAGAGGACGTCGCGGAAGTCGTGGACGGTCTCGACCTTGACCCCGGCCTCGCGCAGAATCTCGGAACTATAGCCGCGGCCCGCACCCCAGAAAGGGTCGTAGACGATCTTGATGCCCGACTTGGCAATCGCCTTCAGATCGACCAGCTCGGCGAGCCGCTTGAGAAACGCAGGCTTCACATCGGCCGTCTCAAACCGCTCCTCGGTCTCGGCTTTTGCGGCAGCAGGTTGGGCGGAAGTGAGCTGCGCGATTGCGGCCTCAATCTGTTTGGTCACCTCCGGCAGAGCCGGTGCGCCGTCGTGGGTAGAGAATTTGATGCCGTTGTACTCCGGCGGATTGTGAGAGGCGGTGAAGTTGATGGCGCCGGAGGTCTTCATCTGACGCACCGCATAAGCGATGGCGGGGGTGGGGGCGGCCTCGGAGATAACGATGGGCGTAACGCCTGCGGCGGCAAGAACGCGGGCGGCGATGTCGACAAAGCTTTCGCCCAGGAAGCGCGGATCGCGGCCCACCAGCACACGGTGCGGCTCCGGCTGCGTCTTCACATAGGCGGCAATGCCGGCAATCGCCAGCCGGATGTTGGCAACCGTAAATTCGTCGGCCACAATGGCCCTCCAGCCGGAGGTGCCAAATCTGATCGCTGTGCTCATCGTAGTTCTCCACGCGCCCGGCTCACCGGCCGCAAAATCCATACTGCCTGAGTCAGCCTCATGCGGCAAGTCCTGCCTGCCTGGGCAGCAGTTCGTCCAGAGCAATGCCGGTCATCGGCTCAAAGCCGAACGGATTCGTGAGCGTTCCCCCGGCAGCACGGATGAAGGCTTGTTGAGGGATTCGTAGACAAGGCTTCCACCGGGAACTTCAATCTGCGATAGGAGCGTTTATCGTTCCCCGCCGGTCATCGACAGACAAAGTAACCTCAGAACAGAATGGCTCTTGTTCGCCGACACGCGGCTGGAAGCCAGAAATCCACCAGCAGTTTTCGCCTGGAATGTCGCAGACCGATTAGTATATTGTTGGCACGGCGCAGCCATCTGGCTTGGAACCCCATGGTACTCGCCGATCCTCTAGGATCTTTCCTCTTTCCGAATCTTCATCAGGGCTCATACGTTTCAGCCCCATTTTCCGGCATACAAATTCTGGAGGTGAATTGGGATGCGTGAAAGAATCACTCTGGCGCTGCTGTTGATCGAGCTCCTCGCATGGACAACCGGCTGCAAGAAACCAGTCGATGTGGCGGGATTCACATCCGCGATCAACAAGTCTTTCACCGGCCGGCACGAATGCGTCTGGCCCGAGCCGATAAAGCTGCCTGCTCAGACCGACCCCTCCAAAGACGAGAAGACTCGCGACTTCAACGCACTCACCGATGCCGGCCTTCTCATTCGTGAGTCCGTGGAAAAGAGCCGCTCTCCCGTCGGCTCCAAACAGGTCAATAACTACAACCTCTCTGACAAGGGACATCCCGCCTGGATTCCCGACCCCAGCCAGCCCGGTTACGGCAACTTCTGCTTCGGCCACTTCAACGTCACCGCCATCGATAGCGCCACCCCCAACGACCCCTCCAACCCCACGCAATACACCGTCACTTACCGTTACGAGGTCGAAGGCATCCCCGACTGGGCACGTACGCCCGAATCGATGAGGGCCTTTCCCAAGATCGCTGCTGACACATCCATCCAGTCCGCTACCATCACCCTGGTCAAAGACCCGAACGGAGGCTGGGCAGTTCTTCCTCCTCAACCCACGCAATAACCGCTGGAGAGTCGGGATGGACTCAGAAGCAGAGTCACCGGGAAAGCCCCAAAATGGGGTAAGCCCGGTTTCTGCTATGCCCAGAACTCTGAGATCCGGTCGAGTGAGCGCCTGTCCGGCGGTCACAACGGATGCAATGCTCTCCCTTCCTCAGGTGCGGCTGCCCCATCTCGCAACTGAGGCGGCGAGATTGAGCAAACACGGCCCTTTGGGCAACAGATGGCAGGGAACGAAGCCCGTAGCCGCACTGCGTTAGGATTTCGGAATACAGTGGTTGCAGAGCCGTTCGCTCTGGGAAGCCATACCATGGCAGGCAGCAACACTTACGCACGCATCGTCCTAACTACCGTGTCCAGCCCTGAAGAGGCCGACCAACTGGCCCGCACGCTGGTGGAAGAGCGGCTGGCGGCCTGTGCCACGCTGCTGCCGCCCGTCCAGTCAATCTACCGGTGGCAGGGCGCAGTGGAAACGGCCACAGAAACCCTGCTCCTGCTCAAGACTGCGGCGGAACATTTACCCGCACTGGAAGCTCGACTGCACGCCCTGCACAGCTACCAGACCCCTGAGTTCCTGGTTCTGTGCGTGGAGGCGGGCAGCCCCGGCTACCTGGATTGGCTGACCGCCAACCTGCGGAAGCCGTAGCGCTGGCCTGCCATCGAACAGCGACCGGGCAGGTGCCGGACCGGCCATCTGATATTCTTGCTACTTGGTACCATGCGCTGGCTCATGATTGCGCTACTCGTCTCGCTGGGGGCGCTGCTTTTTGCGGCAGCGGGCGTGGCGCGTCACATCTGGCTGCACCGTGGCAGCCACTTGGACGAACCGCTGGCAGGGCCCTTGGATGCGCTGAGCGCGCCCCAAGAAACTAATTTGGAATCAAAGCCTTAGGGGGAAACCATGCAGAAGGAACTTACTACGCCGATCCAATCCTGGGCGCAGTCGGCAAGCGCTCCCTTGTGGCTCCGCTCGGCTGGAATCGTAGTGGTGGGCAGCGGTCTGGTGGCGGCCTGCGCCCATCTGGCGTTGCCGCTCTGGTTCAGCCCGGTTCCGCTGACCCTGCAGACCTTTGCCGTGCTGCTGCTCGGCCTTGTGCTGCCGCCGCGACTGGCCGCTGCCACCCTGCTGGCGTACCTGGTGGAGGGCACCGTTGGGCTGCCATTCTTTGCGCCCAGCCCGGCGACGGGCGGCCTGGCCCACCTGCTGGGCCCCACGGGCGGCTACCTGCTGGCCTACCCGGCAGCGGCTCTGCTCACCTCCTGGCTGGCGCGGCGCGGCCAGCGGAGGTTTATCCGCTCCCTGGCCAGCGCATTTCTCGGCAGCCTCGTCATTCTGGCATCAGGCTCCCTCTGGCTTGCCGCTCTTACCCACGCTCCCTTGCGCAGCATCCTAACGCTTGCCGTACTGCCTTTTTTGCCGGGCGATGCGCTCAAGGTTGCCGCTGCCGCTGCCGCGTCGGCAGCTTTCCAGCGCTTGCGCCGCAAAGCTGCCGATTCGCATCCAACGTTATAACCGAGCAGTGGGACCATTGCAGTCCTTCAGCCGTTGAAAGGAAGTCTTTATCTCCGTGAGTCCATCCACTCCTGAAGTTGCCAGTTCGCCGACGATGATCGATATCTCGATCGCCCACAGCCCCGACTCCGATGACGCATTCATGTTTTATGGCCTGGCGACCAACAAGATCCGCGTGCCGGGCTATCGGTTCTCTCACACCCTCTGCGACATCGAAACCCTGAATCGACGCGCCCAGAACGAGGCTTTCTTTGACGTGTCGGCCATCAGCTTTCATGCCTATCCCTATGTCCAGGACAACTACACCCTCATGGGTTGCGGCGGCAGCGTGGGCGAGGGCTACGGTCCTATGGTCGTCTCCAGCCGCGCCTTGACACCGGAAGATCTGGGCCGCATCAAGGTGGCTGTTCCCGGCGAACTCACCACTGCCTTTCTGGCGCTCAAGGCGTTCAACCCGGCAATTCAGACAGAGACCGTTCCGTTTGACCAGATCATCCCATCCATTCTGGCGGGCAAGCATGAAGCAGGCCTCATCATCCACGAGGGGCAGCTGACCTACTCGTCGAGCGGTCTCAACAAAGTCATCGACCTTGGCGTCTGGTGGCGTGAAACCACGGGCCTCGTGCTTCCGCTGGGCGGCAACGCCATTCGCCGGTCGCTGGGCGCGGAAAAGCACAAGATCATCTCGAAAGCGCTGCGCGATAGCATTCAGCACGCCCTCGATCATCGCGAGCAGGCTCTGGAGTATGCCATGCAATTTGCGCGTGACCTGGACACCTCGCTGGCCAACCGCTTTGTGAGCATGTACGTGAACGAGCGGACGCTCGACTACGGCGCCGATGGCCGCGAGGCCATCCGCAAGTTGTTGCAGCTGGGCCACGAGCGCGGCGTGATTCCCATTGCGCCCAAGGTCGACTTCGTCGACTGAACCACGTCCATCTCTGCTTACGTGGAGTCGCTTCGGCGACTCCACTTTGCTTTGAGCCTTTGCGCGTCTCCCGCTTCGCTTGCCGCAATTGCCGGTTGCCACGAATCTTCTTCGACAGCCTAAATGTTTTCTAATCATTGCCGATGCATCCTCTATCGGAGGTGCTCCGGATGCTCGCAAACAGGATGCCTGCCGTCTTGCTCGCGTCTCACGATCCAGCGTT
>JAKBHH010000117.1 GCA_021836865.1 Acidobacteriota bacterium
GCGGTCATTCCTTTCGTGCTCCTGCCATCATACTGCGATGGGAGTGCCGCTTTGAGTGAGGCCTAATCCTCCGTGTTTTCCTCGATGGCCGGGCTGGATTGCGGCACAATGCCAAGGCGCTCGTAGAAGGGCCGCATCTCGGTGCGAATTGCAGTAAGCCGCGTCCAGAACCATACGGCTCCAAGGATGCAGGCTGCCCCGCTCACGATGACGGTGCGCGGTGCGCCGATGACGTGGGCCGATGCACCGGCCAGCAGGCTGCCGAAGGGTGCCATGCCCACGAACGCCATGGTGTAGTAGCTCATCACGCGGCCGCGCATCTTTTCTTCAACCAGGGTTTGGACGATGGTGTTGCTGGCCGTCAACCCCTGCATCATGCCAAAGCCGGTGAGGAGCATCATTGCCATGGAGAGCCAGAAGAAGTGAGAGAGCCCGAACGCGATGAGTCCTGCGCCAAAGGCCACCGCGGCGATGGGGATCATCCTGGTGAGTCCCCGCACCGAGCGGCGCACCACCATGGCCAGCGCCGAGCCCAGCGAGCCTACGCCGACGGCGCCCATGAGAAATCCGAGGGTGTGCGGGCCGCCGTGTAGCACCTGTGCGGCGAACATGGGCATGAGAACCATGAAGGGCCAACCCATCAGGCTGAGGAGCGCGAAGAGAAGCAGGATGGTGCGGATGGGCGCAAAGCCCGCGACATAGCTCCAGCCTTCGCGCATTTGGGCGAGCATTGTGGCGTGGTGCCGTAGTTCCTGCGTTCTGGGCAGGCGCATCATCAGCAAGGACGCAAGGACCGCGATGTAGCTGACGCCGTCGACGAGGAAGCACCAGCCTTCGCTGGTGGCCGCGATGAGGAGGCCGGCGAGAGACGGGCCGATGAGCCGCGCCGTGTTGACCATGGACGAGTTGATGGCGATGGCGTTGGACAGGTCGTCGCGGTCACCGACCATTTTGACCATGAAGGACTGACGGCCGGGCATGTCGAAGGCGTTGATGATGCCCTGCATCGCGCTGAGCAGCAGGACTTCCAGAATCGTAATGCGATGGGTGAGCGTGAGCCAGGCCAGCGCGAACGACTGCACCATAGCCAGTGTCTGCGTCCACACCAGTACTTTACGGCGGTCCATGCGATCGACAATGACGCCGGCCAGGGGAGCCAGCAGAAAGGTGGGAATCTGCCCGGCAAAGCCGACCGCGCCCAGCAGCAGCGCGGAATGTGTGAGGCGGTAAACCAGCCACGAGGTGGCGATGCGGGTCATCCACGTGCCGATGAGGGAGATGCTTTGCCCACCGAAGAAGAGGCGGAAGTTGCGATGGCGCAGCGCCCGCCAGGCATGCGAGAAGTCGCGTGACGAGGCTCTTTTCGGTGGGGAGGGTTGCGATGGCGCTGCCATTCGTGACTTAGATGCCGCAGTCTTGCGCAAAGTCGCCAAACTACTTGGCGACCTCGAGCTTCACATCCATTGTCTGGTCTACGCGCGCGCCGGCGGGCGGGGACTGCGCAATCACCGAACCCGGCGCAATGGGCAGTTGCAGCGGCGCATTTCCAGTACCAACGGGAGGTACTTGCACGTCAACAAAAGTAGGGGTAGTCGGCTTCAGGCCGATTTTGGCCAACTGCGCCTGTGCGGTGACGATGGGCACGCCGGTCATATCGGGCATGACGTAGCCGTCCGGGGTGTCATCCTCCGGTGCAGCCACCAGCAGATTCACGCTGGGCCCTTCAATCCCCTGAGCGTGTGCGGGCGGATCCTGCGCGATGACGGTCCCTTCGGGGACGGCGCTATCGGGCAGGTGAGCCGTAACGCCCACCTCAAGACCGGTGCGGCGGAGGCGCAGAGCCGCGAGACGGTCGTCGCTGCTCACGGTGTCCGGCACGTCGACTTTCTGCGGACCCAGGCTCTCCGCCACGCGCACACGCCACTCGCGGCGCACCACTGTGCCCGGCGCGGGCGACTGGGTGAGGATGTGGCCCGCGGCTATTTCAGCCGAGTAATAGCGATTGTCGACGTTAAGGGTGAGTCCCATGCCGGCGGTCTGGCTGCGCGCTTCGGCGATGGTCATGCCCGTCAGTGCGGGTACCTGAACCTCAGCGCCGTGAATGGCGAAGTGCATCGTCGTGATGGCCGAGAGCATGGCGACGACGATGAGCAGCATCAACAACGATGCGGTCCGGAAAAAGCCGCGCAGGATATGTACGCTCATGGCTCCGGCTCTCCATCGGGGTAGACGATTTCGTACTCGACGACGACGGCCTTTTCCAGCATTTTGGAGACCGAGCAGTACTTGTTCTTCGAGAGGGCGACGGCGTCTTCAACGGCCTTTCGGCTCAGCTTCCCTCGAACTGCATAGGTCAGCTGGATGTGCGTGAAGACCGACGGGGCCGAGCTGGCGCGGTCTGCAGTGGCGGTGACGCGCAGGCCGGTGAGCGCCTGCCGCTTCTTTTGGAGGATGCTCACCACATCGACCGACGTGCAACTGCACAACGCCATCAGCACAGCCTCCATGGGGCTGGGGCCGTGGGTATGGGCGGGGTCGGCGTCAAAGAGAACGGTGTTTCCGCTCTCAGTTCGGCCTTCGAAGAGATTGTCGTGCTTCCATTCACTTTGGGCGATCATCTTTTGGACCTTCCGGTTCCCGGTTTCCGGCCTTGCGCACTCTCGGTATCCGAGCTGAATCCGGGCTCAGGCAAAGGCGATCTCTGCGAGCCTGGTGATGAGGAGATAGGTCACAAGAACCAGGATGCTGAGCCCGGAATCAAGATAACCGGCCATGGATGGGGTGATTTCTCCGCTTCGCAGCCGGCTTCTGATTGCCAGTTTCAGCATAAATGCCGCGAGACCGGGAATCCAGGCCAGGAAGGGGAGATCAAACCCTCTGAGGCGATGGACAGGGGGTTGTGGTCTGAACCAGAGTCCACGAATCATAAACGCCTCTGACAGGCACAGGCACAGCAACGAACTGACGAAAAGTGGAGTAGAGAAGCTCGCATTAGCTTCAAGTTCTATGGTATCGACCTTGGACATGGACCGCACCTCCAAATTCTCATTCCGGAGTGCGCGCAGGCAGGCTGATTTCGGGCAGATTGCGCGTTTACCGCGTGTTGTCGGTCACCGGTTCGGGGTGAATCGTTACACGGTAAATCTCCGGACAAGATAGTTTGATGCGGTCTTCGAGCTCCGTGATGACTTCATGTACGCGCTGCATGGGCAGATCGTCGGGCAGGGAGCAGTGGCAGGACAGGTAGATGTGCTCGCCGGAGCGGGCGACGGTGATTTCATGGACGTCTGTGATCTCGGGGAAACGGTCCGCGGTGGTCTTTACAAGCTGGGTAATTCTGCGGTCCTCCTCGACAACTTCCTGGGGCTGCTCGATGGTAGCCGGCTCGCTCTCGATATGGGTGAGGACAGAATCGATTTCCGGGGTTTCGCGGAGGATTTCGGCTTCCATGGCGGTTACAAAGCTGTGCGCCGCGAGCAGGGGCATGGTCTCGTTGAGCTCGACGTGCTGCTCGACGCGCAAACGGCCATGGTGCGACTGCACACTGAGCTCATGGACGCTGACGTTGTGTCGAGCGGCAACGGCGCGGACGCGATCAAAGATACTTTCAGCACGGCCCTGGCGAGGGACGGTGTGGATGACGACGTCGGCCAGCGGCAGCGCGCGATGAACGGCTTCGGTCGCGGCGCGGACCAGTTCGCCTGTGTGTTCGAAGGTGTAATGGCGGGGTAGCGCCAGCGTGAGGTCGGCAAAGTAAGCGGCACCGGCACGGCGCACGCGTGCCTGCTCGACGGCGAGCACTCCCTGCACCTGCTCGACCTCACGCAGCACGCGCGAGCGGGTTTCGGCGGGGATTTGATCCATAAGCACGCCGATGGTTTCATGCGCCAGTTGCGCGGTTATCCGCAGAATCATGAGCGAGACGACAACCGCCGCAAATGGATCAGCGTACTCCAGCCATGCGATGCCGAGGTGTGCACCGGTCCAGCTTGCGCCCAGGCCCGCCAGGACTGCGAGCGTGGACCAGATGTCCGAGGCGAAGTGAAAGGCGTCCGTGGCGAGCGCGGGAGAGCCTGTGAGTTTCGCGACTCTGGCAAGGTGGTGCGAGCGCCAGTAGTCCACAGCGATTGAGGTGAGCAGGACGAGGATGGGCCAGATGGAATGGTGCAGCGCAACGGAGTGATAGATGATGCGCTCCATCGCCTCCCAGATGATCCATGCGCAGGAGACAGCCATGAGGCCGATTTCGCCAAATGCGGAGAGGTTCTCAAACTTGCCGTGGCCGTAGGTGTGATCTTCGTCGGCAGGCTTGTCAGAGACGCGCACGGAGAAGAATGTGAGCACCGCACCGAGGAGGTCGAGCGCGGAGTGGGCCGCGTCAGACAGCACGCCAAGAGACCCGGACAAGATGCCTGCGACGAGCTTGAGCAGCGTCATTACGGCGGCAGCCAGCATGGAGCGCAGGGCTACCTGCCGCTTTTCTGCGGAGTACTTGCCATGGCTGGATGTGACAGCAATCATTCTGTTTTCAGGCTACTCTGGGCGCATGGCCGTGTATAGTCCGGCGATGCCGAAGGTATAAGGCTGCCACTCTGCTGCAACGTAGCCGGTCTTGCGCATGAGGTCGAGCATCTGCGGAGACGGCGGAAAGCTTCCCACCGATGTGGGCAGATAGTTGTATGGGCCAACTGTGCCGCAGATGAGACGGCCGATGGCGGGGAGCACGCGGCGGAAGTAAACCGCGTAGGCTTTGCCGATGAGGCCGCCTGGTTCGCTGAATTCGAGGATTCCCAACTGGCCGCCCGGCTTGAGCACGCGATGAAATTCGCGCAGGCCGGCCTCGTAGTTGGCTAGATTGCGAAAGCCGAATGCGGTGACGACCAGGTCGAGCGATGCAGAGCGCAAAGGGAGATGCAGCGCGTCGGCCTCCAGCGCCACGGCGCCTCGCCCGGCGAATTTGTGCGCGCCGCGGCTCAACATGCCGCGGGCAAAATCGGCGGCGAGAACCGGACGCGCTCCGGCGGGGCGATGCTTGAGGAGCGCCATGGTCATGTCGCCGGTACCGCAGCAGATGTCGAGGATGGCCGCGTCACGGTTGGCCAGGATGAGCCTGAATCGCCGCGCCGTGCGCCACCACCAAAGTCGGTCCACGTTGGCAGAGAGCACATGATTCAGCAGGTCGTAGCGTGGGGCGATGGAGTTGAACATCTGCCGCACGGACTGCGCGGCACTGGCTTCGTCTTTGGATCCCGCCGGTTTGGCTCCGGATGCCGGCATCAGGCGTGCTGCTCCCCGGCCTGCGCCAGCATGTACTGCGCGGCAGCTTCAAGTTCGCCGGGCGTCACGTCTTCCACCACGCCTGCATCGCCAATGCCCACGGGCAGCACAAAGCGTCGCACGCCTCCGATGTTCTTCTTGTCGCCGCGGGTGGCCGCGACCAGCCGGGCGGCGCGCACTTTGAGCGGAGGCAGCGGGCCGTAGAGGTGGATGAGGGCCTCGATGCGCTGCAATTGCTGGCTGGAGATGGTATTGCGCTTGCGCCCAAGATAAAGCGCCGCGATCATGCCCCAACCCACGGCTTCGCCATGCAGCAGCGCTTTGTAGTGCGTGGCCTGCTCGATGGCGTGGCCCAGGGTGTGGCCCAGGTTCAGGATCATGCGCAGACCGTTCTCGCGTTCGTCGCGATTGACGACGCCCGCCTTCATGCGAATGGATGCCGCGATGACCCTTTCAAGCGCTTTTAGGTCGCGGCCCAGGATCTCGCGCGCGTGCTCTTCCATAAACCGCACGAGCGCGCGGTCGCGAATGATGCCGGCTTTCACGCTTTCCATCAGGCCGGCGCGCAGTTCGCGGTCGGAGAGTGTGCCCAGCGTCTCTACGTCGGCGAAGACGGCAAGCGGATGGTGAAAGCTGCCGACGAGATTCTTTCCCTCGGGCAGATTGACGCCCGTCTTGCCGCCTACCGATGAGTCGACCTGAGCAAGAAAGGTGGTGGGCACCTGCACGTAACGGATGCCGCGCATATAGATGGCTGCGAGAAATCCTCCGACGTCGCCGACGATGCCGCCGCCAAAAGCGATGAGCAGCGATCCGCGATCGCCGCCCGCAACAGCCATCTGACGCAGCAGCTTCCCCACGCTGGCCAGGGTCTTGTGGCGTTCGCCGGCGGGCAGGAACAACACGATGGGCGGCTCGGCAAAGGAGCCGAGAAACGCCTCGCCCCACAGCGCCCATATCTGAGGCGAGGTGAGCACAAAAACCTGCCGCGGCAACTTGCCCGCAATGCGCTGGATGCGCGGACCCAACGTCCGGATAAGACCACTGCCGGTGATTACGTCGTATTTTGCTGAGGGTGTATCGAGTCGTATGGTTTGCACGCTGTCTTCATCTTAATGGAACGCCCGGCGATACAGAGGCCGGTGGTGCGTGGCCACCCTCGTCAACCTAACCAGAAGAGGGGGATGAGACTTAAAGCCGCCAGCGCAACCAGGAAGAAAAGACTTTGCAGGCCGGCCTTTCGGTCCGCGAGGCTGAAGGCGTAAATGCCTTTGATAACGTTGTTGCTGGCGGCGGAGATGACGATGGCCGCCGCGGCGATCTTGACCGGCGTGAGTGTGCCCGCGGCCTGGGTGAGCCCCATGATGAATGGATCCACATCGCTGACGCCCATGATCGCTGCCAGGACATTCAATCCGCCTCGGCCGAGGTAAGTGTCAGCCAGTTGTGTGGCCACCAGCATGGCGAGAAAGAGCGCGGCAAATAGAAACGCCGTCACCAGGTCAAGGGGATTCTTCGGCTCAAATTCCCGCTGCACGTCTTGAGCGCCGCTGTCGGCGCGGCGGGTCCACAGCCAGCCCCCGCAGGCTGCCAACGCAGTCAACACGACAAATGGCAGCCAGAGCGCGGCCATCAGTTGCCGGTTGAAGAGCGCCAGCAGCACGATGAGGCGCACATACATCACACCCGAGGCGATGAGGATGCTGCCGGAGAAAAGGTGCGGATGCGGATCGGTCTTCGAGCGCCGCGCCAGCACTACGGTGGTCACTGTGGAAGAGTATGCACCGCCCAGCAATGCAGCCAGCACGATCCCGCCCTGCCCTTTTGTCAACTTTTGCAGAACATAACTTGCGTAGGAGATGGAACTGATGGCCACGACCACCAGCCAGGTCTTGAAGGGATTGATGTGGAACTGGCTATAGGTCTGGTTGGGTAGCGCGGGAAGAATGACGCCGGTGAGGAGCAGGAATTTGGCGAATGTGAAGATCTCGTTGGGCGCAATGCGCACCGCCAGCTTCTCCAGCGCGGCCTTCAGATCGAGCAGCAGCAGGCTGGCGACGCTCAACGTTGTCGCTGTCCACAAATGGTCGTAATAGACAAGCGCGCCCACCAGAAATGTGGCCAGGCCGGACATCTCGTTGGTCAAGCCGGCGGTTTCCGTGCGGCTGATCTTGTGCCAGTAGGACAGCAAAAGAAACGAGGCGATGGCCAGAAAGCCAATGGTGAGCGGCAGAATGTGCGCGCCCGTCAGCAGAGCCAGCGCGTAGCCGATCAGCCCGATCAGCGGGTAGGCGCGAACCCCTCCGAAAGAGTAACTTCCGCCTGCGGCCTTGCGCTCTTCCCTCTCCAGTCCAATCAGAAAGGACAGGAAGAGGACCAGGACAATCTTTACGATGTCAGGGGGCAACTGCTGAAGGATTCCCATTCGATTGGAGCCTCCGATCGTCTTCCGAGCCTCAGAGCTATGGGGACCGGCTGAGCGCGCATGCACCCTCAGGGCCGCAGTTGCCAAAGATTTAGGCGCAGACTGACCTGCTAGACAGCTTACTCCCTGTCCTAATTGTTGCCTGAGTAAATCGTTCTGAGAGCCGGGCAAAGGGTCCTCGGAGCACTACAGCATTTGAAGCCGGAATCCTGAGTCCGCGCTTGAATGCGCCCCGAGAGAGGAGCCTGCCATCTGCGTACCCTTACTCGTTTCAAGGTAGCGGGGAGCAGCATGCGGGTCTGGGCCTTCAGGACCATGCCCTGCGCAGGGTATGGCGATCCGTGGCGGCTGACGGAATTGGGAGTGATCTACGCGGCACCCGATGATAGCCTCAAAGGTTATGGCACAGGCCGGGCAGGTGGATTTTCTGGTGATGGGCGCGGGCGTGGCGGGGCTGCGTGCGGCCGTGGAACTAGCCGATCACGGCGAGGTTCTGGTGGTCACCAAGGAGTCGGTTGCGGAGTCGAACACCCACTACGCGCAGGGCGGCATTGCTGTGGCCATGGAAGGCCGGCAGGATGTGGCGCTGCATCTGGAGGACACCATCAACGCGGGCGATGGCCTGGTCTATGGCCCTGCTGCCGAGGCGCTGGTAGCTGAGGGGCCGCCGCGCGTGGCCGAGCTGATGGAATGGGGCGCTCAGTTTGACCGCGAGGGCGGCCGGCTGCTGCGCACGCGCGAGGGAGCGCACTCGCTGCCCCGCATCCTTCATGCCAACGGGGATGCGACCGGAGCGGAGATCAGCCGGGCGCTGGTGGCCTTTGCTCGAGCGCACAAGGGCATCCAGTTTGCGGAGTGGACTACCGTGACCGGCTTTGCCGTGGCCGATGGCCGCGTGATGGGGGCGGATCTGCTGGACCGCGATGGGACGCAGCAGCGAATCGGCGCGCGGGCCGTGCTGATTGCCGCGGGTGGTGCGGGGCAGGTATATAGCGATACGACGAATCCCACCGTAGCCACGGGAGACGGCATCGCACTCGCAGCACAGGCCGGAGCTGAGCTGGCCGACATGGAGTTTTACCAGTTCCACCCCACGGCGCTGTCGCTGCCCGGCGCGCCGCGCTTTCTTCTTTCTGAGGCGCTGCGCGGGGAGGGAGCGTTTCTGCGCAACGAAGCGGGCGAACGCTTCATGGAGCGTTATCATGCGCTGCTGGAGCTGGCGCCGCGCGATGTGGTGGCACGGGCCATCACGCGCGAAGGCATGGGCACCAGGCCCGGCGAAGCACGGCCGGTATTCCTGGACATGCGCCATGTGCGCGGCATGGACCTGCGCCAACGTTTTCCCGGTATCAGCGCCGTGCTGGCCCGCTACGGGCTCGATCTGCAGCGAGACCTGATTCCGGTGCGCCCGGCGGCGCACTATCTGATGGGCGGCGTACGGTCTGACCTGGGCGGGCGCACGAGCCTGCGTGGACTCTATGCAGCGGGCGAGGCTGCATGCACAGGCGTGCATGGGGCAAACCGGCTGGCGTCGAACTCGTTGCTGGAGGGGCTCGTCTTTGGCGCGCGCGCGGCACAATCCATGCTGGCCGATGCGCTTCCGGTGGTTGCCGTGGACGCGCTGCAGGTCGCAATGGAGCCGTTCGCGGCCGACGAGCAGGCGCGGTTGGAGCAGATTCTCGAACGGCTGCAACATGCGATGTGGTCCTATGCCGGCTTGCTGCGCGAGGACAGCACACTGCGCGGAGGGCTGTGCGAGCAGGCGGCGTGCGCGGCCGAGGTTGCCGGGATGCGGCGACAGGGTAGTGTGACCAGGCGGCTCGCAGAGGCGGATGCGCTCTGTCGTGTGGCGCGCGCGATTCTGCAGGCGGCGTTGGCGCGAACGGAGAGCCGCGGCGGGCACTTTCGCATGGATTGGCCGGACCGTGATGATGCGCGCTTCAGAAAGCACTCCGTGATCTCCGGCGATGGGCTTGTCACTTTTGAAGAGTGGTAATCACGCTTCGGTCAGCTTTCTTTGCGTTCGATCTTCCAGGAGACGAGCGCACAGACGCCGAGAATCAGGCCCATGACGGCGAGTGAGAGCGTGATGGGAATTTCGAGCCAGTGAGCGGCGAGCATCTTGAGGGCGACAAAGGTCAGCAATGCGCCCAGCCCGTAGTGGAGATAGCGGAAGCGATTGAGCAGTGCAGCCAGCGCGAAGTAGATTGAGCGCAGACCAAGCACAGCGCAGATGTTCGATGTGTACACGACGAAGGGATTGTGCGAGATGGCGAGCACTGCGGGAATGGAATCGACGGCAAAGAGAAGGTCCGTAAACTCAACGGCGAGGATGACGGGCAGCAGGGAGCCGGTTGCGGGCTGCATGTTGGCGATCCAGCCGGGAATCGCCGCGTGGGCTGAGCCTCCGCGCACCAGCCGCCAGGCAGCATAGAGCAGGAAAAGGCCGAAGACCCAGGTGATCCAGGCGAAGCGCTGCAACAGCGCCACACCCGCGCCGATGAAGAGTGCACGCATGACAATCGCGCCCAGAACGCCGCAGAGAAGCGCGCGGTGCTGCCGCTCGGCGCTGATGCGGAAGCCTTGAAACAGGACAAGAAAAACGAAGAGATTGTCAATGCTGAGGGAAACTTCGATGGTGTAGCCGGCCACAAATTCGAGGGCAGGCTGGCGTCCCTGCGCCAATGCAATCCAGGCGGCGAAGAGTCCGGCCGCAATGGCAAGAATGGCTGTCCATGCCCACGCGGCGCGCTGCGATTGCGGTATGTTGCGACGATGGTGGGTGAGAATCGCATCCACAACCAGCAGCACGAGCACCGTTGCATGGAACCCAAGCCACC
The DNA here is from genome assembly GCA_021836865.1 of Acidobacteriota bacterium. Classification (GTDB taxonomy): domain Bacteria; phylum Acidobacteriota; class Terriglobia; order Terriglobales; family Acidobacteriaceae; genus Telmatobacter. The sequence continues at coordinate 10,543 of JAKBHH010000117.1, forward strand.
ACACCCATGAAATGCCGGCAATCATGTGGAAATGCTACAGGGTCAGGGCGAGGTGCGGAGCGGCAGGCTCTAATGCAGGGTCGCGATGGCGCTGGCCTGTACGGGATCAGTGCCGGTAGCCGCGGAGATCGCAGAGTCCAGAACGCCGGCCGTGGTGGCGTCAAATGTGTAGCCCATCAGATCCGGATTGCCGCCGTAATCGACCGCAAAGACGAATGTCGCCGTGCGATCTTCCGCCAGAGCCACAGGATTTGTGCCCACTGCGAAGGTATTGGTCAGCGCAGTCAAGGAGTAAGCGCCGCTGGTGCCGGTGACGGAAAACCCCGCGATCTGCCCGGTGGAGCTGCCGCTTACCTGGCGGTTGACGACATAGACGAAGCTTCCCGATTGAACGGGGAGAATATCGTAGGGCGCCAGACCGCCCGAGGCGAAGGGAGAACCGGAGATTTCCTTGAACGTGCTGAGGTCGATGGCCCGCAGGCCGCCGGTGTTTGGTGCGGCGGTTGCCGCAGTCTCGCCGACGTAGAGGAGACGGCTACTGGGGTCCACGGCCACCGAGAGTGCGGCGCCGGCGACGTTTTTAACGGCAATCGTGCTGACGATGCCAAAGGGGTTAGCGTTGGCGATGTTGAACGGAATGACTGCCGTGCCGCCCGCACCCATGGCAACAAATACGCTGGTGTTCGCAGGAGAAATGGCAACCTGCTGCAACGTCGAAGCAGGCAGCGCGACGAATTGCTCCGC
>JAKBHH010000118.1 GCA_021836865.1 Acidobacteriota bacterium
GGGGGCATTGGCCATCTGGAGGGCATCATGGGCTACCGCGCAATGCGCATGCGTTTTCTAGACCTGGAGCCCGAGGAGGTCTTTGCCAATGCGCAGCGCGGGGATGCGCGCTGTAGAGAGTTTGTCAATCTGTGGCATCGCGCGCTGGCGGCCGCAACGTCGTCGTTCATTCATCTGGCAGGGCCGGGGCGGTTCTACTTTACAGGACACAACGTTGGTTTCCTTGATTTACCCGCGCTGCGCGCCCACCTGGAAACCATGGTCAAGATGAGTCCGCTGCTGAGCTACTCGCTTGAGATTCTGCCTCCGGACGATGAAACTGCGCTTATTGGAGCGGGCGTGAGCGCGCTGCGCGCCTTGACCTGGTAAGCCGCCAGTTGCGGCAACCTGCCGTGCGATGATCCGGTACCGACAGGATTCGCAGCCGATGACGCCTCGTCCTGAGATATTGAGACCAGGCGCAGGCAGGCATGCAGTACACTAAAGCCACAGCGACTCCCCTACCGCGGAGGGATGGGTGAGCGGTTGATACCGGCGGTCTTGAAAACCGTTGTACCCGAAAGGGTACCGGGGGTTCGAATCCCTCTCCCTCCGCCAAGACTTTTCCAAGCGAGTCCGGAACAGTCCAATCTGACACAACAAAAGACTGACACCTAACAACTTGTTGGGGGTATGTTGATTGTTCTCCTGGGGGGTATCTTCCCGCGAAGCGGCGCGGGATCCAGCCGACTAGGCGCTCCCTCGGAAGCGTGATCAACGTCGTGAACAGTGCCGGGACTTCGGCCCATATGGCGCCGCCTGAACGCGTCCCGCTTGTTAACCTGTGCGGTACATCCTCTCCAGCCGTGCAAACCACATTAGCCTTCAGGCATCCAGCGTCCCCTGGGGTAACCGATAACTGCCGGTTGGGCGACGATTCGCACGGCATCATTCCGTACGGAGAAATCAGTGCACAGCAGTCTTCGGACTGGGAGTTCATGTTTTTCTCCGCCGTGGCGCGTGCGCTCTGTCCGCTCAAACGTACTTGCTTCGCATCGCGAATTCGTATGGAGTTGTGCCTCTCGCATCCTGCCGATGCGAAGACGCCGAGCCTTCTTCTAACGACGGATATGTGGTGAAGCGCCCTGACCCGAATGGCTGTTAGAAGCGACGGCTCCGGTACATGCACCTCGGAGCGGAAATATTCGCTACATATTGTCCCCGGGGTTGCTTTCATGCTCTGTCAGTCTGGAGGCGGTAGCGCTTGGCGCCTGCTCACCTGGGCCCACAAGCGGCTTGTCTTGCCGGACTCCGTCAATTTGCAAAGTAGATCCGACAAAGTTTACTCGTGCTGCAAGCTCGTTCAACGGTATGAGGGCCCACTCATCCTTAACGATGAAGACACCTGGGATGTCATTCAAGATAATTCGTGACGAAGCATCCCCTTTGCTTGCGAGGTCCCATTGCTCCATCCTGTGTTCAAGAACACGCTGACGCATGTCTTATGCATTGTCGCCATCATCGTCCTTGCAGTTCCCGCGATCCCTCAAAGCCAACAGCCTTCACAGCCGCCGCTCTATGGCGGCAAGGAAACGCAGACGGAGGGAGGATCAGCGACAGGAGGAGTCTTTGCACCGGTCCTGGACTCTGAGCGCCGACCGATTACGGCCGGAGGATTTGTTAAAAGTGGCCCAGTGATCTTCCAGGACATTTCGGCAAAGGCCGGCCTGACTACCTGGAGACACAAGATGGGAACGCCTGAAAAGCCCTACATCCTGGAAACCATCGGCTCAGGGGTTGCGTTACTTGATTACGATCACGATGGCTGGCTTGATATCTATCTGGTCAACGGTTCCACCAAAGATGCCCTCGACGGAAAGGCAGACCCTCCCCATGCAGCTCTCTTTCATAACAACCACGATGGGACCTTCACGAACGTAGCGGAGAAAGCAGGAGTGACCAACGACAGGTGGGGCTTTGGAGTAGCCGTTGGTGACTTCGACAACGATGGGTGGCCGGATCTCTATGTGGCCAATTACGGCAAGAATCGTCTCTATCACAACAACCATGACGGCACCTTTACGGATATTGGAGAGTCCGCTGGAGTGACGCTGGGCAATTGGTCGACCGGGCCAAGCTTCGGCGACTATGACGGAGATGGCAGGCTGGATATCTTCGTGCCAGGCTACGTTCACTGGGACATGAATAACATGCCTATATCCGGGGGCAAAGCCGTTGGATTTGCCAATTGTTCCTTCCGCGGTGCGCAAACAATGTGCGGCCCGCGCGGGCTGCAAGGCGAGCCCGACCATCTTTTCCATAACAACGGAGACGGAACATTCACCGACGTGAGTGAAAAGGCCGGCGTGAGCGACAAGCGCCGCTACTATGGGTTCTCCTCCACATTTGTCGATATCGACGACGACGGGAAGGTCGATCTGGTAGTAACTGACGATTCCTCACCCAACTATCTCTACATCAACAAGGGCAACGGAACATTCCAGGACACAAGTTTTTACTCCGGGTTCGCACTGAACCAGGATGCGCGCGAAACCGCGTCGATGGGCCTGGCGGTCGGGGATTACCGCAACAACGGACGTCTCGACCTCTACACGACAACATTCTCTGATGACTATAAGACACTCTATCGGAACGATGGTGACGGCAACTTCGTCGACGTCACGCCGCAGATGGGAATGGCCGAGGCGACATACCCCTTTCTCAGTTGGGGCACCGAGTTCTTTGACTACGACAACGACGGCTGGAAGGATTTGATGTTTGTCGCGGGCCACGTGTATCCACAAGTGGATCAGCACAACTGGGGCACATCGTGGGCCGAGCGTCCGTTGCTCTTCCACAACGTGAACCACGGCCAGAAATTTGACCTGATGCCCGCAGTGGAAGGAACGGGTCTGGCGGACGTGATTTCGGCGCGCGGAGCGGCATTTGGCGATCTGTTCAATGATGGAAAGATTGACGTTGTGATCAACTGCATTGACCAAACCCCGGTTTTGCTCCGGGATGTCAGCGACGATCACAACCATTGGGTGGGTCTCACGCTTATCGGCGGCCCCAAAGCGCCCCGTGATGCCATTGGTTCGACCGTCTACCTCACCGCAGGTGGTTTGAAGCAACGTGGAGACGTCATGAGCGGCGGCAGCTTCGAATCATCCAACGACTTCCGCGTGCATTTTGGCCTGGGCCAGGCAACCAAGGTGGACAAAGTGGAGATCCGGTGGCCCGACGGCGCCAAAGGGACCTATCAGCTGCCCGGTGTCGATCGCTACTTCGCTATCGAGGAGGGCAAAGGCCTGGTACCGAGTGTCTATGACGGCATCGCGGCAGAACAAGCCGAGAAGAAGATCGCTGCCACGCGGGCGGGCAGATAATCCGGTTTTACAACACTCAAGGCAAGACATGCAGATCGGCCCGACAGGAGCACGTATGCGGTGGAAGGCAATCACACTCTGCAAATTTCTTTCAGCGGCGTGTTTGAGCTGCGTGTTCAGCACTGTGCAGAGCCAGGTGAGCAATCCTATACCGAATACTGCGCCTGCTTACACGCCGGGGCCGGGAAACGCGGCGGCCACGGCTGACACTCCGGAGCAGCGCGAGGTCTTAGCTGCGATGAGGGCCAAGGCCGAGGCTCGCCAGGCGGCTGATCGCACGGCGCACAACGCAGTGGTCGCGCCTGCCTACGACTTTCACTACGGCAAGAAGAATCCCTTCACACCGGGCAACATTACGGTGCAGGGAGAGGGCTTCATTCAGCCCGGCGCCTTTCCTTCGGCAGAGTATTGCGGAGTCTGCCATCAGGAAGCGTACAGCCAGTGGCGCCAGGCACTGCATTCCAACTCATTCCGCACGCCGTTCTATCGCACGAGCGTGAACATTCTCATCCGCGACAAGACGCGCGGAATTGCTTTTGCCCGTCATTGCGACAGTTGCCACAACCCCATCGCGGTGCTGAGCGGCGGCCTCACATCCGACTCCAAGGTGGACCGTACCCATATGGATTCCGACGGGCTCACCTGCATGACCTGTCATTCGGTGGTCAGCCTGGATTCAACCGATGGCAATGCCAGCGTCAAAATGGGCGTACCTGCGGTGCTGGTCGACGAAAATGGTAGCAGGATTCCCGGCCAGGTTTCATTTGCCGAAATCATGCGTCATCCCGAACGGCATTCCAAGGCGGTGATGCACGATTTCCTTCGCACGCCGGAGTTCTGCGCTGCGTGCCATAAGGCGAATATTCCGGCGACATTGAACGATTACAAATTCATCCGCGCTTTCACGACCTATGACGAATGGCAGCAGTCGAAGTTCTCGCAACGCAATCCACTCTCATTTTATAAAGCGGACTTAACCACATGCCAGGGCTGCCATATGAAGCGCAATCCGGTGAGGGCAGGTATCGTTGAATATGGCAAAAAGAATGGCGCGTTTGCATCGCATCGCTGGCTAGCGGGAAACACAGCGGTTCCGTTCTACTATGGTTTCGACCCGCAGTTGCAGAAAACGATCGAGTTCCTGCGCTCGGGCGATTATCTCAACGTCGACATCTTTGGCCTGCGCAAACAGGGCGAGGACAGGTTGATTGCGCCCCTCGGCAGAGCCACCTACCGCCTTGCGCCGAACGACGTCGTCGAAGCCTACGTCGTCATCCAGAATAAGAACATCGGCCACTCGCTGATTCCCGAGGTGCGCGATCTCTACGAAGCCTGGGTCGAGTTCACGGTCAAGGATGCCAGTGGCAGAGAGTTGTACCACAGCGGGTTCCTCAAACCCGACGGTATGCTTGACCCGCGTGCGCACTCCTTTACGAATCGTCCGGTGACCGACGAAGGCGACTTTGTTGACAACCACAAGGTGTGGACCATCCATTCGGTGGCCTACGACAACACTGTGCAAGCCGGCCGATCAGTCCTGGTCCGCTACCAGTTCAGGCTTCCCGATGGTGTCAAGGGTCCTGTTTCGGTCACGGCACAGGTTAATTACCGTCATCTGCGCCAGAGCTATCTTGATAACGTCTTCGGCAAGGATCATCCCGCCTACCCTGTGGTCGAGCTGGCTTCCTGCACGCGGAAACTTCACATCGGTGACAACCTGCCTGAGATCCCGGATCCCGCTGACAATCCTGACTGGATGCGCTGGAATAATCTCGGCATCGCATTGCTCGACGAGTCTCAGTACGCCGAATCTGTAGCTGCCTTTACCGAGGTCATCAAGTTGCGCCACGACTATGTAGACGGCTACACCAACATCGGCCTCACCGAAATTGCCTGGGAAAAGTACGGTTCGGCTCGCACAGCCATTCGCAGGGCTCTAAGCCTCGATCCCAACAACGCGCGTGCACTCTTTTACGACGGTCTGTTGCAGCGGCGCGCAGGAAATCCAGCGCAGGAGATCGCCGATTTCAGGAAAGTCATCGACATGTTCCCGCAGTCGCGCGACGCGCGGCGCGAGTTAGGCATCACGTACTACCAGCAGAGCGACGAGCAAGCCGCTCTGGAACAGTTCGAGGCACTGCAGCAGATCGATCCGGACGATCTTACCGCCCACTACAATCTTTCGATTCTTTATCGCCGCATGGGCATGACGGACAAGGCAGCGGACGAGCAGGCGAATTTTGTGGACAAGAAGGTTGATCCGGGCGCGCCAACCTACTCTCTGAACTATCTGCGCCTGCACCCGGAAATCTCGACAGAGAGCATCCCCTGGCATATCCATTCTGATTTGCAGGCCGCAGGAGAAAACAGTGAGCATGACAAATAGACTTGGCAATTCCAACTGGCCGTCGGGGAGCCTGCTCAAAGTCTTCACACTATTTCTTCTGGTTATGCCCATTGCAGCGCGAGCCGAAAACAACTGCCCCTGGATGAATGAAGCGACAGCATCCGACCTGGTGGGCGGCGACGCGATTGGGACGTACATCGCCGAAAAGGACAAGCCCGCTGTCTGCACCTTTACAGAACACAGTGGCAAGGCGATACGGACACTTCAGATTTCGGTGGAGGTCGCGAGCGACCCCCATCACCGATTTCTTTCAGCGGCGAAGGATGGATGCGGCTCAAATTCGCAGATGCCCCTGCAGGCAACTGGAAACGAGGCGGTGATCTGTGCGTTGAACTCGCATAGAAAGATGGTTGGTCAACGCGCTTTAGGACGCGTTCGCGATCAGATTTTCATCATGACGCTTAGCACTTCGATCAAGGATGACCCCACTCTGACGCCGGCCATGCTCAAGATGAAGATCAGCACTGCAGCGGAGCAGGTAGCCGGGAACCTGTACTGAAGTCGCTGTTCGTGTTCAGAGTGAATTCCGGGGACGCCTAGCAGTGCTGGAAAGGGTCAAGAGCGGTGGACGACACTGCGATATTCCGCTCGCGCAGATTCTGGTTGTAGGATCGCGGGAAGAGGCTGAGAATCGCAGCCGCGAAATCCACCCCGGCAAGATAGGCGATGAAGCCTTGCCGATAAGCGCCAGCGTGGTCATTCAGTTGTCCAATCCAGAGCGGTCCCGGCCTACGCCAAATACAACCGCACCCAGCAAGGCCATCCATCGGCTACCAGCGCGCGAGAATCAGCGTTCGAGCAGCTACGAACACTAGAACCAGGGTCTGCATGCGCTGCGGCGAGACGCTTTAGATGCCGCTGCTGACCGTTGTGCGCGAGACTCCCAGCACTCAGCTTTGAGGAGGCGGGGGCATTTTAGAACTCCGCCTTTACCTGCCGCAGCACATCGCCCCAAAAGATAAACACTGGGTGATGGAAATACGCAGGCGATGATCATGTGTCGCGCCTGTCGTATGAATTCGCATTCGTCTCCCCACCTATGGCACGGGCGTGAACCCGCTGGAAGGGCCCGCGGTAACGACGCTAAAGGCGAAGCCGGGATCGGCCTCGGCAGTGACATTGCCATGCGCGACACGCTGTCTAGCTTCGCGGATCGTGCCGGGCAATGCGGCTCAGGAGATAGTCGACCTCGGCCCTTGCTTGTGGCGTGAGAGATGAGCCCGGGGCACGTTGCGCCTCGGAGTCGATGGCGCCACGTTTCTGCAGGACATACTTGCGGACGGCGAGGCCGATTCCCTGCTGCTGCTCGTAGCGGATGAGCGGGAGATGCGCGTCGAAAAGGTCATGGGCGGCATCGCGCCGGCCAGACTGAGAGAGCTTGACAACATCGACGAGCATGTCGGGGAAGGCATAGCCGGTCATGGCGCCGTCCGCTCCGCGCTCCAACTCAAAGTCGAGGAACAGGCCTCCGTTGCCGGTGAGGATCGAGATGGGACGAAGCGACCCCTCGCGCTGGAAGCCGCGCAGGGCGCTGATCTTCTCCAGGCCGGGCCAGTCCTCGTGCTTGAGCATGACACAGGATGGATTGTCGTTGACGATGCGCTGGATGACCTTAGGCGTCATAACGACGGAGAGCAGCAGCGGATAATCCTGAAGGACGAACGGGATGTCGGTGCCGATGGCGGAGACGGCCTGCGCGTAGTAGTTGACGATCTGGTCGTCGGTGCGGAGGCTTGGCGGCGGGGCGATCATGACGCCGGCCGCACCGCCTTCCATGACGCTACGTGCAAGGGAGCGCATGGCTGCGAAGCCGGGGGCGGAGACGCCCACGATGATCGGAACTCCGGCTCGGCGGACCACCTGATTGGAAATGGCGAGGGCTTCGGCGGGATCGAGTTTCGGAGCTTCACCCATGATGCCGAGGATAGTGAGACCGGTGACGCCGCAGCGGAGATAGAAGTCGGTCATTCTGTCGACGGACACGTAATCGACGGCGCCATCGGGTTTGAAGGGAGTAACGGCGATGGCGTAGACGCCTTTTGCGGTGTGATCGAGAAGCATCGGTCTATTTGTCCTTTTTGGATGTTACCGGGGCTCCGTCGCGCAGGAGAAAGTCAAAATCGCAGCCTTGATCGGCTTGCAGGACGCAGTCTTCAAACAGTTTTGAATAGCCGCGCCGGGGGATGCCACGCCGCGGTGACAATTGCTTCAGTGCTGCGAGGCGCATTTGCAGTTCGGAGTGATCGAGGAGCAGTTCGAGACGCCGGGCATCTACGTCGAGCAGAATCCGGTCGCCATTTTGAACGATAGCAAGTGGGCCACCAACGGCGGCCTCGGGGGCAATATGGAGTACGACGGTGCCGAAGGCGGTGCCGCTCATGCGCGCGTCGGAGATGCGCACCATATCTTTGACGCCCTGGCGTGCGAGCTTCATCGGAAGGGGAAGATAGCCCGCTTCAGGCATGCCGGGGGCGCCCTTGGGACCGGCGTTGCGCAGGACGAGGATGTCGTCGGGGGCGACGTCGAGGCCGGGGTCGTCAATCCGTTTCGTGAGGTCTTCAATGCTGTCAAAGACGACCGCTCGACCGGTGTGGCGCATGAGGTGCGAAGAGGCGGCGGAGTGTTTGATGACGGCGCCGAGGGGCGCGAGATTTCCGTGGAGGATCGCCATGGCGCCTTCCGGCTTGAGCGGCGATGCGAAGCTGCGGATGACGTCTTGGCCGGGAACAGATTCTGCCGCGGCAATCGCGTCGCCCAATGTGCCGCCTGAGATGTTGGGAGCATCGAGGTCGAGGAAGGGGGTGAGTTCGCGCATGAGGGCGGGCAGGCCGCCGGCGTGGTGGAGGTGCTCCATGTAGTGCGCGCCGGAGGGCTTGAGGTTGAGCAGGACGGGAATGTCGCGGCCGAGTTGGTCAAAGGCATCGAGGTCGAAGGCAACACCTGCGCGACCGGCTATGGCGATGAGGTGGATAAGACCGTTTGTGGAACCTCCGATGGCCTGGAGGACAACCATCGCGTTGCGAATGGAAGCGGCGGTGATGAGGTTGCCTGGTTTGGGCGTGCCGGCGACGGCAATCTCGGCGGCGCGCTTGCCGCTGGCTTCGGCGATGCGGCGGCGATCGGCGAGAGTGGCTGGTGCGGCGGCGCTCATGGGAAGCGCAAGGCCAAGTGCTTCGACAATGCAGGCCATCGTGCTGGCGGTGCCCATGACGGAGCAGGTGCCAACCGATGGGCAGAGACGGCCGCTGATGGTCTCGATCTCAACGAGGTCGATGTTGCCGGCGCGGTGCTGTGCCCACATGCGTCGGCAATCGGTGCAGGCTCCCAGGACTTCGCCTTTGTGATTTCCGACGACCATCGGGCCAGTCTGAAGAACGACTGCCGGGAGGTCTGCGCTGGCGGCAGCCATCACTTGTGCGGGGAGGGTCTTGTCGCAGCCGCCGATGAGGACGACCGAGTCCATGGGCTGCGCTTTGATCATCTCCTCCGTGTCCATCGCCATCAAGTTGCGAAGGAACATGGAGGTGGGATGGGCAAAGCTCTCGCCAATGGAGATGGTTGGGAAGACCATAGGCAGACCGCCGGCCAGCATGACACCGCGCTTCACGCTTTCGATCAGGTCGGGGACGTTGCCATGGCATGGGTTGTAGTCGCTGAAAGTGTTGGTGATACCGATGATGGGCCGGTCGAGCGCGTCGTCGGAGTAGCCCATGGCCTTGATGAATGCCTTGCGGAGGAACAGCGAAAATCCGGCGTCGCCGTAACTGGTCAACCCCTTGCGTAAGCCTGTGGTCATATCTCCGCCTCTGTGGGTTGGAGTTTGGACGAGTGTGCCCGGGTGAGCGTGAGGATGAGTACGGACGAGGCGATCAGGCAAGCCGCGACGAGGAAGAGGCCGGAGTTGAGCGTGCCGGTGTAAGTCTTGAGGAAGCCGATGATGGAGGGGCTGAAAAAGCCTCCCAGGTTGCCCGTGCAGTTGATGAGCGCGATGCCGGCCGCCGCGGCGTTGCCACCGAGGAACGCTGTGGGAAGCGCCCAGAACATCGCTAGTCCCGTGATCACGCCGGCGACAGCGAGCACGAGACCGAGCATCGCGATGGGCGTGTTGCTGCCGGCTTGAGTGCAAAGGATAAAACCGATTGCAGCCAGAATGTTGGGCACGATGATGTGCCAGCATCGCTCGCGAGTTTTGTCGGAGTGGCGTGCGGCAAACATCATGCAGAGAAGCGCGCAGGTGTATGGGATGGCAGTGAGGAGGCCGATATGGAAGGGGTCTCTGACGCCGGTCTGGCGGATGATGGTGGGCTGCCAGAAACCGATGGCATAGGAGCCCATCTCCATGCCGAAGAAGGTTGCGCCGAAGAGCCAGATGCTTGGACTGGCAAACACGGAGCGAAGCGAGACGTGGGTTTTTGAGGCGGCTTCTTCGTGGATTTCGGAGGCTACGGTGGCGCGTTCGCGTTCAGAGAGCCACCTGGCTTCGACGACACGGTTGTCGAGGAAGAGGAAAATGATGACTCCGAGGAGGATTGCCGGGATGGCCTCCAGGATGAAAAGCGACTGCCACCCGGCGATGCGCCTGCTACCGGCGAAGTGATGCAGGATGAAGCCGGACAGCGGCCCACCGATGATTCCGGAGACGGGATTTCCGGCCATGAGGAGTGCGACCATAGCGGCTCGGCGATGCGCTGGGAACCAGTAGGTGAGATAGAGGATCATGCCGGGGAAGAAGCCGGCCTCCGCAACGCCCAGCAGCAGGCGTGCGGTGTAGAACTGCATGGGCGTGCGCACCAGCGCCGTGAGTGCCGAGACGATGCCCCAGGTGACGACGACGCGACAGATCCAGACTCGCGCTCCTACTTTGTGCAGCATCATGTTACTGGGGATTTCGAAGGCGAAGTAGCCGAGAAAGAAGATGCCTGCGCCGACTCCATAGACGCTTTCGCTGAATTTGAGATCGCCCAGCATCTGAAGCTTGGCGAAGCTGACGTTGACACGGTCGATGTAGGCGATGATGTAGCCGATCACGAGGATCGGCATGATGCGCCATGCGATCTTGCGGTAGAGCGAGTCGCCGGCGCGATCGGAGGAGGTGTTCGGCGCGATGTAGGGTGCGGATGACAAGCTTCCCTCTCCGATCTCTACCGGGGCAATTCTACTGATTTATTCTGTGCAGCGCGAAAGGCCGCATAGCGCGCTTTGGTCTCGGCGTTGGGCGGGTACAGGCCGGGTAGCGGCAGACCGGAGCGGACCTCGTCGATGATCCATGCTTCGAGCTTTTCCTGCTCGACTGCGGTTTCGACGACTTCGTCGAGGAGCGCGGCCGGGATGACGACGGCGCCATCGTCATCGGCGACAATGATGTCGTCGGGGAAGACCGCGACTCCACCGCATGCGATGGGCATCTGCCAGCCAACAAAGGTCAATCCGGTGACGGAAGAAGGAGCTGCAGTGCCTTGGCACCAGACCGGAAGGTGGGTGCGAAGGACGCCGGCGAGGTCGCG
>JAKBHH010000119.1 GCA_021836865.1 Acidobacteriota bacterium
GAGAGCCGGTGTATGGTGAGCGGGATCGCGTGGACCTGGCAGGTTTCCGCGAGATGGGCGTGCCATTCTGGCTGGCGGGCGGCTATGGGAACGCGGAGAAGCTTCGCGAGGCGCTGGACGAAGGCGCGGCCGGCATTCAAGTGGGCACAGCGTTCGCGTTCAGCGAGGAGTCCGGGATGCGGCCGGACCTGAAGGCAAAATTGATTGCGCAGGCTCGGGCGAGCCTGGGAGAAGTATTTACGGACCCTCTGGCTTCGCCGACAGGGTTCCCGTTCAAGGTGGCTCAACTGGAGGGAACGGCTTCGTCTTTTCCGATTTATCAGGAGCGGAAGCGGGTATGCGATCTGGGCTATCTGCGTGAGCCGTATGCCGCAGAGGATGGCAAGATCGGTTACCGGTGCGCGGCCGAGCCGGTGGCAAACTATGTTGCCAAGGGCGGCAAGGTGGAGGACACGGTCGGTCGCAAGTGTCTCTGCAACGCGCTGATGGCCAATATTGGTCACGCGCAGGCGCGCAAAGATGGCAGCGTTGAGGCTCCGCTCGTGACCGTAGGCGACGATCTGAACTCGATTGCACAGTTCCTTGAGCCGGGGCGGGATAGCTACTCCGCGGTGGACGTAGTGCGGTCGCTGCTGCGGCTGAGCATGGCCGGCGTGGAAGCGGAACCCAAAGCCGAATCGCTACTGGCGGCGACGGCCTGACGGGCTGAGGTCGGTACCCTGCATTGAAAGCGATGCCCCTTGCATGGGACTTCATTCGTGCCTTTCCGGGCAACGTTGTCGTCGTTCACCGTGACCGGGTCGATGCCACCGCCGAAGAGTGGCGCGCCGCAATGATCCAGTACCGGGCCATCTTCGACGAGCTCCCCCAAACGCCAAAGCCCTGCATTGCAACGGCCGCATCATAGACCTGCGCCGGCAACTGCCTAGATCGCATTGACGGGATTTTCCGCTCTATCCGCCTGCAATCGCGCCGATAATCAGCAGTGGTTCCCTGCCCTGCACGATGGGGTCTGGCAACGGGGTGTCCGGCGATTCAAGGGAGATGTCCTCTTCACAGGCAAAGAACCTGAGGAACGGCCTGCGCCTTTGCGTGTCGTGGTCGCGAACGGTGCCTGCGAGCATGGGGTAACGGGCCTCGAGCGCGTCGAGGACGGTGCGGATGGTGACGGGCGCGGGGACATCGAGCGTCACCTCACCCTCCACCCGCGCCAGGCAGCGCAGGTGGTACGGGATTTGTACCCGAATCATGGCAGCGTCTGCACCTCGACCGACAAAACGGCGGGGAGGTCGTGGACAATGGGCTTCCAGTTGTCGCCACCGTTGGGCGAGCAGTAGACCTGGCCGCCGGTGGTGCCGAAGTAGATGCCGCAGTCGTCCAGGCTGTCCACCGACATGGCGTCACGGAGGACGTTGACGTAGCAGTCTTTTTGCGGAAGGCCGTTGGTCAGGGGCTCCCACTCGTTTCCGCCGGTGCGGGAGCGGTGGACCTGGAGTTTGCCGTCGATGGGAAAGTGGAGCGAATCGCTTTTTATGGGGACGACGTAGAGGGTCTCCGGCTCGTGTGCATGGACGTCGATGACGAAGCCGAAGTCGGTGGGCAGGTTGCCGCTGATTTTTGTCCAGTTGTCGCCGGCATTGTCAGACCGCATGACATGCCAGTGTTTCTGCATGAAAAGAGTGTCTGGACGCGACGGATGCATGGCGACCTGGTGGACGCAGTGACCGACCTCCGCGGTGGGATTGGGCATGAAGTCGGAGACGAGGCCCTTGTTGATAGGCTTCCAGGATTTGCCGCCATTGTCTGTGCGGAAAGCGCCTGCTGCAGAGATGGCGATGTAGATGCGGTCGGGGTTCGAGGGGTCAAGGAGGATGGTGTGCAGGCACATGCCGCCCGCGCCAGGCTGCCACTTTGGCCCCGTGCCGTGGCCGCGCAGACCGGAGAGTTCCTGCCAACTGGCGGCGCCGTCTGTGGAGCGGAAGAGGCCGGCGTCTTCCACGCCTGCGTAGACAACATTGGCGTCCGTGAGCGAGGGTTCGAGGTGCCATACACGCTTGAACTCCCATGGATGCTGCGTGCCGTCGTACCACATGTGCGTGGTCAGGGGAGCCCCGGTTTCCGCGGAGACGTCATAGGCGAAGCGGTTGCTGATGGGCTTTGGCGGGCCGGGGGTGGGAATGGCCTCGCCGCCGGGAGGCGCCCAGGTTTTTCCGCCATCGTCGGAGCGCTGGAGAATCTGCCCGAACCATCCACTGGATTGCGAAGCGTAAATGCGCTCGGGGTCCACGGGCGAACCCTTCATGTGGTAGATCTCCCAGCCGGGAAAATGCGGGCCAGAGACCTGCCAGTCCTTACGGTTGCCGTCAGAGGAGAGGATGAACGCGCCTTTGCGCGTTCCGACCAATACACGCACCTTGCTCATCGTTGATGGGCTCCTTTATCTCTGCGCAGGCGCCTGGGAAAGGAGAGCGACTGCTCTCCGCATTCTTCCTGAAATCACCTGGGAAAGGCCAGCATTTTTTGATAGGAGCCGCCGCCTGCTGCCTGGTTTCGGCCTATGATTAGCGGACTCCGCAACGCCGAGACCTCTTCCCCCGCAACAATCATCGCGACAATTGCAGCAACATGGAGGACGATGATGATGAAATTCATGGAAACCGGGACTGTGGTCCCTGGAACCTTGCGACCCGCCGTTGACCGTTTTCTGACAACCGAAGGAACACCGGCGGGTGTGACCCTGGTGGGTCGCCGGCACCGAGCGGACTGCAACGGCGGCTTTGCGCTGTACGGGACAAACAATGCCGCGGTGCTTTTTGAGGGTGCGGCGAAGTGGGCGGATGTGCTGGAGCTTAACACCGTCGCAGTGGTGGAAGACGCCGATGCCGGCGCCGGCTTTACCAAGGTCTTCAAGAAGTAACATCACGACACCGCAAGCGCATTGCGGACGGCGGTCGGCTTTCCATCCGGGCCTTGACGAAAAAAGGCCCGGATGGGATGGTGAGCCTGCAGAGTTGCCGAACCGTCGTGGCCGGTCGCGTTGATTCGAGCGAATGCACTAAACTTGAGCCTGGACCCACCCATGATCAAGCTGTTTGGCGGCAAGAACGATCCTCCGGAAGCGGAGCCGGAGGGAGCGGCGAAAATCGGCTTCTTTGGCCGGATGAAGCAGGCCGTGACGCGGACGCGCGAGTCGTTTTCCGCGAAGATTGAAGACCTGGTTTCGCTGACGCGGACCGTGGATGAAGCTGCGCTGGAGGATCTGGAGGCGGCGCTGCTGACGAGTGACATCGGCGTGCAGACGACGACGGAGATTCTGGAAGCGCTGCGGGAGCGGGCGAAGCGTCAGGCGATTGACGGCGGGGCCGAGCTGCGCGAGCTGTTGAAGGCGCAGTTGCGGGCGATTCTGGAGGCTCCGCAGCGACCGGTTCTCTTACCCGATGCGCCGCCCAACGTGACGTTTCTGGTGGGTGTGAACGGGACGGGCAAGACTACCTCGGCGGGCAAGCTGGCTGCCTGGCATCGCGCGCAGAACAAGACGGTGCTGCTGTGCGCGGCAGACACCTTTCGCGCGGCAGCCATTGAGCAGCTTGAGGTGTGGGCGGGGCGCAGTGGCGTGGAGATGATCAAGACGCGGCAGGGCGGCGATCCGGCGGCGGTGCTGTATGACGCGGCGAGCGCGGCGAAGGCGCGGAAGATCGACGAACTGCTTGTGGACACGGCGGGGCGGCTGCACACCAAGACCGGGTTGATGGACGAGCTGGACAAGATGCGCCGCACGGCGGCGAAGCTGATTCCGGGCGCTCCGCACGAGGTGCTGCTGGTGATGGACGCGACGACGGGCCAGAACGGACTGCAGCAGGCGCGGCTGTTTACACGAGCTGCCGGCGTGACAGGCATTGTCCTGACCAAGCTGGACGGCACCGCCAAGGGCGGCATTGCGGTGGCGATTGCGCGCGAGTTGAACCTGCCGGTGCGGTTTGTGGGCGTGGGCGAAAAGATGACGGACCTGCTGGAGTTTTCGCCTGCTGATTTTGTGGATGCGCTGCTGGGATGAGCATGGAAACCCTTGAACGAGACCGGTACTGGATGCAGCGGGCGCTGGAACTGGCGCGACGCGGAATCGCTGTGACCTCACCCAATCCCGCCGTGGGCTGTGTGATTCTGGACCGCGCGGGGCAGGTGGTAGGCGAGGGATGGCACGAGTACGACTTGCTGGATCATGCGGAGATTGTGGCCTTGCGCGTGGCGCAGCAACACGCAGGCGAGCGGGTGAGGGGCGGCACGGCGTATGTGACGCTGGAGCCCTGCAACCACATGGGCCGCACGGGGCCGTGCACCGCGGCGCTGATCGCGGCGGGGCTGGATCGCGTGGTGGCTGCGACGATCGATCCCAATCCTCAGGTGTCCGGACATGGACTCGACCACTTGCGTGTGGCGGGCCTTCAGACCGAGGCGGGGTTGTGCGAAAGGGACGCGCGGCGGCTGAATGAGGGGTTTGCGCATTGGAGCCAGCACAGGCGGCCATTGGTGCTGATGAAGGTGGCGATGACTCTGGATGGCAGGATTGCGCCGCCTGCCGGACACCACTGGAAGCGCGAGCCTTACTGGATCACCAGCGAAGCGGCGCGTGCGGCGGTGCAGCCGCTGCGCTGGCAGGCCGATGCGGCGCTGACGGGCGTAGACACGGTGCTGGCCGACGACCCGATGCTGACGGACCGTAGCGGGCTGCGCAGGCGGAGGCCGCTGCTGCGGGTGGTGCTGGACTCGGCGCTTCGTATGCCGCTGGATTCGAAGATGGTGCGTGGCGCGCAGAATGATCTGGTGATTTTTACCGTCTCTCACGACGCGGCCAGAATTGACGAGCTGCGCCGGCGCGGGGTGCGCGTGGAGATACTGCCCGCCGAGGCGGGACGCGTACCGCTGGGCAATGTGCTGGACACGCTGGGTGCAGAGGGCATCCTGACGCTGCTGACAGAGACAGGCACGCGCCTGAACACGGCGCTGCTGGACGCGGGGTTGGTGGATCGCGTGCATCTGTTTGTTTCGCCGCAGATTATGGGCTCGGACGCGGTGCCGGCCTTTCGTGGCATGGGACAGTTTGTGCGCATGGCCGAGGTGGAGGTGGAGCGCTACGGGAATGACCTGGGCCTGTGCTCACTGCTGCGCGATCCCTGGCCGGCGGCGCAGGAGCGATGACGCGGACTGCCGGTTTGCTGCATCCAATAGAATGAAGGTGCTGGCTTTCCCTGAGTCCGCATGTTTCGTTCACTCGTTTTTTTTGAAGAGGTAGGCTTGATGGTTGTGTCTCCAGTCGTCACGGCGGTTGTATCCCTTGTCGGCCTGTGCGGCGTGCTGGCCTGGCGGGTTCGCGAGGGCCGCACCGCGATGACGGCGAAGAAGATTGTGATGCCGCCGCTGGGCATGTCGACGGGGTTCTGCATGTTTATAGTGCCGGCGTTTCGTGTGCCGTGGATGTGGGGGCTGGCTGCCTTTCTGGTCGGCGCGATTGTATTTGCGTATCCCCTGCTGCTGACGTCGCGGCTGAAGCGCGAGGGCGACGCGATCATGATGAAGCGCTCCAGCGCATTCTTTACTGTGGTGATTGTGCTGGCGGCGGTGCGGTACTTCGCGCGCGGCTACCTCGACTCGTATATGACACTGGAGCAGACCGGCGGGCTTTTCTACCTGCTGGCGTTCGGGATGATTCTGCGCTGGCGGACGAAACTGTTCTTTGCCTATCGCGCCCTGACGAGTCGGCCTGTGCTGGCCACGGAAAGTCCTGCGGAAGAAGCAGCCGACTAGGGCGCTCCTCTTCTCCTTTACACTAGAACCATGTTTACCGGCATCATTGAGCAGACGGGAACCCTGGTCAGCCTGACGGACCGGGGCGGGGTGCGGCGGATTACGGTCGAGGCTCCCGGCATTGCAGCGCGGTTGCGCGAGGGCGATTCGCTGGGGGTTTCCGGGGTGTGCCTGACGGCGCTGGACGTGGACCCGACGTACTTCCACGCCGATCTGGCGCAGGAGACGCTGGACAAGACCTCGCTGGGGTCGCTGGCGGCCGGCGCAAAGGTAAACCTGGAGCTGCCGACTGCGGCTGGTAGCCCGCTGGGCGGGCATATTGTGCAGGGGCACGTGGACGGCTGCGGGGAGATGACGGCGCTGGAGCCGGTCATTGCTCGGTCTGATCCGAAATTCAACAAAGAGACGACGGACTGGACGCTGAAAGTACGCGCGCCGGAAGGCGTGCGGCAGTGGATGGTGCCGAAGGGTTCAGTAGCGATTGAGGGCATCAGTCTGACGATCGCGGACTTTGACGGCGAGACGGTGACGGTCGCGATTCTTCCGTTGACGTATTGGCGGACGAATCTGCATACGCTGACGCGGGGCGCGCCGGTAAATGTGGAGGCGGATGTGCTGGTGAAGCTGGCGCATCAGCAACTGCTTCAAAACCCGGGTCTCGGCATCGAGAACGGGGACGCCCGGAAGCCAGAGCTGGATCTGACAGAGGCGTGGCTGGTGGCGCAAGGGTATTAAGCCCTTTCGGGAATCGCTGATGCGGCGTGGCGCCACGGAGCCACATTTCCCCGGGGGCTAAAGCCCGCGTTGCTTCAGGGGCATTTGCAGCACGGCTGGAGCTATGGCCTATTCAAAGCTGCGAGTTTTTATGCAGGCTCTGAGAGATTTCTTAATCCTGTTGCCGCGAGGTCTCTTCCTTTTGAATGGCCGACTCGATGCGCTCCCAGAGGTCGTCTTTGGGCAGTTCGGCGGGCAGCAACTGGCGCGCCGCCTCGGCGATGGTTTCAAGGTCGGCGAGCAGGGCACGGCATCGAGAGCACGTGAGCAGATGGGGATGGCGGCTGGCATCTTCTCCGGAACCGATCAGGTCTGCCAATTGCGCCTGGAACTGTTCACAACTCATGTTACCGGGATTGTTGGTCATTTACCGCCCTCCCTTCGACTAGTGGTGCGCAGCGCATCACGCAGCTTGAGCCTTGCCTTGTGCAACTGAGACTTGCTGTTGCCGATGGAGCACTCAAGCATGGTGGCGATTTCATTGTGCTCGTACCCTTCAATGTCGTGCAAAACGAAGATGAGCCTGTAGCCTGCGGGGAGGTCTGCGACGGCGCGTTCAAGTGCGAGGCGGTCAATGGAGCCGGTGAGGGAGAGATCGGGCGCACCGAAGCTGCGTCCGGGCCCCTCGTCGTGGGTGGGTTCCATGGCCTCATCGAGCGAGGTGAGCTGCAGGCCCTTTTTCCTGAGGTGCATGAGGACCACGTTGACGGCGAGGCGGTGAAGCCAGGTGGAAAAGGCTGAGTCTCCGCGGAAGGTGGCGATTTTGCGGTGCAGCTGGAGGAATGCTTCCTGGGTGAGGTCTTCTGCTTCGGCAACGTTGTTGACCATGCGGAGGCAGAGGGAATAGATGCGGCGCTTGTGGAGGGCATACAGCTGAGCGAAAGCCTGATGGTCTCCGGCCTGAGCTCGGGCGAGGGCCTCATCCTGCGGGTAGGTGGGTGCAACGGGAGCGTGGTTCGGCAGGTTGCCGCGGGCATCCGGCGGCTCAGCCGACTGCGCACCCTGGACGCGCTTGAGGGAGGTGGGACGGGGCATGCAATTCCTTTGTTTGCGATAGCGGAACATCAGACGTTGTGATGCTGCGCCGCGCACCTATCCTCGTTAGTATAAGGTGCAGCGGTGGGTAATGGAGAAAGTAGCCCAAAGGCCCTGCAAGGTGGACGTCAAGGGTGGCACGAAGCGACGGCAGACGGCGTGATTCCTTGCGCATTTCCAGGAGAAATGATTTTGACGAAGAGGTCGGCGGTACGATGGGGCGGTCAGTTGTGGCTCGGCGTGCTGCTGGCGGTTTGGAGCGTTACGGGGCTGTGCGTGCCAGGAGGCTGGGCGCAGGCCGCGGCGAGCGGCGCGGCGCAGCCGAAGATCCGCAAGGTGAAGGCGGAGGATCCGGCAGCGCGGTGGGCCGGTGAGCCGGTGAGCAGCATCTCTTTTGAAAACGTGACGGCGACGCGGCTGAACCCCCTGCCGCAGCATCTGGCGCAGGGGGTGGGAGATCCGCTGAGCGAAGAGAAGCTGGCAACGAGCCTTCGCCAACTGTATGCGACGGGCTTGTTTGAAACGGTAGAGGTGGTGGGCAGGCGAGAAGCGGACGGGGTTGGGCTGATCTTCAGGGGCAAGCCGAGCCGCTTTATCGGGCTGGTGACCGTGGACGGCGCGAAGGGCGCGACACTGAACACACAACTGGAGTATGCAAGCCGCTTGACGGCCGGGACGCGCTTCAGCACGACGCGACTGGATGCGGGACTGGCGCAGATGCGGGCAACGCTTGCGGACAGTGGATTTCACGAGCCGGTGATTACGCAGACCTTCGTGGAGCATCCTGAAGAGCAACTGGTGGATATTGCGTTTCATGTGACTCCCGGGCCACAGGCGCGGGTGGGCGATGTGCAAGTTACCGGGGATCCCGGGATGAGTGTGTCGGAGTTCCGGCGGTTGGCGCGTCTACACCCTGGAGCGCGAGTGAATCACGAGACGACAGACCGCGCGCTGTCGGGCGTGCTGAAGCGCTACCAGAAGGAGAACCATCTGGAGGCGGAGATCAAGCTGACGGCGCAGGATTATGCGCCGGCAACGGATCTGGCGAACTTTCACTTTTCCGCAACACGGGGCCCGGTGGTGACGGTGCGCGTGGAGGGGGCAAGCATCGACCCGGACCGGGTGAAGCGAGCCGTTCCAGTGTATGAAGAGGGCACGGTGGACGAGGATCTGCTGAACGAGGGCAACCGGCGGCTCCGGGACTACTTTCAACGCCAGGGATACTTTGACGTGAAGGTGAGCCACAGACGGCTGACGCCGCGGCCCGACGAGGTGGACATTGTGTACACGGTGGATCTGGGCTTGCGGCGGCGGGTGGAGAAGGTGGCGGTGGCGGGCAACCACTACTTTGATGCTGCAACGCTGAAGGATCTTTTGAGCGTGCGCGCGGCTGACTATCTGGATCATCATGGCAGTTACAGCCAGGCGCTTGTGGCGGCTGATGTAAGCGCGCTGCAGGCGGTTTACCAGAACAACGGGTTTTCGCGGGTGACGGTGAGCCCGGATGTGAGCCAGGTGACGCCGCCGCATGGCAGCGCGAGCCGCAAACCCGCTGGGTTGTCGATCGTCTACAACATCGTGGAAGGAGCGCAGCAGCGCGTGGGAGCCGTGGAAATGATCGGGAATGAGCATGTGGAGACGAGCAAGCTGTTGCCGCTGCTGAATACGGCTCCGGGACAGCTTCTTTCTCCGCAGAACCTTGCCGGCGATCGCGATACTCTGCTGACGGACTATCTGAGCCGGGGTTTTGACCAGGCGCAGGTGAGCGTAGCGCAGACGCCCGATCCCAAGGACGGCGGCCTGGTGGATGTGACGTTTCAGATTCACGAGGGCCAGCAGATTTTTGTACGGAATGTGCTGCTGACCGGACTGCATTTCACGCGCGATTCGACGGTGGCTCGGGCGATTACGCTTCATGCGGGTGATCCGCTGGACCAGTCCGCGCTGGCTGAGACGCAGAGCAACCTTTACAACTTTGCGCTGTTCAATGAGGTACGGACCGCGATCGAGAATCCGCGGGGCGCGGAGACATTCAAGACGGTTCTTGTGCAGACAACGGAGGCGCGTCGCTGGGCGCTGACCTATGGATTTGGCTTTGAGACGCAGACGGGACAGCCGCAGAACAACTGCGCGGGGTTCAAGGTGACGGGTACGCCCTGCAATCCGAATGGCAAGACCGGCATCAGCCCGCGCGTGCTGGGCAGCGTGACGCGCAACAATCTTTTTGGCCGGGAACAATCGGCATCGATCCAGGGAACATACGGCCTGCTGGAGCAGAACATCGATCTTGTGTACCAGAACCCCCATTTTCACGGGAACAAAAGCTTCGGGCTGACGTTTACCGGCGGATATGCCAACAGCCAGGACGTGACGACCTACGTTGCATCAAAGCTGGATGCGGGGCTGCGCGTGACGGAGAATTTCAATGCGCCGAGCGCGGGCATTTCGCGCGCGAACACGTTCATTTATGAATTTGATTTCCGGCGGGTGAAGGTTGCGTCAGAAAGCCTGCAGGTGTATCCGGCGGCCATTCCGCAGCTTGCCGCGGCAGTGCGCGTGGGCGGGCCGGGCTTTACCTGGATTCGCGACACGCGCGATTCGCCCCTGGATGCGCATCGCGGAACGTATCTGAGCTTTCAGGAGTTTCTCTCGAATCACACATTTGGGGCCCAGGCGCAGTTCAACCGGCTGGATGTGTCGCACTCGAATTACTTTGGCCTGGATCACGGGCGGATCGTGCTGGCGCGCAACACGCGCTACGCGCAGGAGCGGGCTTACGGGCCTGCTTCCGATGAGTTGATTCCGCTGCCGGAGCGGATCTATGCGGGTGGACCGATCTCGCTGCGCGGCTTTGCAGTGAATGCGGCCGGACCCCGCGACCCGGAGACCGGTTTTCCGATCGGGGGCGCAGGCGCGCTGATGAACAGCACGGAACTGCGCCTGCCGCCGCCGAACCTGCCGTGGCTTGGGAACTCACTGAGCTTTGTGCTCTTCCACGACATGGGCAATGTCTTCACGGACGCGGGCGAGGCGTGGGTGAGTGCGATGCGAATTCATCAGCCGAATCGCGATGCATGCAAAGTGCTGAACAACAGCGGCAACACGACAAGTCTTGCCGATCCGATTCCGACCGGGCCCTCGACTTCGACTGGCGTGCAGGGGCAGTGCAACTTCAACTATTTCTCGCATGCGCCGGGACTTGGCCTGCGCTACCATACGCCGGTTGGACCGATCCGGCTGGACTTCAGCTATAACCTGAATCCTCCGATATTTCCTGTCAATATCAATTACTCGCTGCCGAGGCCGGCCTCTCAACCACAGGTGGGCGAGGCGAGACACTTCAACTTCATTTTCAGTCTGGGGCAGACATTCTGATGGTGAGACGCGGACAAAGCGGGAAGGCAACGGCGGGCATGATGGTGCGCCTTGCCTGTGCCGGAATCTGTGCGGCCGCTATGCTTCCGCTGGGCGCATGGGCGCAGGCGGCAACGGCGCCGGTGGTGCTGGACCGCGTGGTTGCGGTGGTGAACGACGAGGTGATACTGGCCAGCGACCTGGAAAATGAAATTCATC